>NZ_JAKREZ010000006.1:0-358754 GCF_022348345.1 Alteromonas sp. CNT1-28 | reverse complement strand
TGACCTTCTCCTTCTTGATAGTGATTTGAACAACCCTATCTTGGCTCATTTGAAGCCTTTATGGGAGGAGAGGGTCCATACCATTAATCCGCATAGATAATTGCCCACTCAGAAGCCGCTGCAAAAACGTACAGCTTAGCTCAATAGGCACAAGCGAATATGATCGAAGAACACAGCAGAGCAGTATCTTGATTAAAAAGGAAATTTACCTATGAACTTAAAAACCGTTATTGGCGCAATAGCTCTAGCTTGTGTAGGTGTTAGTTCTACTCCTGCTTTTGCACAACAAGCTGGCGCTCAACAGCCTCAGGGTTGGATGTGGGGGTTTGGCGTCGCAGCATCGCAAGATGTATATACCGACTTTGATAATCGCGTTGTTCCTATTCCTATTATCGGCTACACCGGTGAAAAGTTACGCGTTTACGGACCATTTATTGGCTATGAACTTTTTCGCGAAAGTGGCTTTACTCTTGACGCTCAGCTTGTCCCGATATTTGCAGGTTATGAAGAAGATGACAGTGCCGTATTTACAGGTATGGACGACAGAGATTTTAGCTACGCGGCCGGAGTTGGGCTTAACTACAACACGGGTAGCTGGGTTTATTCGTTGTCAACCAATGCCGATATTCTTGGTAAGTTTGATGGCTACCAAGCGTCCGCCCGTATCGGGAAAAGGTTTAGAATAAATAACTTTATGATCGAGCCGTCTATAGGCGTAAACTACCAAGACAGCAATTACGTCGACTATTACTACGGCGTGCGCCCTGAAGAAGCCACAGCATTTCGAAGTGCATATAACGGCGATAGCGCGCTCAATACGGAAGTACGCGTTGCCATCTCAACCCGACAGTTTCTGGGCGGCATGACCCGTTTAGAAGTTGGCGCCACCTTCTTTGACGATAGCATCAGCGATAGCCCGCTGACAGACGATGATACCGCGCTTAACGCCATGCTGGTTTATACACGCTTTTTCTAGACTATTGCTAATAGCCTACTCTACAACCGCGTAGATGGCTTAAAGACAAGGTGCTAGCATCAAAAAAGCCCTCATGTAAGAGGGCTTTTTAATATTGAGTTGATGCGTTTCGCTACGCGGGCTTTTTAAACGCTAGCGTTTCCCACAGTGGTACCGTAGACAAACTATGTTTATAGCTGCCAGATGTCTCTTTGGTGCTGTAAGACAAGTAAATCAGCGTTTTTGAGTCGGCATCGTAAATTCTTCGAAGCTTCATGTTTTTGAAAAACACGCTCTTAGATTTTTTAAAAATTACTTCACCTGAATCTGACTTATCAATGGCGTTTAACATCTCAGCCGTAATAGGGCCGGTTTGTCTGCACGCGATTGAACTGTCTGATGGATCCGACAAATCAAGGTTCGCTTCAATACTTGAAATATGGCAGGTTACACCTGTCACTATGGGGTCTTGAAGCGCATCAATTTTAATGTCTTTTGTGGTGAAAAGACCAAGAGACACATCGCCCACTTCGCTGTCGCTACAGCCTGCCAACGTAAACACCGACGCGGCGAGTAACCCCAGCACAGTGCTTTTCACAAAAGTGCCGCTCTTGAAAGTGCCTTTCATAGAAGTACGAGCCTCGTTTGAACTTAACCAACGTCCATTTGTTTTCATATCATTCCCACCTCTACTCTATTTATGATCTTTAATTGTTTACTCGAAATACCGAGCCTGTGATCATTTTAGCCTAACAGGTTTAACTGTGTCTTATCCATAAGGTCGTGCTGCTTAATAAGTTGCTTTGCCTTTTCAATATCTGGCGCAAAATAACGGTCTTTGTCGTAAAACGGCACTTGGTCTCTTAATAGCTGCATCAACACCTGTAGTTTTTCACTGGTTTTGAGCGGCTTTCTAAAATCTAACCCTTGGCAGGCGGCTAACCATTCAATGGCCAATATACCTGCCACGTTATCGAAAATATCTCGTAAACGCCTCGCGGCGAAGGTAGCCATAGACACGTGGTCTTCTTGGTTCGCAGACGTAGGCAACGAATCGATAGATGCGGGGTGCGCCAGGGTTTTGTTTTCACTAGCAAGCGCCGCACAGGTAACCTGCGCAATCATGAAGCCCGAGTTTACCCCACCATTTTCAACTAGAAACGGTGGCAAACCACTTAAATGCGTATCAATCATTAGCGACATTCTGCGCTCCGACAGTGCGCCAATTTCAGATAGTGCAATAGCCAGCATATCTGCCGCCATCGCCACGGTTTCCGCATGAAAGTTTCCGCCAGATAGAATATCGCCAGTTGGCGTATCAGCGTCATCATTATTTTCAACAAAAACCAACGGGTTGTCGCTTACCCCATTAGCTTCCACCACCAAAATCTCTTGGGCATAGCGCATTTGCTGTAAACACGCTCCCATCACCTGTGGCTGGCAACGCAGAGAGTACGGGTCTTGTACTTTTTCACATCGTTGATGTGAATGACCAATCTCTGAGGTGTCTAGCAATGTTCTAAACGCAGTGGCCACATCGCTCTGGCTTTTGTGGCCACGCACTTCGTGGATCCGCGCGTCGAACGGCACGCGGGAACCTAACGCGGCCTCAACAGTAAGCGCACCAATACCAATAGCACTATGAAGCGCATTTTCAGTATAAAACAGCCCCTGAAGTGCAAACGCTGTCGAGGCTTGCGTGCCGTTTAACAGCGCTAAGCCTTCTTTGGGTGCCAGCGCAATTGGCTGCATACCGGCTATTTCAAGGGCTTGGGCTGCACTAATTCTCTCTCCTTTATAAAAAGCTTCCCCTTCCCCTAACAGCACCACACTCATGTGTGCTAAAGGCGCTAAGTCGCCGCTGGCGCCTACCGAGCCTTTTTCAGGAATGGCGGGAGAAACCTGTGCATTAAACAAGGTAATGAGCGCTTCTATTACGCTGAGGCGAATGCCAGAGTAGCCACGGGCCAAGGAGTTAATTTTTAACAGCATGAGCAGGCGCACAGTATCTTCTTGCATAAAGTCGCCCGTACCGGCGGCGTGCGATAACACAATACTGCGCTGTAATAACTCTAACTCGTCAACATTAATACGGGTGTTAGCCAACAAACCAAAGCCGGTATTGATGCCATAGACAGTCCGGTTTTCTTTAATGACGTTCAGCACTACTTGCTCGGCGGCGTTTATAGCGGGTACTGCGCTTTCATCTAACGATAAATGAACGTGGCTTCGATGTACTTCCCGTAACTGAGCTAACGTCAATGTACCTGGCACAAGATTAAGTTGCTTAACGCCACCGTTTTCAGTAATAAAAGACGAATGCGACATGACTATTTCTCCCCACCAGAGCTTTTGATCGAGCTTGAATGTGTGCTTGTTCCATCGGGACTTTGATTATTAGCCGCGTTATTGATCATGGGAAGATCCAAGTTGTGCTTGGCAGCACAGTCTTTTGCAATGTCGTAGCCTGCATCTGCATGACGCATTACGCCCGTGGCAGGGTCGTTATGAAGAACCCGAGCAATACGCTCAGCCGCTTCGTCCGTACCGTCACAAACAATCACTACACCCGAGTGTTGGCTAAAGCCCATTCCTACACCGCCACCATGATGAAGGCTTACCCAGGTTGCACCACCCGCTGTATTTAATAGGGCGTTCAGCAGCGGCCAGTCCGAAACGGCATCTGAACCATCGAGCATAGCCTCTGTTTCTCTATTGGGTGAAGCTACCGAACCAGAGTCGAGATGATCCCGTCCAATCACAACTGGCGCGCTTAACTCGCCACTGCGAACCATTTCATTAAAGGCAAGCCCCAGCTTTTGTCTTTCACCCAGCCCCACCCAGCAAATACGCGCGGGCAGGCCTTGGAATTGAATGCGTTCTTTGGCCATATCTAGCCAGTTATGTAGATGGGGGTTGTCGGGTATAAGCTCTTTAACTTTAGCGTCCGTTTTATAAATATCTTCCGGATCGCCTGACAGCGCAGCCCATCTGAAAGGCCCTATGCCCTGACAAAAAAGCGGTCGAATATAAGCAGGAACGAAACCTGGGAAATCGAACGCATGCTCAATACCCTCTTCTAGCGCCATTTGTCTAATGTTGTTGCCATAATCAAGAGTAGCAGCGCCAGCTTGTTGGAAACCAAGCATTGCTTTAACTTGCAGCGCCATCGACTGTTTAGCACTTTTCACAACACCCGCTTCGTCTTTTTTACGCTGCGCCTCAGCTTGATCTAGCGTCCACCCCACTGGTAGGTAGCCATTCAGCGGATCGTGCGCACTGGTTTGATCGGTTACAACGTCGGGAATAATCCCTTTTGCCAGCATATCGGGAAAGACTTCAGCAGCATTGCCTAATAAGCCAATTGATACAGGCTTCCCAGCTTCTTTGGCTTCTTCTAGGAGTTGCATGGCTTCATCTAACGAATGCGCTTTTTTGTCCAAATAGCCCGTGCGAATTCTGAAATCTATGCGAGTTTCATCCACCTCCACAGCTACCATTGAAAAGCCAGCCATGGTTGCAGCTAAAGGCTGTGCTCCGCCCATACCGCCCAAGCCACCAGTCAAAATCCAGCGTCCTTCAGCGCTTCCTTCAAAATGCGTTTTGGCCACGCTCACAAACGTTTCATAAGTACCCTGGACAATGCCTTGCGAGCCTATGTATATCCATGACCCTGCGGTCATTTGCCCGTACATCATCAAACCTTCTTTATCCAGAGCGTTAAAGTGCTCCCAGTTTGCCCAATGCGGTACAAGGTTAGAGTTAGCAATTAACACACGAGGTGCATTTTCGTGAGTGGGAAATACCCCAACAGGTTTGCCTGATTGAACCAGCAACGTCTCATCAGTATTTAACCGCTTGAGTACTTCTACAATTTTGTCGTAAGACGCCCAGTCACGGGCCGCACGCCCAATACCGCCGTAAACCACCAGATTTTGCGGATGCTCCGCAACGTCTGGATCCAGGTTATTCATTAACATGCGAAGCGGCGCTTCAGTTTGCCAGCTCTTCGCATTTAGCGTACTGCCTCTTGGGGCACGTATTTCTCTTGTAGGGTCGAGGCGTTTCATAAACTTCTCCTAGGCATATTCTTACGTTTGCCGATTTGTTTTTTATTAGGAAGTGTCATCTTTTTAGAAAGTAATGAGTTGCTAGCGCCTTTGGCGCAATGACACTTAGAACTCCAAGTGTCCTCCCAAGCGGTATCGACTACCTGGGTGATACAGCACCGCGTGGCTAACCACTGCGCTTGAACTCGCTTTTGGACTGTTATTTACGGATGTATCTGACGTAGCCTTTAAGCCGTTCCCTAACTGGGCATTCGCCGTTGAGGACTCGCCAATATTGCTCTCATCACTCGTTATTGCGCTGGGCACTCGAGAGAATGTTCGTCGAGTAATCTTCAGGCACGGCTCTTTAGGCTTAATCAATAGTGCTTGTGCAATATCTTTTTCAACAACCACAGCTTCTAAGCTATGGTCGGCTTGTGAAAGGGGCGCGACCTGATTCAAATAAAAGTTTGCAGTTTGAGCTTTAAAATCTTTATCTAAATAGTCGTTAATCCACGCTGGGTTAACCCACCTATCTTCATACTGCACGGGTAGATTGTTCTCGCAGTGTACGATAATGCTATGAAATACTGGCTCTCCCACATCGATTCCCAGTCGTTGAGCAATAGCATCACTGGCTGGCGAGGTTTCCAACACCAATATCTCGTTAGTGTATCTATGCCCCCGCTGCTCTATTTCATCGCGAATACTTTTGATCTCAAGCATTGAGCTCATAGGGCGACTATCTGACACAAAGGTGCCTATCCCCTGGCTGCGCATTAAAATGCCCTCGTCCACCATTTCACTTAACGCTCTTCGCGCAGTCATTCGGCTTACACCGTGCTGCTGGGCAAGTTGGTTTTCTGAAGGCACTTGGCTACCCGGCTTCATCTCACCACTTTCGATGGCATCCAAAATTGCTGTCTTAATTACTCTGTACCGAGGTTGCATATCGTGGCCATTCACAACTAAATTGTTAATAATATGCTAACAGCATACTTGTATATACAAGTATGCACAAGTACACTGAACTCAAAATTTACACTGCGTTTCAGTAAAGATTCTGGTCAAAGCCAGACAAAGAACAAGACGACCAGTTAGACGAAAAAACCAAACAAGAGGTGGCTTAGAGTGGAGCACGTTATGGGTTATCAGTACGACACGCTTATTTACAATGTTCGCATTGCGTCTATGCAAGACAACAAGTTGCCCTATGGCGAATTACCGCCACACGCCATTGCCATAAAAGACGGTAAAATTGCTGCGTTACTTCCTTGCGATGACTCACTAGACGAAGTGTTTGAGCAAGCCAAAAGCGTAATAGATGCCACTACCCTAATTCCCCAAAATGAAGGTTCAATGCCCAAACACCCGTGGCTATTGCCTGGCTTCATCGATTGTCATACGCATCTGGTGTATGGCGGCAATCGCGCCGAAGAATTCGAAATGCGATTGCAAGGCGCAAGTTATGTAGATATTGCGCAGCGCGGCGGTGGTATTAAAGGGACGGTTGAAAAAACTCGACGCTCTGACGAAAACACCCTGCTTCACACTGCGATAAAACGCGCAAAGCGACTGTGCGAAGAAGGTGTTACCACCATTGAAGTCAAATCAGGTTACGGGCTGGATTTAGACACTGAAGTGCGCATGTTACGCGTGGCTAAATCCCTTGAGCAGCATCTTCCTGTGAGTATTAAAACTACCTATTTAGGCGCTCACGCCCTGCCCAATGAATTTGCTGACGACTCAGAAGGATATATCGATTTCATTTGCAACGAGGCACTTCCTCATATTGCTTCGCAAAACTTGGCTGACGCCGTTGATGTATTTTGTGAAACTATCGGTTTTTCAACTTCACAAACAGAACGGGTGTTTAGCTGCGCACAGCAGCACGGTTTACCCATTAAAGCTCATGTAGAACAGCTTAGCGACAGCAAAGGCGCAGTGCTAGCAGCTAAGTACGGCGCACTATCGGTAGATCACATTGAATATTTAGCTGACAGCGATATTCCCTTACTTGCCCAAAGTGGCACCGTTGCCGTGCTTTTACCAGGCGCTTTTTATTACCTAAGTGAAGTTCAAAAGCCGCCGGTAGACGCCCTAAGGGCGCACAATGTGCCCATGGCCTTAGCAACAGACTTTAATCCAGGTAGTTCGCCGTTAGCCTCAATCCTTACCGCGATAAATATGGGGTGTGTGCTGTTTCAACTTACGCCAGAAGAAGCGCTACGAGGCGCTACTGCTTACGCGGCTAGCGCACTCGGGCTGCACGACCGAGGTGTTATTGAAGCAGGCAAGCTTGCTGACTTAACGCTGTGGGATATCGAAACACCGGCAGAGCTTGCCTATTGTATTAATGGACACCGCCCCATTGCGGTGTTTAAGGAAGGTAAACATGTTTAAGTGGCAAGGCAGAATAGACAGTGAAGACGGTGTTGAGGGCCTACGTTGGCATCAAAAAGTTAACAAACTTGAAGTGGGCGAAGATAATTCATTGGCCAACTCCGTTACCCTTGTTGGTTTTGAAAGTGATTTAGGTGTGGCATTTAACAAAGGCCGCGTAGGTGCAGCTGCTGGACCAAACGCTATTCGCCAGGCACTTGCAAACTTGCCTTGGCACTGGCCAAACGCATCATTAGCCGATTTAGGGAATGTTACCGCTAAAGAGAACTTAGCCCAGGCACAAGCCCAATATGCTGACGCCATTTGCTATGCGCTCAAGCAAAATGATGGTTTGGTCATCGGTCTGGGAGGGGGACATGAAATTGCATGGGGTAGCTATCAAGGGGTTTTCAATGCTAAGCCCGAAAGCGCACGCATTGGTATTATTAATTTCGACGCCCATTTTGATTTAAGAAAGCCTTCACCAAACACCAGTTCAGGTACGCCGTTCAGGCAAGTGTATGATCACTGCCAGTTACACGACACACCGTTTCATTATGCTTGTTTGGGCGTATCGAAAGCGGCTAATACACCAGCGCTGTTTAACTTTGCCATTACATCCAAGACCCGTTATTTAACCGACGTGGCATTAAATGATGAATCGCTGTGCATGCAGCGAATAGATGAGCTGCTATCTCCGATGCTAAAAGACATCGATGAGCTTTACGTCACAGTATGTTTAGACGCATTTCCAGCCGCACAAGCACCTGGCGTTAGCGCGCCCAGTGCATTGGGAATTTCCCCCACAGTTGTTATCAACACGCTACACTTTTTAGCACAGCATCAAAGTACTTACGGGTATCAATGGAGATTGTGTGACGTTGCGGAAATGAACCCCAATTATGATATTGATAGCCGCACAGCAAAGCTGGCTGCACGGCTAATTTTTGAAGCAGTAGATGCAATAAGCTCGCACACTTAACGAGTTAACGCTTTAACGTTTGACGCTTTTATGTTTACTGGCCGCCTGCCCTTTCACACGCAGCGGCGGTAAACAAGACATCTGTAGAGCTATTTAATGCTGTTTCAGCAGAGTCTTGCAGTACGCCAACAATAAAGCCCACCGCAACTACCTGCATAGCCACTTCATTGGGTATATTAAACAGGCTACAGGCAAGCGGAATAAGCAATAACGACCCACCAGCAACACCTGAACTTCCACATGCTGATACCGCAGCGATAACGCTTAACAATACCGCAGTAGGGAAATCTACAGAAATTCCCAAGGTATTAACCGCAGCTAGCGTCAACACGGTTATTGTGATCGCAGCCCCAGCCATATTAATGGTGGCGCCTAACGGAATAGATACCGAATAGGTGTCCTCATCAAGCTTTAAGCGTTTACACAGCGCCATGTTTACCGGGATATTCGCAGCCGAACTACGAGTGAAGAATGCCGTAATGCCACTTTCTTTAAGGCATTTGAACACCAAAGGATAAGGGTTCTTTTTGGTTGCCAGAAATACTAACAAAGGGTTGGTCACTAGTGCGATAAATAGCATCGCGCCAATCAGTACCGTTAATAAATGAGAGTAGCCAAGCAATGCTTCAAAGCCCGTTGTAGCTATGGTATTAGCTACCAAGCCGAAAATACCGAAGGGCGCGAGTTTAATAACAAAACCCACCACGGTTGTTACGCTATCTGCCATATTTTGAAGTAGCGCTTTCGTTGCCTCGCTAGCATGACGTAGACCTAAGCCTAGACCTACAGCCCATGTGAGAATGCCTATGTAATTTCCATTTACTAATGCATTTACCGGGTTATCTACCATGTTATAAAGCAAAGTAGTTAGGACTTCCGACACCCCTTTCGGCGCAGCTTGGCTAACCTCTGAAGTCACTAAGCTTAAGCTGGTAGGAAAAGCAAAGCTTGCCAACACGGCGGTGAGTGCGGCCAGTAGTGTGCCCAACAAATAAAGCACAAGCACGGGTTTGATAAAGGTTTGCTCGTTTTGCTTATGGTTGGCAATGGATGCCATGACCAAAACAAAAACCAATAAAGGAGCTATTGCTTTTAAGGCTTTTACAAATAAGTTACCCAATAGCCCTGCTGATTGAGCAGCTGAAGGTGAAAAAGTAGCTATCGCAATACCGCATACGATACCAATGATAATTTGCAGTACCAAACTGCCATTCATGTAGCGCTGAAACAAGCTGGGGCGTGACGTTGAATCCATAAATACTGGTCCATTATTATTTTGACGACGCACCATAAAGGATAACGTTACACAAATGAACCTGTTTGGTCTTAGTTACTCGCAAATAACCGTATGCTTGCCGTTTATAAGGGTTTACATGCCTTCAAGTATCTTTTGCGTATAAGACGTCCACTGGTAAAGAGGAAGTTCTCCATCAATATAATAGTCTGGCTGAATGCCTACCCCATCAATGGCCATATGCGGAATGCGTAAACTTTTAGTCAGGCTGTAATACAAAGTAAAAGTACCGCTCGGCGAATCAGTTTGATACATGTTAGAAATATCGAGTACACCTGCGGTAGTTTGCCCAAACAGCTTTACTTTTTTGCTTTGTTTAGCCGCCAGTAAGAACTGCTCAGCGGTGCTGCCATTACTTGAATCAACAAGTACGCCAATACTCTTCGGCAAGGGTTCAATTTTGTCGAATGTCTCCACCGTTACGTCTTCATCAATATTGATGTAGCTGCCGATGTGTTGATTAAGAATGTCGTACCCGTCTTTTGCCCATTGCTTTTCTTCTTCACTAAAATGAGGGTTTTGCAAAAAGCCAAGCATTCTAGAATTGTTAAGCTCGGTAGATAAGTATTCCATGCCTACAGTGCGAATAGGGTTAGTGTATAAAATAGGGAGTAAAGACGCATAGCTTACGTCACTACCACCACCGTTTCCTCGGATGTCGATAATGAGGTTTTCAGTTTTTAAAATCGTGTCTAGGTGCTTAGCGATAACCGCGTCGATGTCTTTTTTGAAGGCGTGATCGAAAGCCGGTATGCGAACTAACACAGTGTTCTCTGAAACTTTCTCGAATAGCGGAGCCTTTGTACTTAGTAGGCGAACATAGCGTGTTATTTCAGGCGACGATTCTTGTCGCGGTTCCTCTCGCGACATAACGATAAAGCTATTGCCCAACACCACTTCATTGTTACCCAAGAGTGTCATGGTATCGATTTGTCGGGCGGAGTGATCGCCCATAAAAAACGTCACTTTTGCAGTATTGTTGTCTTCAGGGTCATTAACGATGAACTTTACTTGTCCCGCCTTCCATGAAGGGTTGGTACTTTCAACGATATAAGCTTTATGGACATTACCTTCTTTTTTTAACGCAACTGTATAGCTTGAGAATTGCCAAATCCCTTCAAGAGTTTCGTCACGTTTGCTTTTTAAATATTGTTTAAATGCCGATAAATCGAAATCATGCACTACCGATTCGCGTACCGTTTCCTCTGAACCATTCGTATTTAGTACAAGACCAACATGCCCCTTGCGAAAAAACGTAAGCCAGTCGCTAAGCACACTTTGGCATTGCGCTTCGTTCTTCGCGCTTTGTACCCGAGCCAAGATGGCATTATTGTGGGCGGAATAAAGGTCCTGCCCTTTTTTCTCGACGCTATATTGAAAACCGGCATCGTTGTTTTCAAACGTGCTTTTTAGCCATGCAAACTCACTTTCACATTGAAAGGTACTACCAAACGAACAGAAAGAGGCAAAAAGAGGGAGTATCGCAAATCGTTTCACTAAATATGATGTCCATATCTACTTTTAATAACGATAAAGTATCATAAAACTATGATCTTGCGAGCATTTACCTCGCACATACTTGTAAGCAAACGTTTTAGCTACTAATCCCTAAAGCAGTAAGGTCACCCCACCGCATAAGGCTTTTCAAGTGCGCTTAAGCCTACACCGTTGCGTTTAATCACTTTAAGCTGGGTAGGAATACGCTCTTTCATGGCTTCAATATGGCTTATCACACCAATCATTTTTCCGCTGGCATTTAGGTTGTCTAGTGCATCAAGCGCCACATCCAAAGTTTCAGCATCAAGGGTGCCAAAGCCTTCATCCAAAAACAGCGAATCGATACTAGTTTTGTGACTGACCAAGTCAGATAAAGCTAATGCCAGTGCAAGGCTCACTAAGAAACTTTCTCCGCCAGACAGGGTTTTGGTGTCTCGCACTACGTCACCTTGCCAGGTGTCTAATACACTTAAACCCAACCCTTCGTTTTCTTTTCGAATTAGCTGATAGCGACCGTGTAATTTATCAAGCTGCTGATTTGCAAGCTGCACTAAGTTGTCCAAGGTAAGTCCTTGGGCAAAACGTCTGAATTTGTCGCCGCTGGCCGAACCAATTAACGAGTGCAGGTAAGTAATATCGTCGTAATAGGCCTCAAACGCGGCCATCTCATCCACAAGCTGCTGCTGCCTTTCGCGGGCTTGATTGTTAGCGCTTAGCTGCTGTTCAATTTGCCCTAAAGACGATAACAGCGTGTCACGCTGCTGAGCTTGCTGGGTAATTTTCGTATCGAGCCACTGTGCACCGTGCTCTTCTAACTCGCTCTGCCACTGTGCTGCGTTAGCATGGGCTTTTAGCGATTGTTGGGTAGCTAGCGCGTTTTCTAGCTTTAAGTCCGCTTGTTGTTTTTGCTGAGCTAATCGCTTTTGCAGTTCAAGCAAGGTGTTGCGGGTATCTTCGTCTAAAAGCGCATTACTAAACGCTTGCTCATCGTCAAATGGGCTGCTCGCCAACTGACGGCTAAAGTGCTCTGTTGCCTCTGTAAGTGCCTGCTCTTTTTCGCGCATTTGCTCATTAAGCTGGGCAATTTCGGCCTCTAAACGAGACAAAATAGTGTCCGTTTGTTGTAGGCGAGATTTGCATTCATTTACATTTCGCTCAGCCATTTCTTGGGCGGCGTTTGCCTTATTCCTTGTTTCAGCAATATCCCCTTCTGGGAATACGGTTTTGCGCGAGTCTCGCAGCGCCTTTAATCTATTATCTAGCTGCACAAGCTCTTCAGATACATCCTTTAGCTGATTCTCAGCGCTTTCGATATCACGACTAACCACTAGCAAGGCGCTACTTACCCCTTGCAACTCATCTTTAAGTTTAGCGTGTAGCTGATGATTGTGTTTATAGGTTTTAAGCGCTTCGGCTTTTTCATTTAACCACGTGGCAATTCCATCAATAGCCAAGTTGTGAATATCAGCACCGTGCGCCGTCATAGTTTCCCTAAGCGCTAAAATACCATCGTTAACCCCTTTTGTTTTATTCTCTAACTCTGCACTACGTTCTGTAAATTGCTTTTCCAAGGTTTCGCGCTGCTGCAGAGAAACTGCAAGTTCTGACTGTTTGGCTTGTAGCAACTGTTGCGCTTCATTTTTAGCCTGCAATGCAGCATTTAGAGCTTGCTCGCACTCCTCTAAACGGGTTAATTGGGCACTAATATCATCGAGACGAGTTTTAAACTGCTCCGTAAATTGAGCGACGCTTTGCGAAGTATTAATGTCGACCTTTTCAAAGCTCGGTATATCAGCGCTAAGTACGCTTGAAATCTGCTGCCACTTTTCTAGCAGCGTATCTCGTTGCCCGCTTGCCTGTTCTAGCTGCTTATTAACCTGAGCAAGAGTGAATTCAGTTTTTGTAACACTTTCTTTTGCCCGCGCCCCTTGCTGCTCAATATCATCTAACTGCTGCTTTAAGCTATCTCGCTTTTGGATAGTTTCAGGTACATCAATAACCACGCTAGACGTGGTGTGCTCGTTTGCCCCACAGACAGGGCATGGCTCGCCACTTTTTAGCTGGGCGCGCAGGTGCGCCACTTCAGCATCCAAGGCGATAAGCGCCTCTATGTCTTTTAAATTACTACGAGTTTGCTTGTAAGCATCAACCAAGGCTTGGCGGTCAGATTGCTGCTGAGCTAGTTTCTTCGCTAAGTCTTCCTTTTGCGCACCCAGCGATACTTTCTCTTGTTCTAGTGCCAAATATTGCTGTTGAATATGCCCTATCTGTAATACGTTATCCCAATGATGAAGCTTGGTATCACGCTCTTGCTGAAGACTTGCTTTACTGGTTGCATTAGCACTATTAGTATCACTTGGTTTGTCAGATAGCGCGGCCTGAAGTGCCTTTTCGCACTTGGCTACTTGCGCGTTTTTGTCATCGAAGGTCTGCGTTAACGCGCTTAACGACTCATTTGTTTTTGCGATAGCGTCATCTAGGGATGAAAGCGCCTGACGATGATTATTTACGCTTTGTGTCAGTGTTTCTAACTGCTTTTTATCATGTTCAATATGGCGCGCCGTTTCACTCCAGCCACTTATAAATTCCGCTATGCCGCTAAGTGATTGATGTTCACGTAAGTAGGTTTCCAGTTCACCAAGCTTGGTCTTGTTATCTGCCGAAGCGTTTTCGATTTCTGTGCGCTTTAGCGTTAACGCGTTTATTGACTGCCTTAAACGTGCCGCGTTTTCGTTTGCTTTTTGCTGTTCGGTAGTGAGCTGCGCTATTTGGTTATCTAGCGGAACTACCTGCTCATTTATGCGCTTTTCAAGCTCACTGCTTTGTTGCTTTGTAAGAACTAACGCTTGTTCAGCGTTCATCACTTCCAAACTGAGCTGTGCCTTTTGCGTTTTTAAGTCGGGCAACTGGGCTGCTTTCCCGTCAAGCCTTTCTTTATAACGGGTTACGTCTTGCTGAAGCCCGTTTTTTTGCAAAAATGGCAGGCGAAGCTTTTCAGCTGGCTCACTTTGGGTTAAAAGATCAAGTTCTTGTCTCGCCTCATTGATGGCGTTATTCGCGGTCTGCTGCGCTTCACTGGCTTCTTTTATGGTTTGCTCATTGGCGTTAAACGCTTGTTGCCACTGCTGTTGCTTTTGTAACTGAACAAGTGTTTGGTTAGACACGGCGACTTGGCTCTTGGTTTGTGCTTGCTCTTCTTCAAGCTGGGCGATTTGCTCGTCGCTAAGCAAGGTTACGCCTTCCAGCTTTATCGCAAACTCTTTTTTCTTTTGTTTAGCGTCACTAAATTGCTGATGTACTGCCTGTGATATCTGCCCGTAAATTTCAGTGCCAGTTAACTCTTCAAGCAGCTCGGCTCGGTCAGCCTCGTTAGCATTTAAAAACGCAGCAAAATCCCCTTGCGACAACATCATAGACTTGGTGAAACGGGCAAAATTAAGGCCAGTCAGCTTTTCAATCTCTTCACTTTTCGGCCTAACCTGGTAAGCCAATATCTTGCCGCTTTCAACTTCGGCTAGCTCAACTTCGGCACTTTGCAGATTACCGTCAACTTTCCCTCTGGCCCGACGCATACTCCAAAACGCACGATATGCTTTGCCTTTAATATCAAACTCAACCTCCGCCAAACACTCCGCCGTGCCGCGGGTCATGATGTCGTTGTTAGACGTTGAAATTGGCCCCAAGCGAGGGGTTTGGTGATAAAGCGCTAAACAAATGGCATCAAGTAGGGTGGTTTTACCTGCCCCTGTTGGGCCAGTTATGGCAAACAGGCCATTGTCGATAAACGGCGACTGGGTGAAATCTATCTTCCACTCCCCTTTTAGGGCGTTTAGATTTTTAAGGCGTAAGGTCAGTATTCTCATTGTATTACTCGCCTTTATTTTCTGTTGTGTTTGCCAATGAGGTCTCTACTGGTACTTCGGTATCTTCATCATTGGTGTGCACTTGCTCTACTGCTTCATTGAACAGCTGCCTTATCCGGTTTAAGCGTGAAGCGCTTTTCTCTGAACCGGCTTGTTCCATTGCTCGGGTGCTTTGGTCGTCATCTAGCAGGGTTGCTTGTGCCGACTCAGTTGGTGCCGACTCACTTGTTGTATTATCTTCTATGCTCTCCAATGCCAAACGCGCTTCAAATACATCGTTTACCGATAGTTCACTAAGCTGAACGTTTTGCTTTTCTGTTAGGCTATTTACCATGCGCTTACGCTTGCGTTTCAACTGTAAAATCTCAGCGTTTTTCCCTTCTAACAAGCCCTGAATACGCTGCTGTAGATCAGTCAGATAGTCTTCTTTTTCAACTTCAATGCATAACCACACTGGGTCTTTAGAGCTAATGGCGTTATCCGTTGCGCTAATGGTTTTATTAAACTCGCTAAGGGCTTTATCTACTTCATCCAATTCGCTAACGGCATCATCTGTTTGAGAAGCTAACGTGATGGCATCGCTCTTATTAATGGCCGCCTCTATAGCTTTTAAGTCCCCTTTTATTACTTCCATGGCCTGAAAGCGCGGTACCGGAAGCGTTGAGATAGTTGGCGTTGTGCTTTCTATTTCAAACGTAACCAACACCACTTGCTTTTGCGTGTTTAGTTCATCAAAACCTAGCGGTATGGGTGAGCCTGAATAGCGAATGTGTTCTGTCTTAGCGACTTTCTGTGGCCTGTGAATATGCCCAAGTGCAATATAATCGGCGGGCGGAAA
Organism: Alteromonas sp. CNT1-28; assembly: GCF_022348345.1. NCBI lineage: Bacteria > Pseudomonadati > Pseudomonadota > Gammaproteobacteria > Alteromonadales > Alteromonadaceae > Alteromonas > Alteromonas sp. CNT1-28. Next base: position 342,894 of record NZ_JAKREZ010000006.1, on the reverse strand, counting down.
CCCTTTGGCGTCAAAGCCTTCAAGGGTGCCAATGTAGATATCGCGTACACTTTCTGACTGACTCACGCCTAAAGCGGTTAAGTGCCCGGTAGCAATAATAGGAATGGCAGCACTATTTTCACTGCCCTGTTCTGCTTGTTTTTCTTCAATTGAAGCGCGCAGTGACAGGGCTTCATTATAAAGCGCCCCATAATGTTGCTTTATCGCATCGCCAAGCGCTTGACGCTTGTCAGTGGCGCTTTGCCCTGCCTCACTGACAAGCACATCACGTGGGCGAATAAAGGGTACGGCACACAGTACGGCACAGGGCTGCCCATTGCGATCGTTAAGCATAATGACTTGTTCACTTAAATCGCCATACGTACTGGCTATTACGTGGCAATTTAAGTATTTCAGTAGCGCCTTACTTTCGTTTAATACCGACACTGAATCGTGATTTCCCCCCAGCACCACCAGTGTACACTGCATGCCCTGTAGCTCACCAATAAACGCATGGTAGAGCTCTCTGGCATAGCTAGGCGGCGTGCCCGTGTCGAACACATCGCCCGCGACAATAATCGCATCTATTTGATGCACTTCTACTTGTTGAAGAAGCCATTTAAGGAAAGCGGCATGTTCATTTTTGCGACTTTTCGTAAAAAAACTCTGACCTAAATGCCAGTCAGACGTATGCAATATTTTCATGTAGAAGAGAACCAGGCTTGTTGCATTGGAGATAGAGATGCTCATTCGGCGCAATGGCGCTGCTATGGAGTGTCGATGTTGATCAACGCACCGTACAGCAACTATAGAGATTTTGTGGTTTTATGACAATGGTTTGTCTGTGTTGCATGTTCACAGGGAGCAGGTAAAAAAAGAGGCACCACACGCTTTAATAAACGTCTGGTGCTCAGGATATTATTTTGATGAAAACAACCCAAAGCTAAAAGCTGGCAGAGTAATCTGTGTTTCACCGTTGTCAGAAGCGGAAATTTTAGCGGCTCCTGAAACAACTAAGTAGCTTTCATACTGCTGAGAAACCGTTACCGTTTGCTGCTCGGCTGACACGTTAAACACGACTAAAAGTGCTTCGTCATTTTGTTGCGCCAGGCCCCCGTTTGGCATTGTGTCATTCGCTACGCGGGCGAAGGCAAACACCTGCTTTTTATCATCAAAGAACTTATTTTCTTGCACTCCATATTGAAGTAACGGCTGCTGCTTGCGAATGGCAGCGTACTCTGCAATAGATTTGTACAGCGGGTGCTGAGGGTTGAAGTTGTCATTTTTGGTGGTTTGCTCAGTACCTAACAACGTATTGTCGTTATAGCTAGCTACCTTAGATGGCATCATATCGTCTCTGGCATCCACATCGTTACCATCACCGTTAAAGCCTTGCTCATCGCCATAGTAAACGACGGGTACGCCGCGAGAGAAAAACATCATGGCATGTGCCAGCATACTGCGCTGCAGCTTTTCTTCGTTAGACGCATTGGGTAAATGCTTATTTAAGAAGAAGCCCGGGCGACCCATATCGTGATTGCCTAAAAAAGTAAGCAGTTGATTAACGTTGCTGTCTTCGTCATTGTAAAGATGATCTTGTGCTATCAGCGTTTCAATGGTCGACACTGGCTTGTCTTCAAAGAACACGCCTCCCACCGCACTTTGAAATCCAAAATCAAGCACGGCAGGAAGTTTACCCTCGGTAGTGAATGAACTTAGCGCTTCAGGGTTTGGGTCATACACTTCACCAAATACATGAAAGTTCTCAATTCCCTCAGCTTTAGCGTGCGCCATAATTGCCGGTGAGAATGCTTGCCAAAATGGCAACTGAACGTGCCTTACCGTATCAATTCTAAAGCCGTCTGGTTTAAATTCACTGATAAGCTTGGTGTAAATATCAATCATCCCTTTAACCACTTCAGGGTCTTCAGTATTGATATCATCTAACCCATTAAAATCGCCATATAAACTATTTTCACCTTCAAAAGTTGTATCACCTTGATTGTGGTAAAAGCGCGGATCGTTTAGCCATTCTGGAAATTTCTCACCCTGCTCTTTTTCTGGAACAAAAGCACGGTAAGTCCCTTGCTCTTTCACTTCCTGCAAGCTGCGATAAGTGCACTGGTCTAGTCCACTTTTAAACGAACCGTCGGCGTTGTGGCACTCTTCATACTTAATCACGTCTGCCGTATGGTTAGTAATGATATCGAAAAATACTTTAATATCTTTTTTATGCGCAGTGTCAATCAAGCGCTTTAAATCGGCGTTACTGCCAAAGTGAGGGTCAATTTCGGTGAAGTCGACTATCCAATATCCATGGTGGGCAAAACCGCCTTTCTGCACCGCTTTATTACGCAAAATAGGAGTCATCCAGATAGCGGTGATCCCCATAGATTTCAGGTAATCCAGCTTTTGTTCGATGCCCGCCATGTCGCCACCATGAAACGCCCATTTAGACGTTGTGTCGAGACCTCCGTGAGAGATCGATCCTTTTGGTGCCCCGCTGTCGTTACTTACATCGCCATTGTTAAATCTGTCTGGCATAACGAAGTAGAAGACGTCTTCGCGCACGTCGCGCTTTAGGTAACTACTTTGTGGCTGTGCCGCATTGTTGCTCTCGCCACTGTTCGTCACACCGCTGTTAGGGTCTCTATTGTTAAGAGATGGGCTGCAAGCAGTTAACGCAAGCAATATTGCGGTATAGGCCATTGTCATTTTAGATGTTTTTTTAATCATCAACCTGTTCCTTAGTAGGTTAAAACTGAGCAATAATATTTTGAGCTAGCGCTTCGTCATCAAACTCGGCCATACCGCTAATTCCTATTGCACCCACTACTTTGCCTGCCTTATCTTTTACAGGTACACCACCCGCCATACCTGTGATGCGAGGGTCGGTCCAAAAGTTAATGGTTTTGCTCGTTTCTTTTGCCCACGCAGCAAGCTGACTGGTTTTTTGCCTGTCTCTGGCTGCCGTATAAGCCTTGTTCTGCGCTAGTAGACAGGTTTGCGGGCTAGTTTCATCCATACGAGAGAACGCGATAAGCTCACCCACACTGTCTACGACAGCGACAGCAATGTGTTGATTGTTTTCTTGCGCCCAATGAATGCTATCTGTAATCATTGATTGAGCTTGCGTTAAAGAAATAGAACCCATCATGGTAACTCCACCCCTTTTGCACTTACGTACAATGCGTACCAGTCTTCCCGAGTAAGCGTCACTGTAACGGCTTCTGCACTTGCTTTAATACGCTTGGGGTTTGCCGAACCAACAATTGGCTGAATGTTGCTGGGGTGGCGCATTAACCAAGCCAACACGATTGCCTCGGGCGATACACCATATTTTTGCGCTAAGGTCGCAACGAGTTTTTTAGTCGCTTCTTCTTGCGCAGTTAGCGCAGCGGGTGCTCCGGTATATCTACCCTGGCTTGCTGGCCCCCACGACTGCATTTGAATGTTGTTTTGCTTTGCGTATTGAAGTGTGCCCGCTGTAAAGTTCACATGCTGCCCATCTGGGTTACCAACATAAATACCTTCATCCACAAAGCCTAAGTTAGTAAGACTCATCTCAACCTGATTCGCAATAAGCGGCTGATTAATATAGTGATTAAGATGCTGCATTTGTACGCCGCTCATATTCGACACGCCAAAGTGCTTAACCTTACCGCTATCAAACAAGGCATCAAATGCAGCGGCAACCTCCTCTTCTTCCATCAATGGGTCTGGGCGGTGCAGCAAAAGCAGGTCGAGATATTCCGTATTTAATCGCGAAAGCGTGTTTTCAACAGAAGTGACAATCCAGTCTTTCGAAAAATCGTAACGTTTGGGCCCGTGTTCATCTTCAAAACGAATCCCACATTTAGACTGAAGCACTATCTCTTCCCGTAAGTTAGGGCGTGCTTTTAACACTTCACCAAATGCTTGTTCTGCTTTACCCATTCGGTATATATCAGCATGATCGAACACGGTAATACCGGCTTCTAGCGCAGCATCGACCGCCGCAAACGCATGCTGGGTTTGATCTTTGGTTAATGGGTTAAAGTCCCACTCTCCACCAATAGCCATACAGCCGTAAACCAGCTGACTGGCGTGTGAAATGTACTGATTTAGAGGAAGGTTTTTCATATACACCGCTCGCAAAAAAGAATTAATAAAGGCCTTTCAGATAGCTCAAGTTTACGCTTGCAGTTACCACCTTTCAGCGCACAATAGCGAAATCATTATTCTTTATAGCGAATAGCTGTATTCCATATATAATCATTAACTCTACATTTTCTGATGTGACGTTGCTCAAGACGCAGTTTTTCGAGCATGTTGTGAATATTTATCTCCGATGTAATCTCGTGTAAAAAGTAACAAGCCAATGAAACCACATAAAAAAGTCGAGCGATTGATGCTGTTTAGTGCGGTAGCAGAAACCTTAAGCTTTGGTGCTGCGGCAGAGAAAATGCAGATATCGAGGGGCTACCTGTCGGAGCAAATAAGGGAGCTTGAACTTGCGTTAGGCGTAAAGTTGCTGCAGCGCTCAACACGCCAAGTAAGTCTTACCAACGAAGGTAAACAAGTGTACGCCGATACACAGAAGATTAATCGCAGCGTGGTAGAGCTAGAGCAAAATTTAGTACGTGAGCAAACGCAGCTAGAAGGAATTATCGCCATTACGGCGCCGAATATGTTTGCGCACTACTTGTTAAGCGAACTGTGTTTTTCCTTCTCGCAGCAGCATCCTGATGTTTCGTTCCATTTAGATACCAGCTATCAAAGGCACGACTTAAACCGAGGTCATTTCGACTTGGCGTTTCGCTCTACTAACAACCCGCCGCAAGATATGGTGGCCAAGCCATTATTTACTTATAGCCACACAATAGTTGCAGCACCGCAATACCTTAAGCAAGCCGGCACACCCAAAGTGTTGAGCGATTTAGATGCGCACCAGTGCTTTTGCGGCCCCGACCAAGATAACTGGCTCATAAACGGTAAGCGCACAGCGGTTAAAGGCTGGTTAAAACTTAATGATAATCTGGCGCTCATTCAGCATGTGCTGGAAGGCCGCGGCATTGCAAGACTGCCAAGCTATGTGGCGAAAAAGCATAGTAAGGCGGGTGAACTGGTCGCACTTTTTGAAGAAATTAAGCAGGGGTCGACACCGAGTGAGCCTCCAATAAAAAGCACCAGTCAGCTGTTTGTTGTGCACCCACAGCGCCCCCATCAATCGCTAAGAATAAAAGCCTTTTTAGACACAGTTAAACAAGCACAACACGAAGGTTATTTTAGTGGATAAGTACTCAAACTGTCAGCGCTTACCTTCCGCAATTCACGTGCGTAATGAGTAGCAATAAGGCTTGAAAGCTTCGCTTAGGCTTTATTATTCCTTGGCGTACTATTATCGACGTTAAAGGGTCAATCAAACAGGCTGATAAATATTATCCCAGTAGTCATCAAGTATCTTCACAGCATCGTTAAGCGCCCGCGCCACAAAAATATCGCCGTATTGTTCGACTAGTTCCATGTCCACCAGCTTATTAATAGCGTCAGTAACGTCGAAATCGAGCGCACAATCAAGCTCTTCTGAAAAGTAACTTTCTATTACACTATCGAGCGTTGCTAATGTCATTCCACCAGCGGCAATCTCGCGCTCTGCACGCACCGCGCAGAATGCAGCACCACCTTCTACAGACACTTCACTACATTTCAGCAAAAATGTATAAGCCAACAAAGCTTCTTTGCAGTCCTCTTCGTCTGCTGCATCAATTAACGTATGAAACACGCCTGCATTATTGTCTAAATTTTTAAAATAGAGATTGTCAGACAAGGCTTTCATAAACCTGATTTTTCTGTTTTTAAACTTTGTCCATTCCTTAAAGATAAAGCTGCCGAATACACCCATGCCAATACCAAAAGTTATTAGGCTTTGCTTAGTCAATTCCACTTCATCGTCTTTAAAGCCAAGCCAAAAGGCCAGAAAAGATGCCATGAGAAGTAGCGATGCGCCTAACTTAGTCACTAGCACCACGGTGCCACCTATTGCCGCCGATGCACTAATGATCAACTTATCTAGCGGACGCATTTTGACTTCGCTATTGGGAAACAGCATCTCCAAGTCTGCTTTAGGTACGTTTTGGAAAAGCTTTACTATGGTGGAACCAGGTTTAAAGGTAACTGGCGTTTGCCCTTTCTCTTTGAAGTAGGCTTCATTTTTAAAAGTGATATAAACAGCCACTTTGTCGTAGTTGGTAAATGACACCTGCTTTTTTCGCAACCCGAAAAAAGTACGCAGCGTTTCAGTTTTTACCGACTCGCCCCGTCGATAAAACACCACATCTTCAAAGTCTTCGAAGCTAACCGCAAGGCGCACTTTAAACAGCGACTCTTCGTTTAATGCTGCTTCTAAATCTTCGTTTGTGACTTTTTCAAAATTGGCTGCGTTTAATAGATTGGCAAACGCACTCGAAAACGCCTTTTGGCTTTGCTTTCTCGTAGCTTCACTTGAAGGTGTAAGATCGCGGGTGTCTTTGTTTGGGTCAAAATCGTTATAGCTATCTTTCAGACCCTCAAGTTGCTCATGATATTGATAGTGTATGCGATTAACGAGCAATGTTGAGAACGTACGAAAAAGAGTCCTCTCTTGCACAATTACGTTTTCACACAATCTACTAACATCATGTTTGCGAAATGGGATAAAGCGTTCTAATGGCATCGAGTGGTCTTATTAGTTCGTATGTTTCTTGTTAGATGGAAATAGTTACCGTACTGTAACAATGAAAACAACCACTTATAGATAAATTAAGTCTAATTGATAATGCCTTAGACATAGGCTTCGCCTAATGTCTAAACGACATAAATGTTAAATATAGTTAACATAGACTACACTAATTCTTAATTATACTTGTAATTTTCGGAGACGTTATGTTCGTATCAAGTTCTCGATACAATAATGACATTTCGGCTCTTAGGGACGAGAGCCAAGGCTTGCTTGGTACGCTGGATGCATTCAAAAACACAATGGCCTATGCCATTTATAGTACCGATGGACAGTGCACATTTGCCTCTCCCATATTACTTTCCATTTTGGATTACCCAAATTCAACCGCAACGTCGTTTTCCCATGCGGCAATGCGCGTTGAAGGTGTTGAACCTGAGTCACAGTACAAATCGTTTTGGCAACACTTGGTCAATGGCGGCAGCTTTAGCGACACGGTTGCAAGAAAATCGGCGTTAGGTGAAACGAAGTGGCTTAAGGCAAGCTACGTAGCGGTGAATAAGCATGGCGTTACAGAAATTCATGCCATTTACCACGATATCACTGAACATGAAAACGCCTATTTTGCTGGTAAAGCAGTGACTGACGCACTAAACAAGTCGATGGCGGTGATTGAGTTTCATCCTGATGGAACAATTATCACGGCAAATGAGAATTTTACTGCAACAGTGAAATACAGTTTGGCCGACATTCAAGGTAAACACCATCGCATGTTCTGTCGCGATAAGTTTTATCAAGAAAATCCTAATTTTTGGGATAACCTTGCCCGCGGTAATTTCTCTTCAGGCCAGTTTGAGCGCGTAGATGCGCACGGTAACGCATTGTGGTTGGAAGCAACGTACAACCCCGTGTTTGACGCTTCGGGCCGAGTGGTAAAAGTTATTAAATTTGCATCTAACATTACCGATGCAATTAACGAAAAGAATGCAATCGCACAGGCGGCGGAACTCGCAGTATCAACGGCAGAAGAGACATCTCAAATTGCCCATGAAGGAGCCTCGTCACTTCAACGAAGCGTTGAGATTTTCAATACAGCCATGTTAGAAGTTGAGCAAACCAATCAACTTATGCACGAACTGAGTGAGCAATCGCTAAAAATTGAAACCATTGTGACAACGATTAGTGGCATTGCTGAGCAAACCAACCTTTTAGCACTAAATGCCGCTATTGAAGCTGCACGTGCAGGCGATCAAGGTAGAGGATTTGCTGTAGTAGCAGATGAAGTGAGGCAGCTAGCGCAACGTACCAGCGATTCGACTGTGGAAATTGAAAGTGTAGTGGCAGAGAACAGAAAGCTTGCTGACAAATCCACGAAGAAAATGGCAGGCGTTAAAGACAGTGTTGACCAAAATAGTCAACAGATTGCGCAAGTGCAAAGCATTATTGATGAAATTCAAAAAGGCGCATTGAATGTATCTGAAACTGTATCAGGTATTCTACGCTAGCAGTCATGTTAAATTAGTAAAAAGGGCTGTTGTATCATCGACAGCCCTTTTTTAATCCGCTTTTTCACACAAACGATTTTTCGCGTACGCATACGTACAAGCCTAGCACCGTTTAATTGTGGGGGTTATTTTGCGTGCACCACGCTAGCAATCTGCTGCTGTTGAATATTCAGGTATTTCTTGATGCTGTCCCCGTTCTTGCCATATTGATCAACAAACGCAGCGACAGATAGTCCGTTACACGTCATGTCCTGTGCTACGTACTTTTTATCTAGCGCAGATTCTTTAATTTGTTCATGTAGCTTCCACTTGTTCCCGGTAGCGGCAGCAACGCAAAGGTTAGAGGTGACCGAATCGTCGGTAGGCTTAAATTCTACAGAAGCTAAAGCACTTCCGGTGAACACAGAGGTAAGAGCAACAATAGCGATAGCAGTAATACGTGATTTCATAGCATGATTTCCTTATTGGGACGAAGTTACGTTGTTGTGGCGTTACGCCTTGGCCACACTCATATTCACTATTACAATCACTGCGCCAACTTTACAAAGCTATTTAAATTCAAAAACTTAACTACAAACCCAGAAATAAGCCCCCGCTAGAACAGTAAACGAAATACGACCTTTCAAGATAATTCGCCAAATAGTAGTATTTTTGACCACTGCGTTCTATCTGAGCCTATCGTCGTCTAAAATTTCGTTTTATTGAGCGATAAAACACACTGCTTACCTTATTTGGCTTAAATAAAAAATTGTCTTAGCTTACAATGCGCTGATGACTTATCCCGTTCCAGCTAAACAGGTTGAAACCCTGTACGAAATTAAGAAAAGCAAATTCATTGCTTGTGCCGGCTTTGCAAATTCTCGTGAAAGTGCAATGGCGCTTTTAGATAGTGTGAAACAACGGTATCCCGACGCCAGACACCATTGCTGGGCTTATGTTTTTGGCAACCCTAACTCGCCAAGTAGCGCGGCGATGGCTGATGACGGCGAGCCTAGCGGCACTGCCGGTAAACCCATATTAAATGTACTCCAGCACAAAGATATCGGCGACATCATGATTATTGTCACGCGTTATTTTGGCGGAATTAAATTAGGTGCGGGGGGATTGGTAAGGGCTTACTCGGCTGCAGCACAGCAAGCCATAGATGCTCTTGAGGTAAGACAAGAGATAAAGCTGGAACCGCTTAGCGTAGACATCGATTTCAAACATGAGCAGTTTGTACGTCACTTGGTAGAGCAAGCTCAAGGTAAAATTGCGAACTGTAACTATGGAAGCAGCGTGGTAATAAATGTTGAGCTACCTTTAGATGCACTTCAAGACTTTAAAAAGCAGATGGCCCCCATTGCTTTTTCAGTGTCAGTTGAAAACGAGTAAGTCCTAGAAAACAATAAGCAAGTGATAAAATTAGGGCTAGCTTTTGATGGTTTCTATATGTAAATAAAAAAGGCTCTGAAAACCACCAGAGCCTTACCTTTTAATCACACATAACTAGGGCCTGTTAACCTTATCCTTTAAAGGTGCCTCGAATGGGGTAGTTGTTATCTGGGTTACGTATAAACTCCAAGCCTGATACAAGTTGCTCTAAGTCAGGGCGCACAAACGGCGCGTTTGCTATTTCAGCAATATGAATGTCGTTTTTTTCATTCACTACAAATAGCGCAGGTTCAGCAAAATTGTGGTCGGTTTCTTTATCTGAACGCGGCTTGGAGATGTATAGCCCAAGTTTTTCCATATCTTCTTGCGAGAGACCGTAAGCAATAGGGAACGTAATCGACAGGTCGTCTAGATGCTCATCGAGCTGTGCTTTGCTGTCACCACTTACAGCCACCAAATCAATATTGAGCTCACGTAGACGACCTTTATAATCTTCTAATTTGTTCAGGAATTTAGTACATATTGGGCAGTGTTTACCGCGATAAACAACCACCATTTTCCAATCACATCCCTCTTCTTTATTGGTAAGCGACACCGTTTCCCCTGTGGATAGGGTTGCTGAGACATCGGGAAATGTCGTTGCTGGATGCATTTTTTGCGTATACATAAAAACTCCTTAAAGTCGGTTTAATCCTTCAAAGTACAAGCGAGATCGCGATAAACTGCTTTGTACAGATACACATCAAAGTAAAATTCTATACGTTGTACCCAACTTTCAGATCGTTTATTTGAACAATTGTTCAAATTTTTATTATTTTTCCTCTCGCGTTTTCTATACCAGTAACAGACACAAAAAAAGCAGCTCAATTGAGCTGCTTTTATTTTTTAGCCAAGTAACGGAAACCTACAAACGTAGACCTTTACTGTCGTTATCACAAAAACGAAGGTCTTCTTATCGAGACCGGTTCGCATGAGTCTAATAAAGTCTTAGTTCACATAGCCTTCATTAGCTTTCACTGTAAGTGGGTGATAGCCCGGTTTCGCTTCTTCAAATGCGCGTTTAGCAAACGCCTTGCCTTCAGGTGTTTTTGATAGCTCGCGATAAAGGGGCTTAACAAGCTTATTGCGCCCTATCGACACCAAGTAGCTATACAAACGATCATAGGCAGGCTGATAGTTATTCTCTACTGCGATCATCAACCAGCTATGAGCAATTTCGTTGTTTTTAGTCGAGGTGAGTGAAAACGCTGAATCTAGCTCAGCCAGCTGTGCGTTGCTTAGCGATTCAGGCATGTTGTTTAGAAAATATAGCCACTCGTGTACAGTCCACTGCGCGGTTTCAATATCCGCCGCTTTCACGTCGCCAGAAAGCCAAGCTCTTCGTGTGTCATCGATTTTAGTGAACGCATCAGATTCTGGCTGTGGCGCTCCCTCGGGAATGCCTGGTTCAAAAATCCACGTTTGGATGCGCTCCGCGTCTAACTTATCTGGATACTGCTTTAACAAAGTATCATCTAAATAAGCAATAAAGGTGTCGGTAGTAATGCTCTTAAAAGCAAAGTCTTTAAAGTACTGCATTAAGAAAGCATCAAAGTTTTCTCGGCCGATCTTTTGTTCAATTTCACGTAAGAACAGTGCGCCTTTTTCATAGGGAATATTTGAGAAAACATCGTCCGGATTGCGACCACGAAGGTCAATAGCCAGGATCTCATCATTTTCCTCTAATGCAGCAACATCATTCTCCAGGTCTTGATAACCGAGCACCGCTTCTTTTTTGAAACGATCGTGACCGTAGATCATTTCCATAATTCGGTAAGTTAAGTAGGTTGTGAAGCCCTCGTTTAACCACAGATCACGCCATGTTGCATTTGTTACTGTGTTCCCAGACCAGCTGTGCGCCAGTTCATGAGCAATCAATGAAACCAAGCTTTTATCACCAGCAATGACCGTTGGGGTGATAAACGACAAACGAGGGTTTTCCATACCACCAAACGGGAATGACGGCGGTAGAATTAATAGATCGTAACGGTCCCACTGGTAAGGTCCATAGGTTTCTTCTGTTACTTCTAACATCGCCTCAGTGTCTTCAAATTCTTTCGCTGCACTTTCAAGTAACGCAGGCTCAGCATACACACCTGTACGCTCACCCATGGCTTTAAATTCTAAATCACCTATAGCCAACGCAATAAGATACGAAGGGATAGGCTGCGGCATGGTGAACTCATATTCACCATCGCGCTCGGTGGTAGGATCGTTTGACGCACTCATCACCGCCAACAGCGCTTCAGGTGTCTTAATGGTCGCGTCATAGGTTACGCGTACTTGCGGTGAGTCTTGAAGCGGAATGAAGCTTCGCGCGTGAACCGCTTGCGCTTGGGTAAACAGGAACGGGTGCTTTTTACCTGCAGTTTGCGCTGGCGTTAACCATTGTACGCCAGACGCTTCAGGTGAGGTTGAATACGCAACCGTTACTGCGTTTGCGGAACTAGGTAACGTAATCGTAAGAGGTGTACCTAAATCAGGGTCAACCTCTCCCATTTCAAAAGGAACACTTTCACCGTCTACGGTAACACTTTGAATGTCCAATGCTCGCGTATCTAACACCAATGTGTTGTTGTCGGGCTTTTCACGCTTTACATCAAGCGTTACGTCGCCAACAAGCTGCTTGGTCTCAAAGTTTGCAGTTAGGTTTAGGCTGAGATGGGTAACCCGAATTTCATTAGGGTTCGCGAAGGAGTGATAATCTACCCCAGAGGCAATAGCCGCGTCAGCTTGGTTTGCTACTGCAACATTTTGTGCTTCAGTGTCTGAAGTCGAGCCTACGCTGACGGCTTGATCTTTGTCTGTCTTGGCTGCGTCTACATTGCTGTTGTCGCTGCATGCGAACAAAACAGGCGCGCATACGAATGTAGCCAGTAATCCGTATTTTTTCATATAACTTCCTAAAGGATGATTGATACGACCTCAGTGTATCAATCTGTTATATGACTGGCGACTCTAATTCGAAGAGCTGCGTTGTAACTGCGCTATATTTCGAAAAGCAGTAAGGGTTAACATGAATAAGTGCAGGATAGCTACGCCATCTGACGAAGGCGTAGCTATCCGACAAGGGCATTAACTATCTGCGTTAACCGCTGACTCGTTTGCCGTTTAATTAAGCAAGGCTAATATCTACTTCAATGTTACCGCGGGTCGCATTTGAGTATGGGCATACTTGATGCGCAGTTTCCACCAAGCCTTGCGCTTGTGCTTTGTCCATATCGCCCAAATCTACCGTCAGTTTTACTGCAATAGCAAAGCCTTGTTCAATAGGTCCAATTGCAACGTTGCCAGTTACACTAATGTCATCGGCCAGCTTAATTTTTTGCGATGCAGCCACATGCTTAAGTGCACCGATAAAGCACGCCGAATAGCCCGCTGCGAACATTTGTTCAGGGTTCGTCCCTTCTCCACCTGCACCGCCCAATTCTTTGGGTGTAGAGAGTTTAAGGTCTAGCTTACCATCACTTGATTTCGCTGTTCCTTCACGACCACCTGTTGCTGTTGCACTTCCGGTATAAACGACTTGTTGAAGTTTATGCATAGTTACTCTCCTCATAGGTTTATTTAAACAACTACTTTGCATGCAAAATAAATTATCACCAAACCAACTTGCAGATCAAGTGCTTTGTATGCAAAATATTATTGTTAAGAAAAAGCCGTATCGATAAGGGTTAAGCGTCATGTCAGAATTATTGAAGTTAGAAAATCAGCTTTGCCACCGTTTTTATACGCTGTCGAATGCATTCACTCGTGCTTACCGCCCCCTTCTTAAAGCGCTGGATATCACCTATCCTCAATATGTGACTTTAATGGCGCTTTGGGAAGATGACGACATTACTATTGCCGAGCTTTTAGACAGAACGGCCATAGACGGTGGTGCTATGTCGCTGATTCTCAAAAAGCTACAAGACAAAGGCTTTTTAGTTGTCACTAAAGATAAAGCCGACAAACGCGTTAAGCGCGTTCAACTCACTGAAACGGGCAAGAAGAAGAAAGCCATAGCAGAAGACGTGCCTGCGCAGATGCTCTGCAAGCTCAATGGCATGACTGCAGATGAAAGCCGTACGTTAAAAGTCCTACTGGACAAATTAGGCGGCTGTTTCGAGAATGCAGATTTAAACCAGTCCGGATAGATAATCACTACTCAGCCCTACATTCCCACGCTTTGCTAGGAAACTTGCCAGCGCCTTGTGAGTGGGCAATTATCTATGCGTATTGGTATTTTAACCTCTTTTTGTAATCTGATTGTCATCAGATTTTTGACGTTTTCTGTTATTATTTTCGCATTGAGCGAACAAGTGTGCGCTATAATTGTCCTAGTGGACGTAGTAGGGAAAATGCTGAACTGCGCGCTTCAATTGAAAGCGCTAGTCGCTGAAATGATCGCATGTCTTATCGAGAAAGTGCGACAACAGGCTTTAAAGACATTTACTACCCATTATTCTTAGAAATAAAAAAACAGGAGCTGTGATGATCCAAGAACAGATTCAGACACAGGCTGTGCCGCAATCAAAAAGCATTCCTGCAAAAGCCTACTCTGTACTGGAAGAGTGGCTGAACAGTATTAGTCATGGGGTTGGCTTTATTGCTGCTATCGTGGGTTTAGTATTTATGTTGTATCGAGCGGAAGATACGCTCGCGTTAACTACTGCAGCTATTTATGGCTCTACACTCATTCTGGTGTTTTTAAGCTCAACCCTTTATCACGCCATTTCCCATCAAAAGGCAAAGGGATGGCTTAAGCTATTTGACCACAGCGCAATATACTTATTGATAGCAGGTACTTACACACCATTGTTACTGGTTTCGATTGGTGGCGTGTTGGGTATTACTATGACCGCGATTATCTGGAGCTTGGCAATTGGCGGCGTGGCGTTTAAGCTCGTCGCGCAGCACCGTTTCCCAAAGGTATCCGTGATGACTTATTTGCTGATGGGATGGATTGCACTGGGTCTTATCTACCCTCTTTATGTCGCCCTTCCCGGTGCTGGCCTATGGTTATTGGTAGCAGGCGGGCTGTGTTTCAGTGTAGGCGTGTGCTTTTACGTGGCAAAAAAGGTAAAGTACACCCATGCAATTTGGCACATGTTCGTGATTGGCGGATGTAGCTGCCACTACTTTTCAATTTATTATTTTGTCGTTTAACAAAAGGCCCAAATTAAGCTGCTATGCCAAAACCATGTAAAAACTTATGCTAACAAACAAGCAAGACGCCGAGAAAAAGGAAAACAGCACTACGTTGACACCAGGTATTGCGTGGTTTTCACTACACGCAGGACAAATATGCTTGGGTAAAAAGCCCGTTGAAAGTGACTTTGAACGCCTTAAGTCACTGGGTGTTACCCATATTGCAACGGTTCAGACCAGTGAAGAACATGCGCCAGTTATACGCGACAATTCTGTCGCAGCTGGGCTAGAGTGGCTATGGGTTCCCTTTGTACATCCATCGTCAGAATCGCCTACTGAGGATACGCATCTTCATCAATACCTTCATGAACTATCTCAAATGTTGACCGAAGGAGCGAAGATATACTTACACTGCGATGGCTCACAGCATCGCTGTAGCCTTTTATTCTATGCACTTTGCCACTATTGCCGTGTTCCATCTAATAGCGCTTACAATGCGCTGCACAGCTTTGGCGCTAGTGCGGCAAATAACCTTAAGAGATCTGAACTCACATGGGCAGCAGAATTAGGGCATATTGCACCTAAAATGTAGGCCAATAAAAAGCGCCTTCGTTATCAACGTTCATCAACGAAGGCGCGCGTGCTGTTTTAACAAAGCAAAGCGTTCATAAGTGCGCCGAGCTTATTTATTTAAAACTGATAAATATTAGCGTTGGTGAGAAGTTTATTCGCGTCTATTTTTTCTTGAACACAGCGCACTATATCAGCACGAGTAAATACATAAATTCGGTCTTTGCGCTCGCGGCTCTCGTCCATCTCAAAATCTTTCAGCACCATGCTGATATGTTCATTTTCCGGCAGACCGCGTAAGCCTGACCCAAATCTGCATAAGGTCTCGCTCATGCCCGACTCAAAACCGGCCAGAAACGTTTTGTAAGCTTGCTGCTGCTGCGCTTTACGCGCCTCCATTTGTTTAGTCTGCTCTTTTTCAATTGCTTTAAGTTCATCCTTCATGCTTTTTTCTTTCGCTTCTAATTGCTTAAGCTGCTCTCCAGACTGCTCTTTTTGCGCGAGTAATTCTTTTTTTCGCGCCTCGTCAGCGTGACGCAATTCAAAGGTAATATCTCGCAGTTCACGCTCTACTTCTCTTGCTTCCCAGGCAAGTTCACGCTGCATGTTGCGCAAGTCGCGTAAGCGACTATTGTTGTCAGCAAACGCCTGAGAAAAACGATGGCTGGTTTCTTCTGCGTAAGCTTCCCACTCTCTGGCTGCTTCAAACACAATGTCATCTACATCACTAAACGAATTTGCAGACGGAACTGGTGGTGCAGGCGGTGCAGGTGGTACGGTGGCAACTAATCCTTCTACCAGCGTTTCTATCTCTCGTACCCAGTTACCGCTTTGGCCTCTTACTGAAAAAGTAAATACCGCCCCCTGCCCAGCAAGATAGCTGGTTTCAATTTGACTCACTCTCCAAGAATCAGTTGCGGCATTTTGTCGTAAGGACGTTTTGAGTACCCCAGACATTATTTCTAATTCATTCGATAGCGTGTCATATTTTTGCGCACTTTGTGCGTTCGCAAGACCACCAGCAGCAGAGCAAAGTAGTAAAGCAGTTAATAAACGTTTCATAATTTCACCTAATTACATTAATCATCTAGCGACGACTGTGGATTGTTTGTTTCATATGGCATGGTTAATGGCACTTCAGAACGGCTGTTAGATAAACTTACCGCGCTGTACCCTATTTCAATGTCATCAATTTCATCCTGTAGACGCGTAAATTGGCGTGCATAGAATCTTTGATCGTCAATACGCTGCTCGTTAATAAATTTAATAAGCTCGGCAAAGTCGTGTTTGCGTTCTTCTCTACTCGACGCTAACAAGTACTTAGTAAGCTCTGCACTGCTTTGTTGCTGCTGTGTAGATAGCGCCTGAGCGTATTCTTTGAATAGTGTTTGGTTTGCTTGTTGATAGAAATCACGTTGCTCACCTAAAGCTTTAGCAACTTCTTGCGTAACGCGCTGCTCAACCATTTCATCCACTGTGTTGGCGCTTTTGTTTGAAAACGTAAGCGCTATACCGTTATCGCTATACGACAGCTTTGCGCCGGTGAGTACGGCTAACAGCGCACAGGCCGACATGGCCATGGCACACGCTGGCAAGCTAAACCAAGACGACAGCGAACGTGGTTCATCTTTCTTAAAAAAGGTCTGTTCTTTGTCCCACTGGGGAAGTGCCGGAGCAACGAAGCTTGAGCTTGCGCTGTTCAAACGGGCGCTATTTTCTACCGCCTGCGCGAACTCAGCATCTGAATCGCACAACGCGTTAAACTGCTTTTCCTGCTCGCTATCAAGCGAGTTGTCCAGATAAGCTGAGAATAAGGCTTCTTTGTCATATAAGGTCATTATTCCAACTCCAACTTCAACTTTGCCAAGGCTGCGTAAAGTCGCGACTTAGCGGTATTTACTGAGATATCCATTTGCTGTGCAATTTCTTCGAACGTGAAGTGGCCGAAGAATTTCAATTCCACCACCGCTTTTTGGCCTAAAGGTAAAGTCTGCATAGCCTGCGTTAACGCTCTACTCTCTCGGTCGCTATAAAGCTGCATTTCTGGGCATGGTGCACCGCAAAGCGGCGCCTGTATGTCGTCAATGTCTGAATGCGGCTTTCGCTTGCGATACAGCTCAACACAGCGGCAGTGGGCAATGCGATAGAGCCAACTTTTAAAACTGCCCTCACCTTTAAAACAGGCAAGACTGCGAAACACAGAGATAAAAATCTCCTGCATTAAATCTGCTGCATCATGGCTATTCCCTGTCATTCGAATACCGTATTGATACATAGCGGTTTCGTAGCGAGATATAAGCGTAAACCACGCTTTTTTATTACCCTTTAATGCCTGTTCCACGAGTTTTTCATCTCGTTTATTAAACACGCCGTTCCCCGTTTTTACGCTCTGTTTTTTTACTTAACCATTAAGTCGATAGGCTTTGCAAAAAAGTTTGTTTAATTGATAAATAAATTGTCATTTAGGGAATAACGCCAATGAAACTGTGCTTTAAGCGATGGATGAAGAACTTCTTTGGGGTTGGTGCACAAGACAATAATTGATGTCAGCAATAAAAAAGCGGCTGAACCTACAGGCTCTACCGCTTTAGCTAAATATGAAAGGTAGCGCGCTCAGCGCCAAGCTTATTTTAACGTGGGAATAGGCAGCAGTGGCGAGATAATTTCACCGATACGACGAAACAGCTGCATACGTGTAGTGCCTGAACGCCATACTAAGCCAATTTCGCGAAACCCCTGCTCTTCAGCGGGGAAGCTCTTAAGACCTGTATGCTCAAGAATAGACTGGTTTATCGCAAGTTCAGGTAAGAAGGTGTAGCCCATTTTGCTATTCGCTAATTGCACCAAGGTATATAAGCTGCTTGCCGCTACGCTGCTAATTTGGTCGCTGTGCTGAAGGTTACACGCGCTCACCGCATGCCCGGTCATACAATGTTCTTGCTGAAGTAAGAAAATACTCTTTTTAGGCAGGGTTGAAATGTCGACAGGATTAGGTAGTTGCTCAGCCATATCTTTGTGCGCAATAAGATGGAACGGGTCATGCCCCAAGACCATCTGTTTACACCCTGGTGTTTCCATTGGCAACGCTAGAATAAGTAAGTCTAATCTGCCGTCGGTCAATTGCTGTAGCAACTTCTCCGTCGTGTCTTCCTGCATTTCCAAGTTGATCTCGGGTAAAAATGCAGAAAACGCCCCCATCATGCCTTCAAAAAGAAACGGCGCAATGGTTGGAATAACACCTAGTTTTAAGGTGCCTCGCTGCCAATTGCCCGCGTTTTGCGCATACTCAACCAGCTCTCCCGCTTCCTGAAGTAGCACTTTACTGCGTTCAACGATATCTAGTCCCAACGATGTAAACACAAAGGTTTTATGTTCACGCTCAAGAAGTTGGCTTCCGAAGTGCTCTTCAAGGTTCTGAATGGCCGTACTCAATGTTGACTGACTTACGTTACAGCGCTGTGCAGCACGATGAAAATGTTGCTCTTGATGTAGCGTCACCAAATAGTGCAGGTGCTTAAGATTAGGCCATTTCATGGGCATCTCACAATTATTTAAAAAGGGATTAAAAAATATTGGATTAATCTAACATAAAGATTAAATAGCGCCTAGGGTTGATGCCCATGGTTAACGAGAGCGATCTTCTATTATTTGCAGCTGTACGTATACAACACCCTAAAAAAGAGGTAGATAATTCTGTTTATTGTGCAATCTATAAGAAGCTTTTGAGAATTTGACATTTCCCGCTGGAAAGCCCCCATAAGTAGCGTTAGGATTAAATTAAAGCGTTATACGCAACATATTTTTACAGCGAAGTAAGACCCGCTCTTGTATCATTCAGTCAATAGAGCGATTAACTATTGAGGGCAGTATGAAAGGACATTATAAGAACATTTTATGTGTATTGAGCGACTCTCATCGTCAAGATGATACGGTAGCCCAAGCACTGCATATCGCCAAAGCGCACCAAGCCTCGCTTACCATTATGCTTTCGTTAGAATCTTTGCCGCCCAACGCCAGTATGGTCATGGAGTCTTTCTCTTATGTTGATTCTCAGCAAACTATGGAAACCCAAGCTCAGCACTGGTTAAAAGAACAAGCGGAAAGCTGGGGAAAACACTATCCTGTGTCTACCGCGGTAACGGTAGGTCAGCCGCTTATTGACGTTGTGCGTTATGTAAAAAAGAACAATATCGATCTAGTAATTAAACGGGCAGAAGAGAGCTTTCTAGATAAGTTATTCGGAAGCTTAGATATGCGTTTATTCCGCAAGTGCCCTTGCCCGGTTTGGATCATTAACCACAAGCCTCGCAGTCAGTACAAAAACGTAGTTGCAGCACTGGATTTGAACTATCACTATCCTCAACATGAAGTGTCTATTAGGCGCGATCTTAATCGCGACATTTTGCGTCACGCAAGCCAAATAGCCTTGCTAGAATTTGCACAGCTGCACATTGTCCACGTTTTCGATGCGGTTCCTGAGAACATAGCAAGAGACGGTTTCATATCGGTTGATAACGATAGAATGGAAACCGATCTTGCAAAAATCCATGCCGAGCGTGAATCGGAACTAGACAAATTGCTTGAAGAACTAGGCAATGAATTGGATGACAATGTATTAGAGTATTTGAAACCTCAGAAGCACATTGTTCACGGTTACCCTCGAAGAGAAATAGCAGCCACAACCACATCCCTTGATACCGACATTATTGTTATGGGCACAGTGGCACGTTTAGGTGTGCCTGGCTACATCATGGGCGACACCGCAGAAGAAACTATCCATCAGCTTAAGTGTGCCGTTGTGGGTGTTAAACCCCGTGGCTTCGAAACGCCTATCTCTATTGATTAAAGAAAACATTCCACAAACAAAAAGGCCGTGCTTCACTTCAAGCACGGCCTTTTTTAATTCTTTTCGCTTAATACGAACGTTTGTAAGCGCTGTGTTTTACGCTACGCCAAACGACGCTTTAAGAATGTAGAAGAAAATAATCGAGAGGATTGCGCCTGCAGGCAACGTAACAATCCACGATACGACGATATTTCTCACAATGCCTAGGTTAAGCGCTGATACACCACGCGCCAGACCTACACCTAGTACCGCTCCTACAAGCGTTTGGGTAGTCGAAATAGGTAAACCCGTACCTGATGCGATAACTACCGTACACGCTGCAGCGAGTTCTGCTGCAAAACCGCGGCTTGGTGTTAAGTGTGTAATACCTTGACCAATGGTCTTGATAACGCGATGTCCAAATAGCGCAAGACCCGCAACAATACCTAAACCACCAAGAGGAAGGATCCAAGGTGCAAGCGTAGTGCTAGAGTTAATTTCGCCGCCACTACTTACTACGCTAACTACCGCAGCCAATGGTCCAATAGCGTTAGCTACATCATTTGAACCGTGGGCAAACGCCATACAACAGGCTGTTACTACCATTAGAAGTGCGAATACTTTCTCAACGTTAGCCGCCTGTAGGTCTGCATCTTCAGAACCGCTGAACTTCATACGGCCGATAAACCATTTACCCAAGAAGCCCAACGCTACGGCAATAGCAATCGCCAGCACATATCCGTTAACAGCGCTTAGCTCTAAACCAACGTGCTTAAGGCCTTTCTTGATAGTAACAAGCGACATCACAAAGCCCGCTAATGCCATATAGAACGGCACATAACGCTTAGCATTTGCAAACGGAGAGGCAGTTTGGAAGATGAGCTTGTGCGCGCTCATGAAAATAAGATAAGCAATGATGCCTGAAATAGCTGGGGTTACCACCCAACTACCAACAATACCACCCACTTTGTCCCATGCTACTGCGTCCATGCTGACGCCAGTGGCAGTAAAACCGATGATTGCACCGATAATTGAGTGAGTGGTAGATACAGGCCACCCCAACCATGACGCTACCGCAAGCCAGATTCCAGCTGCAAGTAGTGATGAGATCATGCCTAATACAAGGTATTCAGGTATGTCTATAAAATAGGTTGAGTCGATAATCCCTTTTCGAATGGTAGACGTTACTTCGCCACCTGCTAGGTAGGCGCCAGCAAACTCAAATATCATTGCAATGATAATGGCTTGTTTTATGGTTAAAGCTTTAGAACCTACTGACGTACCCATTGCGTTGGCAACGTCATTCGCTCCAATACCCCATGCCATGACGAAACCAACGCCGGCGGCAAGGATTATAAGAATTAGGCCATAACTTTCAAAAAATTCCACGGATAATCGCTCCCGATCTAAACGCGATTTAGGCTGGACGCTACTTGAGTAAGTAGCATGATCTCTTCACCACAAAGGCTAGAGAATGAAGTTAAAGACAAATTGTGTTTTATCATAAGGTTCGATTAAATTTTGCACGATCTGTTCTTGGCTGCGGCGCATGATAACGTAATCATGTTAGAAGCCATAGCGAAAATCACTGAAAAACGATAAAAGTATGCGGAATTATTTGAATGCGATGATAAATCCACCAAATATTTCAGTTTTATGACAAATAAATTTCGCATGTATCCATATTTGAATATCAATACGCAAAATCGTACTGACCATTTGGACAGGATTACGTCAAATCTTCCAATTTTTGTTGCATATTTTCCAACGGTGTATGCCTAACATCGGTACCCCGAGTAAGATAAACCACATACTCACACACATTCTTACATCTATCGCCAATGCGCTCTAACGAGCGCATTGCCCACAAAACATCCAACCAATCCTGCATGTCATCGGTGCTTTTCTGCATTTCGGAGGTGGTATACGACAGCAGACGCTTGTATTCACTATCAATTCGGTTGTCTTGGTCGTACACTTCTAATGCCGCAGCCTCATCCTGACGAGCAAAAGCGTCGAATGTGCCGCGCATCATGGCGGCCACGCGCTCGCCAATAAGTAACATGCTGCTCTTAATGGTATCTGAGCTCGGCAACTTATTGCGCGTTACCAGTTTAGCAATACGCTCGATTTCATCGCCCATTCGCTCTATATCGGTAATGGCTTTGGAAATGGTCATAATTAAACGTAGATCGCTGGCGGTAGGATGACGTTTTGCAATAATGCGCAAGCACTCTTCGTCAATTTGAATTTCCATGGAGTTAATTTTTAAGTCGTTCAACACCACTTTTTCAGCCAGAGCGGCATGATTGTGCTTTACCGCTTTTAACGTATCCACCAGCTGCTGTTCAACTTCGCCCCCCATGGTTAATACCGAGTTGCGCAAGTTTTCCAACTCGATATTGAACGTACCCGAAATATGCGTGTTTAAGGCTACCTGTCGCATGGTGTTTTCTCCTCGCGGCGTAAGCATAACGAATAACGACAATCAATCGTGCCGCTACCTGTGGCAGAACTATCGTGACAAACCGCTACGTCTTGCCAAACTTCAGCATTGCGGTACAAACCCGTGTGAGAACACACACCTACTGCTACCTTATCCATATCGCCCCGTTATGTAGTCTTCGGTTTGCTTCTTCTCTGGCATAGTAAACAGCGTATCGCTGTCTGCATATTCTATCAGCCTGCCCTGATGGAAAAAGGCGGTGTAGTCGCTTACCCTAGCCGCTTGCTGCATGTTGTGCGTCACGATAATAATGGTGCATTGTTTCTTTAATGCATCCATCAGTTCTTCGATAAAAAGTGTGGTCAGAGGGTCAAGGGCCGAGGTTGGTTCATCAAGAAGTAGAATGTCGGGCTTCAACGCCAGTGCTCTAGCAATCACCAAACGCTGCTGCTGACCGCCAGATAAGACATGCGCGGATTCAAATAAACGATCTTTAACCTCGTCCCACAGCGCCGCCTGTTTCAGTGCGCTTTCCACCGCGTCGTCTAAGTGTCGACGAATTTTAACGCCTTGAAGCTTAAGCCCGTAGCACACGTTCTCATAAATGCTCATAGGAAAGGGGTTGGGTCGCTGAAAAACCATGCC
The DNA here is from genome assembly GCF_022348345.1 of Alteromonas sp. CNT1-28. Classification (NCBI taxonomy): domain Bacteria; kingdom Pseudomonadati; phylum Pseudomonadota; class Gammaproteobacteria; order Alteromonadales; family Alteromonadaceae; genus Alteromonas; species Alteromonas sp. CNT1-28. The sequence continues at coordinate 319,684 of NZ_JAKREZ010000006.1, read as the reverse complement.
CACGTTCGTTCTTAGGCGTGACACATTTACTTTGCGGCTATTGATGTTTTGCCCATCAATAATAATTTCACCATCGTATTTGCAACCGTCATACAAATCGTTAAGGCGATTGAAACAACTAATGAGTGTAGACTTACCGCAACCACTTTGACCAATTAACGCTGTGATTTTGTTTTTTGGGATCCGCATGCTGATGTCATTTAACACATGCTTGTTGCCAAACCACAGATTGAGGTTTTTAACCTCTACCGCAGTTTGTTCTTCACCAATGTCGTTAACGTTCAGCGTATTGTGTTCAAACAACTTCAACATGTTACAAAACCTGTATTATCCTTTGAGATAGCGTTTGCGCAGGCGCGCTCTAAGTACAACTGCCAGAATATTTAATACAAACACCACCACGAGTAAAAGCAAGCAAGCAGCAAACATCATGCTTGCGCTCTTTCCATCAGTTTGGCTGTGAAACGCTCCGTCATAAATAAGTACGCCCAAATGCATAAACTGCCTATCAAGGTGGAGATAAGGAAACTCTCCATCTATGGGCAAGGTTGGCGCAAACTTGACCGCACCCACTAACATAAGTGGCGCTACCTCACCTGCTGCCCTCGCAATCGCCAGAATTACGCCAGTCATAATACCCGGAGACGCAATAGGCAATACGGTACGCACTATAGTCTCAATTTTGGTAGCCCCTAATGCGTAACTGCCCGCTTTCAATCCTTCCGGCACCCTGCGCAAGCCTTCTTCAGTCGCCACAATCACTACAGGTAAGGTCAAAATTGCCATGGTTAAGGCAGCCCAGAAAACGCCAGGGCTTCCCATTGTGGGTGCTGGCAGTGTGTCACTAAACAATAGCTCATCAATACTGCCGCCCAAGGTATAAACAAAGAAACCAAGGCCGAATACGCCGTAAACAATAGAAGGTACACCTGCCATGTTGCTTACACTGACACGAATAATGGTGGTAAGCGCCGTGTTAGGTGCATATTCGCTCAAGTAAATAGCGGCTAATACACCAAAGGGCGTTACAATGATGGTCATTAAAAATACCATGAGTACAGTGCCAAACAACGCAGGGAAGACGCCACCTGAGGTATTCGCTTGTTTAGGGGAATCGGTGAGAAAAACACCGATTTCCGAAAACGCCACCTGCCACTTTTCCCATGTACTTAGACGACTGACAAAATCCACATCTTGAATACTAGATATGGGAATAACAAACGGCGTTTCGTCAGCAAAACTTACCAATAAGGTATACTCGGCTCGTGTTGCTTCTAACGCTTCCACACGCTTTTGGTATTCGTCAAACGATGCCACTAAACGCTCTCTTGCTGGCGCGTCGGCAACAACATTACGTTTATCAAATTGAGATAGCGCTTCGTGAATAGGTGCAAGGTGTTGCGTATTTAAATCTTCAATTTGAGCGCTTATTTGGGCCACTTCCTCTAGCACAATGTCAATGTTACCAAGAGGTTGAGGCGGTTTAGATGGCACGACGATGTATTCAGGAATTGCCAACACACGCCTGCCGTCTAACAGTTTTATTTCTGCGCTTTGGTTTGCAAGTAGAGAAGTCTCTATTTCCTCTCGAGATAACTGGATTTGAAAGCCATAAGGATGCTGAGCATCTGAGAACTTAAGTGTCACATCCTCATTTGTTGATTCATCAAATAGGTTCGCAAGCACCGAAAATCTTGTGCCGTCTTGATGCGTACCGGTAACCGTATAGATGGGCTCTGGCCAAAAATATGCCGTACCTCGAAAACTAATAAGTATAAGAACGCTAACTAGCGCAATAAGCAGCAGGCTGGTGAAAAAAGCCGTTAAACTAATAACTAACGATTGTCGCTGTACCGCACTTAACCCAAACGTTGTTCGATTAACCATAGTACGCCCTACTTCTTATACGCTGTCGCAATAGCTCTGCCATGGTGTTTACCAAGAAGGTAAACAGAAACAAAATACACGCGGTGAAAAATAGAATTTGATAGTGCGCCGATGATACATCTGCTTCTGGAAGTTCGATTGCCAAGTTAGCAGTAAGTGCTCGCAAACCTTCTATCAAGCCCCAGCTGGAGATTGGCGTATTCCCCGTCACCATAAGGACTATCATGGTTTCACCAAACGCGCGGCCGAAACCTAGCATAATCGCGGCAACAATACCCGGTAGTGCAACGTGAAGAACAACATGAAGTAAGGTCTGTAATCGTGTGGCACCTAAAGCAAAAGAGGCGTGTTTTAAATCATTTGGAACGCCGTTTATGGCATCTTCAGCAAGGGAATAGATACTAGGTGATATGGCCACACCTAACGCTAACGCTACCACTATAGTCGTTTTCCCGATGGGACTATCGGACTCGGCCGCAAGCATTGTAAACCCGTCTACCCCCATTATCGAGAAAATAAGCGAAGGCGCATACTCCACGCTAATAAAACCTAAAAGGAACACTCCGCTTATAGCAAATAGTAGCTCTGCTCCGTGTCTTAGCTTCTTTGGTAAGTATTCCGCAACAGGGCGCTGTACCAGGGCAACGACAATAAGCACAAAAGGGATAACGATTAGGAAAAAGGCAAAGGAAAATAAAAACTGCTCAGCTTTTGGCGATAACCAAATGGCTGCGATGAAGCCAATAAGTACACTTGGAATCGCTTCGAGCAATTCGATAGCCGGCTTAATAACGTTGCGAAGGCGGCTTTTAGCAAAAAACGCGGTGTAAATTGCGGCACCGATAGCAACCGGAATAGCAATAAGCAGCGCTAAAAGAGAGGCTTTAATACTGCCTATTAATAGCGGCGTTAGGCTAAACTTTGCCTCTTGAAAATCAGAGGCACTGGTGGTTTGCCATACGGTTTCTTCCGTTTCATACCCTTCGTAATGCTGCGGTTCAAACAGAGAGGCCCATGTAGTAACACCGCTTAAGTGCTTGCCTTCCCATACTGATAAGGTGCTATCTGAATAGCCATAAAGCTTATTGCCGTACCAAATGATACTCTCAGCAGAACGCTCTATTTGTTGTGATGCCACTACATCGCCCGATACACGGTTTACCAACAACACTCTTGCTTTATCGGTCAGCACAGCCACTAAGTTCATACTGGCATGTTCTGCCACATCCTTAACGTTCTCTCCTGGTAGCGCTACTTGGTAGGTTTGTTCAAAGGTAAGGCCTTTATCGCTTTTGCTCAGCACCCAGCGAGTAAGTACCTGTGTATTGCTGTTCATTAGGAAAAAGGTGCGGTCTTTAGCAAGTGGGAATACAATCTTCTCATCTATTGACGCTGTGATGTTTCCTGCTATTGGCAGTAGTGACGCCCCTTCATCCGTGAGCCTATTTAGGAAAAGCGCATCATCCACTTGGAGTAACACGCTCTGACTGCCGGGTAACAGTACGAGTCTGTCTATATTATGAAACCGTTTATCCACCACCTGTGTAGGACGAAGCCGATTTACCCAACGGATAAACACTTTATTGTCTTGAACGATAGAAACCACTGCCCATTTTGAAGACAGTGCAATGCTCCAGTCACTGCGTCTCTCCCACTCATCTTTGGGAAGCGCGAACGTAATGCTGTTCGACAACGCCGCTTGCGGCGTACTTGTGGCAATATCCTCTGCGCTACCGTCGGTCATATTGAACGATCTAACCGGTAAAACTCTCACTTGGGCGTTAGGAGAAACGTCTACGATATAGTTCTCTCCCATCACACTGTGGGAAGACAGTCTATGCTCGCAAGGACGGATATAATCGTGATTACTCACCAGAGCATCGCCTTTAAGCAACTTTAATCCCAATCGACAGTCAGACTTCCTAACCAGCATTGGCTGACTGTTAATGATGTCGCCTGCGCTGATAATTTTTTCATTATCTGACGTTTTCAAGCTCAACAGATGATTTAAGCTAGGGGTATATGCTAACGGCAGAGCTTGGCTGATTAGATGGGTAATAAGAATAACTAACGTCAACAAAACAAGGCCGCCGAAGCCGGTCACTACATAGCGTGACCACCTGTCGCTTCTCTGGCGTTTTTTGTTTGTGCTGTTGCTGTCGAAAGTCATGCGGCTGTTTAGTAATTCTTATTTTCGAAATTCTTCATTTTTAAGAAGAATAACCCTAAATTGCACTGGTGAGCAGTGTAAGTTTTGTTATGCTAATAGCAAGTGAAAGTTTAAAGCATTACCTTCGCGCAACCTACTCTGCGCCTATGGTATTACCCAACAGGAAGACGATCAAAGTTTTTCTCTACACGCCCAATAAGGAGCATCGTATGCAATCATTGGTTATAAGCATTATGGGTAAAGACAAGCCGGGTTTAGTAGACGCACTGGCTAAGTGTGTATACAAACATGAAGGCAACTGGCAAGGATCAAGCTTTGCGCATATGGCGGGAATGTTCACCGGTTTTGTAGAAGTACATGTTGCCGATGAGAACAAACAGGGCTTAATCGATGCGCTAGACGCCATTAAAGATTTGTCGGTGCAATCTGTAGCGGTAGCGAGCAGTGAAAATAACAACACCACCAAATTGACGGTTGATGTAATGGGCAATGACAAAACCGGTATTGTCCAAGAGCTTACCTCTGTTTTAAACCAGTTCAATTTGAATATTCTCACCTTTGCTTCACACTGTGAAAGCGCGCCTAACTGGGGCAGCCTGATTTTCAAAGCAAAAGCAGAAATTGCGGTGCCAGAAGATTTTGACGACGGCGCACTGCAAGATTCACTGGAGTCGTTGGCTAACGATTTGGTGGTGGATATTACCGCGAAGCGATAAAAACAAGGGCGTATTTGTGGTGCCATACACTATCCGCGCATCACAATTACGAACTCATCATATTGAAAGTTAATGGAATAACCACAACGCAATGCGTGCGCACTTGCACCAGAATACGTGTTGTCACAGTAGTGTCACTGACTGATGGCAGTCTTTGACCATTTTTATGAACGTGAATTGAGACATTATGGATAACGACGTTTTATATTATCCCAAAGAATTAAGCTGGCTTGCGTTTAACGAACGCGTATTGCAAGAAGCCGCAGATAAAAACAATCCCGCCGTGGAGCGAATTCGTTTTCTTGGTATTTACTCAAATAACCTAGATGAGTTTTATCGCGTGCGCGCCGCTGACGTGAAACGACAAATTACCATTGCGCAAAATGACGGCAATGAAGAGGAAGCTGAACGCCAAACCGCTCTTATGGCGCTTATTCAGAAAAAGGTAGTCCAGCTTTCTGAAAAGTTCGACCAAATTCATAAGGATGTGGTTAAGTCCCTAGCTCGCTACAACATACATATTCTTCGAAAAGACGATTTAGACGATTATCAAAAGCAGTGGGTACGCAACTTCTTCGTTAACAAAGCACTGCGTCACATTGCACCTATTTTAATAGATAAGAAGACCGACCTACTTAGCCGTTTGAACGGTACTTCGGTGTATTTATATGTGGCGCTTAGAAGAAAGGACCGCAATCCTAAATTTGCGGTTATTCAGGTTCCTACCTCTGAAATGTCGCGCTTTATGCTTATCCCACCGCAAAAAAGCCGCAAGAAGAAGAGCATTATTATGCTCGATGACATGATTCAGCTGTGTATCGAAGACATTTTCCGCGGTTTCGTGAAGTTCGACGAAATTGAAGCATTCTCGTTTAAAATGACGCGTGATGCGGAATATTCTATCAACGAAGAAATTGACGAAAGCTTCGTTGAAAAGATGTCTGAAAGTATGAAGCAGCGCCTTATCGCTGAGCCTGTGCGTGTTATCTACGACACGAACATGCCAGAGGACATGAAATCTGACTTGCGCAAGCGACTTAAGATAACCAAGCTAGATACCATGCACGCTGCTGGGCACTATCGTAACTTTAAAGACTTTATTGGCTTCCCTAATGTGGGTCGAGAATATTTAGAGCATACGCCGCTGCCTGCTATCGACAGCAAGGCATTCTCTAAGTACAACACCGTTTTCGATGCCATTACTGCACGAGACATACTACTATACTACCCGTACCATCGCTTCCTACACTTCACCGAGTTTTTGCGTCAGGCGGCTTTCGACCCGAATGTTAAGACCATACGTATTAATATTTATCGTGTTGCCAGTAATTCACGCATTGTAAACTCGTTGATTGACGCGGTAGACAACGGCAAAAAAGTAACCGTTGTGGTAGAACTTCGCGCCCGTTTTGACGAAGAGGCAAATATCGAATGGTCTAAGCGCATGACCGATGCAGGTATACGCGTTGTACTTGGCGTACCTACCCTTAAAATTCACTCTAAACTTTGTATTGTGACCCGTGAAGAACGGGGCAGTTTGGTGAACTATGCGCATTTCGGTACGGGTAACTTCAACGAGAAAACAGCAAAGATCTATACCGACTACAGCTTATTCACCCGTAATCAAGAACTCGCCGATGAAGGCGTGGCGGTATTCGATCTTATTCAGTACCCTTACCGACGCTACAAGTTCCAGCATCTTCAAATATCGCCATTAAACGCCAGAACCAAAATTCAGTCGTTAATTCGTCAAGAAATTCAGCATTTGAACCAAGGCCAAAAGGCACAAATCACTTTCAAAATTAACAACCTTGTTGATAAAGAACTCATTGATGATTTGTACCGGGCTAGCCAGGCGGGGGTTAAGATCCGCGGTATAGTGCGCGGTATGTGCTCACTTAATCCGGGGATAAAAGGAATAAGCGAAAACATCGAAATTATCTCTATTGTTGATAGATTTCTCGAACACCCTCGCGTGATGATTTTTGAAGGTGGCGGCGATAGAAAAGTGTATATCTCTTCTGCTGACTGGATGACCCGTAACATGGACAACCGCATTGAAGTAGGTTGTCCAGTGTATGATAAAGGTCTTCAACAGCGCATTGTTGATATAATGGAGCTACAATTTAAAGATACCCTGAAGGCTCGAGTGATTGACAAGGATCAGAGCAACAAGTACGTTCGCAGGGGAAATCGTAAAAAACTTCGTTCTCAGATAGAAATTTATGACTATTTGAAGAAGCTAGAAGACACTTTGTAGGATAGAAAATTAGTACATGACCCAGCACGAATCAGTTTTTAATGACGTGGAAACCCGCGAAGTCAATAAAGTCGCAGCACTAGACATTGGCTCAAATAGTTTTCACTTAGTAGTAGCACGCATTGTTGCTGGGTCTGTGCAGATTCTGCATAGAGTTAAACAAAAAGTACGCTTGGCCGAAGGTCTCAACGACGACGATATCTTGTCTGATGAAGCGATGGAGCGTGGGCTTGCTATGCTAAAAGTAGTAGCAGAGAGCCTGAAAGGTTTTGAGCCCGACTCCGTGAGAATTGTCGCCACCCATACGTTGCGCAGAGCGCGTAACGCCCGCGATTTTATCAGCGCAGCAAAAGATATCCTTCCCTACCCTATCGAAGTCATTTCTGGTGTAGAAGAAGCGCGACTTATTTATTCAGGCGTTGCACATACTAACCACTCCGACGGCCAACAGCTGGTTATTGATATAGGCGGAGGCTCTACTGAGTTCGTTATTGGCGAAGGTTTTACGCCTTTACTTTGCCGCAGCCTTCAAATGGGCTGCGTAAGCTATACCAAACGGTTTTTCCCTGACGGTGAGCTAAAGCCAAAAGCCTTTGATCGTGCTATCACGGCTGCACAGCAAGAGCTTGAGTTAATAGATAATAAATATCGCAGACTGGGCTGGGTCCAGTGTATCGGTACGTCTGGTACCATTCGTTCGCTGTTTACACTTTGTCAGCAAGACAGACCCAATGGCCACGATATTCCGGTGACACTTAAAAGTTTGCGCAATTTAATGAAGCAATTCATAAGCGCAGGGCATATAGACAAATTAAGCTACCCAGATTTAAGTGAAGATCGTCGTGTGGTTATTGCTGGCGGCCTCGCTATTCTTATCGCCGTTTTCAAAGCGCTAGAGATTGAAGGCTTGGTGTACTCGCCTGCCGCCTTGCGCGAAGGCGTACTTTATCAGATGGAAGATGAGCTTCATCACGCTGATATTCGCGGCAGAACCGCGAGTAGTTTGGCAACCCGCTACGATGTAGATACGTCCCAAGCCACTATGGTGCTTAATACAACCCTTTCACTTTTCAACGATGTTGAAAAAGCATGGAAACTTAAAGGGCGTGACTTTAAAAGCATGCTCGGCTGGGCAGCTTTACTTCACGAAGTCGGCATGCAAATTAACTCTCGAGGCATACAAAAACACAGCGCCTACATTCTTGGTAATGTGGACATGCCTGGGTTTACGCAGGAACAACAATTACTGCTAGCTACGCTCGTGCGATTCCATAGAAAGAAAATTCGAACCAATGAATTGCCCGCATTTAATCTTTTCGATGAGCAGTCGGTTAAGCATTTAATCGCGTTACTGCGTTTGGGTGTACTGCTTAATATTAAACGCCAAGAGGGTTTTGTACCTGACCTCGTTGTTAATGTAGAAAAGAACGAACTGACCATTACCTTCCCCGATGGCTGGTTAGATGAAAAACCTATTATCTCAGCTGACCTGCTACGAGAAAGCCACTACTGGAAAGCGCTTGATTTAAAACTCACAGTTGTTCCTGATATCGAGCAATTACACCCCGCGGTAGAATAAGCAAGTACCGACTATCAGCACCTCAAATTGAACATTTTATAGGCAAATATCAGTATTATTTGCCTATAAAACCGGTATACTACGCATTAGCATTACCTTATCTAAAACCTCCAATTGATGTTATTTTTTATAGGTTCTTAACAGTAGTTATGTTTCGTAGTATCTGGATTTTTTTGTTGCTGATTGTAAGTTCATTTGCCTTCGCATCGTCCAACCATGTCTACTTTCTAAGCGAGGTCACCCCACCCTATTACTGGATTAATGAGGATGGAAAAGCACAAGGCGTCAACGTAGACCTTGCAAACGCACTAGAACCTCTGCTGCCATTTAGCAGTTCGTTGGAACACATGCCGTGGGCCCGTGCAGTACAAGAAACCCTCGATAATCCCAATCTGGTACTTCTATCTTTATTGAAAACACCGAACAGGGAAGATGAATTTGAGTGGATTTCATCAGTAAATCACATGCAAGCCTCGCTGATCCGCTTAAAGCAGAAAGAGACAGCACACGTCAATTCCTTAGACGACGCGAAGCAGTTCCGAGTAGGCTCAATACGCGGCTATGGCTCAGCATCGTTTTTGCAGCAAGAAGGTTTTGAAGAAAATAAAAACCTCGCTTTGGTTGCTGAGCCAGCACTACTGTGGAAGCTTTTGTATATGGGGCGCATCGACTTTGCATTAGCCAATTTTGAGACAGGAAAGTATGAAATCAGCGACGCAGGCTTTAACCCTAACGACGCAACGAGCGAATATGTTATCGAAGCATTGGGTGCTGATCTTTTTGTTGCCACTGGCCTTAAGACTGAGCAAGACAAAGTAAGCTCACTTAAACATGCGCTTTCGATTTTAAAAGCGAATGGCGAATATACTCGAATACTAAAAAAATGGGGCCTTGAACCGATTGAGTCGGCGCATTAGCCCCACTTAGTCTCAGCACACTAATTATTGAGCTTCAACTTGCGTACTTTGTGACTGCACGCTGTCGTATTTTTTAAACCACGCCAAGATATTTTCAACTTTACCAATCATTCTAGATGGCTTAGAAGCAATCCCGTGGGGCGATCCAGGTACTTTTACCAGCACGCTATCAACCTTTTGAATCTTTAACGCTTGATAGAACTGCTCGGTCTCAGACATTGGCGTGCGCTTGTCCTCCACTCCCGTGATCAGCATGGTGGGGGTCGTAACATTGCCTACTAGCGATAGCGGTGAGCGCTTCCAGTAGTGCTCTACGTTATCCCAAGGTTTGCCCGGAAATTGGAAAGGGATCTGATATAGACCTGAATCGGCAGTCAGCACTTTCGATAACCAGTTGATAACGGGTTTAGCGACTACGGCTGCTTTAAATCGGTTCGTAAGGCCAATGGCATAGGCTGATGCAATGCCGCCTGCTGAACCACCAGTAATAAACAGTCGCTCTGGATCAGCGATGCCTTTTTCAATAAGCGCATCTACACCCGACATATGGTCTGAGAAGTCATATTCCGAACTGTATTTCCCTTGAAGTAGCAATGCAAAGCGTTCTCCATAACCTGTACTACCTCTGTGATTATCATAAAACACCACGTAGCCCTCTGCAGCCATGCGCTGTAGCTCAGCCGTGAAGACAGGGCCATAGGCGAGATTAGGTCCGCCGTGAATTTCTAAGATAAGCGGATACGTTTTCGAGCTGTCATAGTTTGGCGGCAGAATGTACCACCCCTGGATTTCTTCGCCATCAATAGAAGATGGATAGACAATTTCTTTTACTTCGCCAAGTTGCTTATGACCTAGAACGTCTTCGTTTAGTGCAGTAAGCTGTCGCTCGTTTCGCGTAGTGACATATAAATCAGCGGGGCGATCGGTACGTCCTTTGGTATACGCCACTACATCATCAACAGCGTGATAAGTGCCAAACACATAAGGTCGTCCTAACGTAGTACCGCCCAGCCCCTTAGCTACGGCTTTTACGCTGCCCGATAGCGATACAACATCCACCTGCGCTAAACCGCGAACCGACTGCTGAAAATAAACGTGCTTATTATCTTTCCAGTGAAAGTTAGACACTGAGTTATCAATGTCTTTTGTTAAATTTTGAGCATCTGTACCATCGCTCTTCATCACATATAAATAGCTATTTTTGTACATCACTTTTTCGTCATCGCGGCGTGCGTAAGCAATGTGCTTTCCGTCAGGCGATACGACAGGCGATGATTCAAGGCCTTTGTCGTTGGTAAGCTGTGCGATATTACCCATCATATCCACAGAAAAGATGTCCCCCTCAACAGGCTCATACTCCCAATTGTCACTGCGGTTGGCAGAGAAATAGATTTTGTCGCTATCAGGAGAGAAACTTAAGCGCCCATTGTGGTGATAGTTCCCTGAAGTAAGCTGTCGTGCTGTGCCTCCGTCAGCAGGAACAATAAAAATATGGGTGTAAGCAGGTTCAAGAATGCCTCGGCCATCGGCTTGATAGCGCGCTTTGGTAATATATTGAAAGCTAGGAGACCACTTTGCACCGTCAGGCTTTTTAGGCATTTTAATGTCTAGCGGCTTTTCCTTGGCATCAACGCTCATAGTGAAAGCAATGTGCTTACCATCTGGCGACCAAGTGATGTTACTTGGGTTTGAGGTGACATTTGTTACGAGTGCCGTTTGCCCTGTATCCATCCAACGCACATACAATTGCGGTTTACCTTCTTCATTAGAAAGGTAAGCCAACCGGCTACCGTCTGGTGACCAGCGAATAGAATAGTAACTCTTTTTCGACGACAGTAAGGGGCGGTGTGACTTTCCATCAACCGACGCTAGCCAGACGTTCGCTCGACTGCTGTCCGACATAATGTCGTTTGAACGGCGCACATACGCAACATATTTACCGTTTGGCGACACCTGAACTTCGCTCACGTATTCCAAATTAAAAATATCTTCCGATTTAAAATAGCGTTCAGAGTCGGTAGTAAGAGATTCACTCTCTTTGCTTGCAAGCGCTGTGGATGGCATAGCTAGCGTGCCTACGCTAAATAGTGCAGCCCATATAGCAAACCGTTTTTTGACTGACGGGTAACTGTGATTTCTCGTAAAAGACATATCTCACCTTAATCTATTTGTTCTTATCCGTTCTTTTTATGGGGTGATCACGTTGTAGTGATGCATTTATCGTCTCCATATTACTGAATATATTCAGCCAATAAAGATTAAACGTTGAGCGACATCGCTAGGCGATTAAGCGCAGTACACAGGGGCGTTGGCTTTAGCCGAATGGTTAGTTGCGTGATAGCGGTAAAGTGCTAACTTCTATATAAGGCTTAAAGGTAATGCCCATGAATAATCCACACGGCGAGTTTGAATGTAGCGTAAGCGGTCAGTTGCTGCTCTTCTCAGCGCGCGGACCGTGGAATGACGAAACCATGAGAAATGGCGTAGTTAAGATGTCTTCTGACATTTCAAAATTCGAAAAGGGCACTAAATGGGCACAAGTAAGCTGTCTTTACGGTGAAAGCCTGATGCCCCCTTCCACCTTTGATATTTTTGTAAAACAAACTCGGGTAAGAAAAACCCGCGGCCTGTCGTTTCTTGCCGTGGTGATATTAGATACCGACATTATGCTGACAACTAAGCATCAGATTTCTCAGTGCTACGACGCTGCCGAAGTTGCTTATGGCTTTTACGAAACGGTAGAAGATGCTTTGGAAGCGATGACGAATAATGGCTATGATTTTGATAGTGACGAAGCTGAGCGCTTTTTTGCCCGCTTTAACTTTACGCGTTAACATTTAACACGCATGCGTTCTGCTTTTGTCACACGTTGAGTCTGAAATTCACCGCCAGCTTTTGATAAAGGCGAAAAAAAAGAGAGCGAGCGCTCTCCTTTTTATTTTAAGACTGCCATCCGCCTCCGAGTGCCTGATACAAATCGACCAGTGCGGCCATTTGCTGCTGACGAGTTTCTATAAACTCGCTACGCGCTTCCAGTGCTTCTCGTTGCGCAAGCAGCACCTCTAAATATTCACCATGAGCTGACGAAAAAAGCCTATTGGCAATATCAATCGACTGTTCGAGTGAAGCAATTTGATGACGCCGTGCTTCAGCACTTTTCTCCAAATTATCGAGCTTCGACAAACTGTTTGTTACTTCAGCTACCGCCGTTAAAACGGTCAGTTCATATTCGTAAGCCGCTTCAATTTGTTCGGCGCTGGCATTTTGATAAACCGCCTCAATCGCCCTGCGGTTTATTAATGGCGCAAAAACATCTCCAGATAAAGAATATGCCAATGACTCAGGCACATTAAACAAGTAGCGACTATCAAACGCCGATAAACCTACCCCTGCTTTTAGCTCAAAAGAAGGGTAGAAGTTGGCTTTAGCCACATCGATATTTAACTCTGCTGCTTGGAGCGTGAGTGCAGCTTGTTTTATATCAGGGCGATTGTCTAATAGCGCAGAGGGTACACCCACCTGCGGGCTTTTTAGCTCGGCGCTGAGCAACACGTTACTGTCCCTTTGAATGGGCTGTGGAGTGCGTCCTAATAACAGATTGAGCGTGTTCTCTTTCTCTAGAACTTCCTGCTCAATCAAGTAACGCTCGCTCTCGTTTTTCTTCACTTCCGCGTTAAAGCGCGCAACAGGTAGCGATGACGCCCGCCCGTATTCTTTCAACGCATTAATAGTGTGAATAACATTACGCTGTAGCGAAATGGTTGAGTCAAGATTCTCTAGCTTGTTATCTAGCGCCAGCAGTTCATAGTAAGTACGCGCAACTTCAGATACTAACTGGGTAACGAAAAAGTTCTTACTTTCTACCGATGCCAAGTATTCAAGCGAGGCCACTTTAGACGCATCTCTCAGCTTATGCCAAACGTCAATTTCCCACGACGCATTAAGGCCTAGCTTTAAGTTTGCCAGCGGGTCGGGAAATTCTTTATCCTCCTTGATATTTAACTGTTCTTCTACTGCGCCTTCCCGGGTATATTCGCCTACCTTTTCGGTTTCAGCGGCTACCCCCGCAGAGAGTCGAGGCAAATATTCCCCTTCCCGTGCGTACACTTCATTCGACGCCATATTAATGCGTTGAATTAATATAGACACCTCTTGGTTGTTCTTAACCGCCGTATCCACCAGCGCAGAAAGCGTAGGGTCGTTAAACCACTCACTCCATTGAATATTTGCTTGAGTACTCTGGTTAATCCCTTGACCAGCCTGAGTATCCATTTGCGAAACTTTCGCGTTAAACTGCTCAGGCAAATCTAGATTAGGGTTTCGCGTTTCAATGGTGGGGATGGCACATGCCTGTACTAACAATGCACTACTAAGCGCTAACCACAGCGGCTTATAAGTAAATCGCTTTTTATTTGTCATCGCTTAGCACCTCATCGTTATAGTGGTAAGTTTCAGTAAGAGGGACATGATCTTCGTTTTTGATTAATGACTTACCTTCTTCAAGTTTGGCGAACAAGTAGTAAAGCCCAGGAATAACCAGCACACCAAAAATAGTGCCGAACAAAGTACCGCCTAAGGCAGAAGCACCAATAGTTCTATTTCCCACTGCGCCTGCCCCCGTTGCAATAACAAGCGGAATTAGCCCTGCTACAAACGAGAACGATGTCATTAAGATTGGACGGAAGCGCTGTTTGGCCGCTTCAACAGCTGCGTCAGCAATCGATAAGCCCTGCTGATTTTTTTGCACTGCGTATTCCACAATGAGCACGGCATTTTTGCCGAGTAACCCAACCAGCATAACTAAGCCAAGCTGCGCATAAACATCGTTGGCAAGCCCCATACCTTTTAGAAACAGGAATGAGCCGAGAATACCGGTAGGTAGTGAAAGAATGACTGCAAAAGGTAGAAGCAGACTTTCGTATTGTGATGCCAGCACGATATATACAAACAACAATACTACGGCAAAGATAACGATGGCTTCATTGCCTCGTTTAGCCTCGTCAAATGACAGGCCTTCCCAACCTATGTCATATCCTTTTGGCAGGGTTGCAGCCGCTACTTCCTCAACTGCTTTTATCGCTTGCGCCGAGGTATACCCTGCTGCAGGCTCTGCACGAATTGCTGCCGAGGTATAAAGGTTGTAGCGTGTAATTTCATTAGGGCCTTGGGTTTTAATCAGCTTCATAAAGGCCGAGTAAGGCACCATTTCACCCTCTTCGTTTTTCACGTAGTAATCCATTAAGTCACTGGGATAACGACGATATTCCGGTGCACTTTGTGTGTACACTTTGAAGAAGTTATTAAAGCGCGTGAAGCCTTGCTCATAAGTACTACCAATAAGAATATTCAAATTCTCCATGGCCGCGCCAATAGATACCCCTTTCTGCATTGCAGCTTGGTTATCTATCTCAATTTTGTATTGAGGATAATCGGCCGCGTAAAACGTGAATAAACCTTTTAGCTCATCACGTTTACCAAGCTCTTCCATGAAGGCTTTGTTGATTTGGTCGAACTCTTGATAGTCGGTAGTGTTGGTTTTATCGAGTAAACGAAATGATAACCCCGACGACGCGCCATAACCCGGCACAACAGGCGGTTCGAAATACTCAATCACTGCACCTAATTGGTGTGTTTTGGCTTCTAGTTCTTCAATAATGTCACGTACCGACTGTTCGCGATTAGCCCAATCTTCAAGGTTAATCAAGCAGGTACCCGCGTTTGAACCTCGACCTTCCGTAAGGATTTCATAGCCAGCAAGCGAGGACACCGAGGAGACGCCTTCAACGTCCAGCGCCAAGCTTTGCAGCTCTCGCGCTACTGTATTCGTCGCTTCAAGGGTACTGCCTGGCGGTGTTTGAATAATGGCATAGATTTGCCCTTGGTCTTCACCGGGAATAAAGCCTGTAGGTAATGCCTGATTAACGCCAAAGGTACTTACCACAAAGCCCGCAAGCAGCACTACAGTAACACTCCGGCGTGTAACGATAGCTTTAATAATGCCTGTATAACGACCGGTTAACTTATTGAAATAATAGTTAAATCCATCAATAAACTTGCTTAATGGCGTTGCCTTTCTTGTGTGTGAATGTGGGTTTTTAAGCAACATCGCACACAGCACTGGCGTTAATGAAAGCGCAACAATACACGAGATGATAATTGACGATGACATGGTAATAGAGAACTGGCGATAGAAGACACCTACCGGGCCCGTCATAAAAATAAGGGGCACAAAAACCGCCGTCATCACAAGTGTAATTGCGATAATAGCTCCCCCCATTTCACCCAGTACTTGTTGGGTCGCCATATAAGGGGTTAGGCTGCTGCTCTCTTCCATTTTCGCGTGAACGGCCTCCACGATAACAATAGCGTTATCCACCACAATCCCTATAGCTAGTACCAATGCGAACAGAGTAATAAGATTTATGTTCACCCCTGTGGCCTGCATGCAGAAAAACGTCCCTACCAGTGAAACCGGCACAGCAAGAAGCGGGATCAATGTGGAGCGCCAGTCACCCAGAAAGATGAACACCACCAAGGAAACCAAAATAAAGGCTTCAAACAAGGTATGCAGCACTTGTTCAATAGAGGCATCTAGAAACTTGGAAACATCGTAGTTGATTTCGTACTTCATGCCTTCTGGAAACGTTTTTTCTAGTTCAGCCATAGTGGCTTTCACCTGAGAAATAACCTCGTTGGCACTGCTTCCGTAGTTCTGCTTAAGTACTATGGCAGCGGAAGGATATCCGTCTTTGTTCGAATAAATATCGAAAAATTCACTACTTAACTCAACATCGGCAATATCACCTAATTTGAGCAAGCGACCGTCGGAATCGGCGCGAATAATGATATTTTTATATTCTTCAGGCTCGTCGTAACGTCCTTCGTAAATAAGCACGTATTCTTTGGACTGAGCAGTAATGCCTGAGCTTCTGCCAAGTCGCCCAGGGCGCCCAATCAAGCTTTGCTCGTCTATCGATTCCATGATCTCATCTACAGAAACATTGTAAGCACGCATGCGATCAGGCTTTAACCAAATTCGCATGGCGTACTGGCGACTTCCCAATATTTTTGCACTGGCAATACCGTTTACCCGCTGTATCTCTGGGATAAGGTTGATATTGGAATAGTTGTACAGAAACTTTTCATCAGCCGTTTTGTCCGTGCTATAAACGTTTATGTACATCAACATGCTAGGCTGAACCCGCTCTAGTACCACCCCTTCTAACTGCACGAGCTGGGGCAGCCGGTTCATGATCTGGTCAAGCCGCGTTTTCACATTAATGAGCGCCTGATTCGGATCTACATCTAAATCGAAGATAACTTGAATGGTGGCTTCACCCGCGCTGGTCGCATCAGACACGATGTACTTCATGCCCGGCACACCGTTGATTGAACGCTCGATGGTAACCAGCGATGACTTCACCAATACATCAGCGCTCGAACCGGGATATGCCAGAGAAATAAGCACTCGCGGCGGAGCAATATCTGGAAACTGTGACGTGGGCAGGCTAAACACCGACAACACGCCCAAAAATATAATCATCAGCGATAGCATGATGGCCATCACTGGACGTTTAATAAAAACTCCAAACATAGCGCCCCCTTATTCTGCGTGCAGTGACAGTTCAGCTAATGTGTCGCTGGCTGAAATAAGTTCAGGCTCTATCTCATCGCCGTTCGAAACTCTTCGCAGTCCTTCAATCAAAATAGTGTCGTCCGGCGCTAGTCCGTCTGAAACCAGATAGATGTTAGGGAGTTCTGCAGCGATGTTAATGTGGCGGGTTGCTAACTTGTTCTCGCTATCCAGCACATACACAAAGCTTTGATCGAGAATTTCGAATGTGGCTTTCTGAGGAATAACTAAAGCATCCGGATAGGCAATATCCACCATGACATTACCGGTCTGCCCATGTCTTAGCAGTTGGTCTGGGTTAGGGAAAGACGCACGCATTTCAATGGTACCGGTATGATTATCAAAATCAGCTTCAATGGCATCTATCACGCCTTGATGCGCGTAAATACTGCCATCGGCAAGCTTTAATCGCACTGACGTTTGATCATTTGATGCGCTGTTCTGCGCGTACTTTAAATACTCTGATTCAGGCACATTGAAATACACCCACATTGTGCTGATATCAGACAATGTGGTGAGCAGTTCACCCTCATCAAGCAAACTTCCCGTTCGAGCTTCCAGTCGGTCCATTTTGCCTGTGAACGGCGCTTTGATATCTGTGAATGCTAAGTGAGTCTTTGCCAGTTCAACTTCAGCCTGAGCTTTTTGAAGCTGTGCTTCTATGACGGCAAGTTCGTTAGGAGAAACAATGTTTTGTTCAACAAGCGACTTTGTATTTTTGTACTCCATCTCGACTGCTTTAGCCTCAGCTTCAGCGCGGTGTAGTTCAGCTTCATACACGTTAGGCATTATTTTAAACATGGGCTGACTACGTTCTACCGTTTGTCCCTCATCAACAAAGGTCGATTGAAGATAGCCTTTTTCCATAGCTCTAACTTCAATATGTTGAATGGCACGTATCTGACTGACGTACTCTTTTACCAGCGTTGTGTCTTGTACGATGGGATGAGTAACGTTGAATTGAAGTTTTTCGTGATGCGCAGCATGTTCCTCATGGCCACACCCACCTAATAGTGCGGTAACAATGCTTACTGCAAGAAGTGCTTTTTTGCTCATAATGTAAATTCGTAATAAAAAGGCTAATCGTGACATGCCTTATAAAAAGACAGCATGCCACTAGCGCGCTTTCAGCAAATAGGTTCACCGCTGATAATTAAGCACGCAAAAACATCCAGCAAAGCGCTGGCGCGTTGTTAGGAATATCGAATTAACGAGTTTTTTAGGTAGCCAATAACCGCTAAACCTAAAAAACTAAGCAATAGGCGGCGCTCGGGTTAACGGCGTTGCGTAGTTAAGGAATGTTTTGAAAAGCCCACGCGGACGTGGTTTTGCGGTATCCGTGAAGGAGTCCGTAAGATAATCCAGCACAACATTTTGTGGCGGGACGGGCTCTTCCGGTGCACTTTCCTCAGTATCAAATTCAAAGGAATATTCTGAGATAGAAGCATCAAAATGATGCTTGAACGTGATCGGCTTGTAATCCTGTTTAAGTCCAGATAAGCAAGTAAACAACAACGCAATTAATGCGTATATGGTGTACTGCTTCATGTACTGATGATTATTCACCGATGATTATTCCAGGAATTCAATTATATAAGGAAAATTGCGGCGTTATGCTACACAGGCAATTACGCTTTTACAAGAAACATTCTTGCTAGTAAACGCGGGCAATAAGCGATTGCACGTTTTCAGAATCGACAAAAGCGGAATGGAATAGGAAGTGACAAAACCGCACAACGAAAAAGAGCGCCATTAGGCGCTCTTTACAATCAATTTAAAAGGAGAGGATCAAGCTTTAGACGCTTGGTAGATACCTTCAATTGCAGTATCAAGCGTTGCTTCAAACTCTTCTTGAGTTTGCTGTGCAGATACGCCTTCTGTCAGTGCGCGAGAGAAACTCGCGATCATACCTTGGTTTTCTGCCAGCTTCGCGTTTGCTTCCTCGCGGCTATAGCCACCAGATAGCGCCACTACTTTAAGTACACGAGGGTGATCAACAAGCTCTTTATAAAAGTTTGCCTCTGTCGGAAGCGTAAGCTTAAGCATGACTTCCTGACCTTCGTTTAGCAGATTAAGCTGCGTCAAAATCTCTAGCTTAAGTAATGCTTCTGCTTCCGCTTTTTGTGGACTGTGAATATCCACTTCTGGCTCAATGATTGGAACAAGGCCCGCGGCTAAAATTTGCTTACCCACTTCAAATTGCTGAGCAACAACGTCTTTAATACCTTGGTGATTCGCAAGCTTAACAACACTTCGCATTTTAGTGCCAAATACATCTTGCGCCACCGCTTTAGCTAGCAGTGCATCAAGACCTGGCATTGGCTTCATTACCTGCACGCCGTTGCTTTCTTCAGCTAATCCTTTATCTACCTTTAGGAACGGAATTACGCGCTTCTTCTGCCATAAGAAATGTGCAGAAGACATGCCTTCAATTTCTCTATCAAGGGTGTTTTCAAACAAGATTGCGCCAAGAACGCGCTCGCCGCTAAAAGGGGTGCTGGTGATAATGCGTGTACGCATTTCGTGAACAAGATTAAACATCTCTTCGTCTGAGCTATACTCTGACTCTTCGATGCCGTATAAGCGCAACGCTTTAGGGGTACTACCGCCGCTTTGATCTAACGCTGCAATAAAACCGGTTTGCGTCTTCAGTTTATCCAGCATTGCCTGCTGAGCTTGTGATGCCATTGCAACACTCCTTTTGTATATTACTGCCTTAATAGACAGGTGTAGGGTTTATTGTTATACCAATTCTATTAAAGATCTGTTTGTCTCAGACGCAGCATGCCAGCACCTTAAGTAAACACATCTGTAATAAAGTTGGTATTTATGCCTGCGTACTTCACTGTTTCGCAGGTGTAATCGTTTCCGATTAAAAGGTCACGCTCAACAATGCTGTTACTGAGCGTGACACTTATGGGGTAACGTTTGTACTAGGCCTTAGCTATCTAGAGCTTTAAAACGCTGCGTTTACATGCAGCGCCCAGGCTTATTTATTTTTTTCTTCTAGTACTGCTACCGCTGGTAGTGTTTTGCCTTCCAAGAATTCTAGGAACGCGCCACCACCTGTTGAAATATAAGAGACCTTATCGGCAATCCCGTATTTATCAACTGCTGCTAGTGTATCACCACCACCTGCGATTGAGAATGCGTCGCTTGCCGCAATCGCTTCAGACAGCGCTTTTGTTCCAGCACTGAACTGTTCAAATTCAAATACGCCTACAGGGCCATTCCATACAATGGTTCCCGCGTTCTTGATAATGTCCTCTAACGCCTTTGAAGAGTCTGGACCAATATCAAAAATCATATCGTCGTCGGCAACGTCACTGACTACTTTTAGCGTCGCTTCGGTATTCTCATCAAACGCTTTGCCCACGACAACATCTGTAGGTACTGGAATATTACCGCCATTCGCCTGCGCTTCATTCATAAGCTGCGTGGCTTGCTCGGTAAGGTCCATCTCTACTAGTGACTTACCTACATTATGGCCTTGAGCAGCAATGAAAGTGTTGGCAATACCGCCACCAACAATCAGCTGGTCAACTTTTTCAGCCAATGTTTTTAACACGGTCAACTTGGTAGACACTTTAGAGCCACCCACAATAGCAACCATTGGGCGCTTAGGGTTGTCCAGCGCTTTACCCAGTGCATCTAATTCAGCAGCAAGTAATGGGCCAGCACAGGCTTTGGGCGCGAATTTAGCAACGCCATGAGTAGACGCTTGTGCACGGTGAGCGGTGCCAAAGGCATCCATAACGAAAATATCGCAAAGTGCTGCGTACTGTTTTGCTAACGTTTCATCGTCTTTCTTTTCGCCGTTATTAAAACGTACGTTTTCAAGGATAACTAATTCGCCGTCTGCAAGCTCCACGCCATCTAGGTAATCTTTTACAAGCTTAACCGGTACGTCTAGGGCGTCATTAAGATAATCAACAACAGGTTGAAGAGAGAATTCGTCTGCAGGCTCGCCTTCAGTAGGACGACCAAGGTGAGACATCACCATAACTGCCGCACCTGCGTCTAGGGCTGCTTTAATCGTAGGGATTGATGCTTTGATACGCGCATCAGAAGTTACTTTGCCGTCTTTTACCGGCACGTTTAAATCTTGTCTAATTAATACGCGCTGACCTTTTAGGGCCATATCGCTCATGCTTGGAATTGCCATCGTCTTTCCTATGTTAATTTAAATTCAGTAGAGCGTGTTTTGAAGGTAAGACACGCTCAAATTAACTGTGAAAGCTGCGCGGGCTGGTGCTACCAACCCCTGGCAGCATCAATGCTTTATTTTGCGTCGAACATCACTTTTGCGGTATCGAGCATACGGTTTGCAAAACCCCATTCGTTGTC
Organism: Alteromonas sp. CNT1-28; assembly: GCF_022348345.1. Taxonomy (NCBI): domain Bacteria; kingdom Pseudomonadati; phylum Pseudomonadota; class Gammaproteobacteria; order Alteromonadales; family Alteromonadaceae; genus Alteromonas; species Alteromonas sp. CNT1-28. The sequence continues at coordinate 298,175 of NZ_JAKREZ010000006.1, read as the reverse complement.
ACACCATACTAGTGTTTTAACCAGTTGTTTGTGACTGACTCTTGTTTGTGTGCCATCTACAATACACGAGTGAGGGTCGTGATTGAAATCTACCGACACCAAAGGCTCTTCGGTGTAGTCCAAAATACCCTGTAAACGCCCCGCTTTTGCATTGCGAAGGGCTTGGTTCACTTGCTCAATCGTTACCTTAGATTGAAGCGTTACACTTAAATCCATGGCAGTAACATTGATAGTTGGCACTCGAACCGCAATGGCTTCGAATTTTCCCGCAAACTTAGGCAGAATGCGCTCTATACCGGCAGCAAGTCGGGTATCAACGGGAATAATCGACTGACTTGCAGCACGGGTTCTGCGCAAATCTTCGTGATAGGCGTCGATAACTTGCTGGTCGTGCATAGACGCGTGAATGGTTGTGATCGTACCACTTTCAACACCGAACGCAGCGTCTAGCGCTTGGATAACAGGAACAATGCAGTTTGTGGTGCAAGAGCCATTGGAGACTAATTTTTGTTCACTGGTCAACGTGTCTTCATTGGTTCCGAAAATGACCGTATTGTCTAAATCTGGTGACCCGGGTGACGAGAAAAGCACTTTGCCAGCGCCGGCATCTAAATGTGCTTGCCCCGATGCTCTGTCATCAAACTTGCCCGTACACTCAAGCACAATATCAACGCCCAAGTCTTTCCAGGGTAGGTCTTTAATATCGCTTATCGCGAGCAGTGTAATATCGTCGCCTGCGACATTTAGCGTGTTATTTTCTAAGGCCACATCAAAACGGAACCGCCCGTGGGCGGTATCGTATTTAAGTAAATGTGCTATGCCTTCGGGTTTAGCAATGTCGTTAATGGCCACCACGTTAAATTCGTTGTTGCGCCCACTTTCATACAGCGCGCGCAACACGTTACGACCAATACGACCAAACCCATTTATGGCAATATTTACCATAGGCTTATCTATTACCTCTTACAGAGACAGTGCAGCCTCTACTACAGCGTCAGTGGTAATGTTGAAGTGATTAAACAGGTCGCCAGCAGGTGCAGATTCACCAAAGGTGTCCATGCCTACGATAGCGCCATTAAAGCCAACGTACTTGTACCAGCTGTCTTTAGACAAGGCTTCAACCGCTACGCGTTTAACTACGCTAGAAGGCAGTACGCTTTCACGGTAATCAGCAGACTGACGGTCGAATACGTCAGTTGATGGCATAGACACTACGCGAACGGCTTTGCCTTGCTCGGTTAGTTTCGCTGCGGCTTCAACGGCTAGCTGAACCTCAGAACCGGTACCGATAAGAATAAGCTCTGGCGTACCTTCACAGTCTTTAAGTACGTAACCGCCTTTGGCAATGTTAGCCACTTGGTCAGCCGTACGCTCTTGCTGCGCTAAGCCTTGACGCGTGAAAATCAGCGTTGTTGGGCCGTCAGTGCGCTCAATAGCAGACTTCCACGACACAGCAGACTCAACCTGATCACAAGGGCGCCAGTTATCAAGGTTAGGCGTTGCACGTAGCGCAACCACCTGCTCCACCGGCTGGTGTGTTGGGCCGTCTTCACCTAGACCAATTGAATCGTGGGTGTAAACGAAAATTGCAGGCTGCTTCATTAGTGCGGCCATACGTACCGCATTACGTGCATATTCCATAAACATTAGGAAGGTTGCACCGTATGCCTTGAAGCCACCGTGAAGGGCAATACCGTTCATCATGGCCGACATACCAAATTCACGTACACCGTAATAAATGTAGTTACCTGATGCATCGTTTGCTTCAACGCCTTTGCTGCCTTCCCAAATAGTGAGGTTAGAACCCGCAAGATCAGCAGAGCCGCCTAATAGCTCAGGAAGTAGTGGACCAAATGCGTTTAGTGCATTTTGCGACGCTTTACGTGAAGCAATATTTTGTGGGTTAGCTTGAAGCTCAGCAATAATTGCATCTGCTTTTTCGCTGAAATCTGCTGGCAACTCACCATTTACGCGGCGTTTGAACTCTGCCGCAAGCTCTGGGTAAGCGGCTTCGTATGCTGCGAAAGCGTCATTCCACGCGCTTTCCGCGTTTGAACCTTTCTCTTTAGCATCCCAACCAGCGTAAATATCGTCTGGAATTTCGAACGCGCCATAGCTCCAGCCAAGCTTCTCGCGAGTAGCGACAATTTCGTCCTCACCTAGTGGTGCACCGTGACAAGACTCGGTACCTTCTTTATTAGGCGAGCCGAAACCAATGGTGGTTTTACAACAAATAAGCGTAGGTTGCGCAGTATTCGCCTGTGCCTTTTCAATAGCGGCTTTTACTTGCTCTGCATCGTGACCGTCAACGCCATCGATCACTTCCCAACCATAGCTCTTGAAGCGTGCTGGTGTATCGTCGGTGAACCAACCTTCCACTTCGCCATCAATTGAAATGCCGTTGTCATCCCAAAACGCGATAAGCTTACCAAGGCCTAGTGTACCGGCTAGTGAGCATGTCTCGTGTGAGATACCTTCCATCAAGCAGCCGTCACCTAAGAACACGTAGGTGTGGTGATCAACAATAGTGTGACCATCTTTGTTGAATTGTGCCGCTAGCACTTTCTCGGCAAGCGCCATACCCACAGCATTACTGATACCTTGGCCTAATGGGCCAGTAGTCGTTTCAACACCTGGCGCATAACCGTACTCTGGGTGACCTGGCGTTTTTGAATGCAATTGGCGGAAGTTCTTTAACTCTTCAATTGGCAGTTCGTAGCCTGAAAGGTGAAGAAGAGAGTACAACAGCATCGAGCCGTGACCATTTGAAAGCACAAAGCGATCGCGGTTAGCCCAAGATGGGTTTGCAGGGTTGTGTGATAAGAAATCACCCCATAGTACCTGTGCGATATCAGCCATCCCCATTGGGGCACCTGGGTGACCAGATTTAGCTTGTTGAACGGCATCCATGCTTAATGCACGGATTGCATTGGCGAGTTCACGACGAGAGGGCATGTTGTCTCCTGATTTATTTTGTATCTTTTGTTTCGTATCTTAGCGGGCTAGGCAAGCTAGACGAGCGTAGAGGTAAGGCGTTCGCTCTACTTCTTTATACGAATGAATGTGGCGTTATTCTTACCTATGCCACCTTACAGTTCAATGGGTTTTGATTGCCAATAGTGAAAGTCATAGTAAAAAATGGTCTATACCTTAACCATCACGTATTCCCAATACAGCAAAAACGGTTATATCTAACGTCTGGTTTTACTAGTAAATCGTTCGCTTTACCAATTTCGTCCTGAATAACCCCATTAGTGATCGGGTTGTGTCAACTATTCGTAACGAAGAGACTTTTAGACGTCTAGAAGTAAAGACTGGTATTTATAACTTGTTTTAGTACAATATACGACTATTTTGATAATTTAACGCTTACGGAGCATTTATGGCCACGCATTTATTCACATCCGAGTCAGTGTCTGAAGGACATCCGGACAAAATTGCTGATCAGATCTCAGATGCGGTTCTTGACGCTATTTTAGAACAAGATCCTCGCGCTCGGGTGGCCTGCGAAACGTATGTAAAAACCGGTATGGTTTTAGTGGGTGGTGAAGTAACTACCTCTGCATGGGTAGATATTGAAGAGCTTACCCGAAAAACAGTTAAAGAAATTGGCTACACGCACTCAGATATGGGCTTCGACGCTGATTCATGTGCGGTATTAAATGCTATTGGCAAACAGTCACCTGACATCAATCAAGGTGTTGATCGCGCAAGCCTTGAAGAACAAGGTGCGGGTGACCAAGGTCTAATGTTTGGCTACGCTAGCGACGAAACTGACGTACTAATGCCTGCGCCAATCACGTACTCTCACCGCCTTGTTCAAAAACAAGCTGAAGTGCGTAAATCTGGTAAGCTAGACTGGTTACGCCCAGATGCTAAAAGCCAAATTACTTTCAAATATGAAAACGACAAGCCTGTTGGCATCGACGCAGTTGTGCTTTCAACCCAGCACTGTGATTCAGTGAGCACTGAAACAGTTCGCGAAGCGGTAATGGAAGAAATTATTAAGCCAGTGCTGCCTAGTGAATGGATTGATGGAAATACACGCTTTCACATTAACCCAACGGGACGATTCGTTATCGGTGGTCCAATGGGCGACTGTGGCTTAACAGGTCGTAAAATCATTGTTGATACTTACGGTGGTATGGCCCGTCACGGTGGTGGCGCGTTCTCTGGTAAAGATCCATCAAAAGTAGACCGCAGTGCAGCATACGCGGGTCGTTACGTTGCTAAGAACATTGTTGCAGCAGGACTTGCTAAGCGTTGCGAAATCCAAGTGTCTTATGCAATTGGTGTGGCAGAGCCAACGTCTATCAGCATCGATACCTTCGGTACAGGTGTGGTAGATGAGAAAACGTTAGTGGCACTGGTCCGTGAACATTTCGACCTACGCCCGTATGGACTTATTCAAATGCTCGATCTTGAGCGCCCTATTTATCGCCCAACGGCTGCGTACGGTCACTTTGGTCGTGACGAATTCCCATGGGAAGCAACAGATAAAGCAGAAGCGTTAAAAGCATCGATTTAATTCGATAACCCAATAACGCTTTTAAATACGCCGCTCAGTTTTTATAACGCTTTGCAAAAAAGTGTTTGTATAAACTAGCGGCGTTTTTTTATTTGGCTAGCAAAATCAACGAAACAAATAAAAAACAGCAAAGAATATTTTCATCATTTATTTTTGCAGCTATGCTTAAATAACGAACACACTATCGCTTGTAGTTTCTGGTTGTTTACAAGCCATGATAACAACAACTTGGGCTCTTCCATGAATGTGGTTACTGGTATTCTTCTGGCACTTACTTTGGCTGCGTCTATGGCGGCTTCCCCCGTGCTCGCGGAAATGAATGCTCCCCACTACAGCCCTATCCAATTCAAAAGTAAAAAAATAGCCCGGTGGCAGCTAAATAGTATGTACCGCATTCAATCTACAACCGAAACTTATCTATACGACAACAGTTATACCTACCCAGCGGGGTCACAAGGTATGTTTAGCGCCAGCAGGCGGTTTAACACTTGGGTTCCGCAAAAGGTCTATGCAACGTACAAAACCAACAATACCGCCTTTCAGCATTACGCAGAGTGGCTTTATTTACCTCATGATGTAGGTACTTTTACTCGGTTGGGCTGGCTGCTTGGCAAAAGCGAGGGTTTAAGCATGGCGGTAGAGCTTGAACATAGGCAAGTTGGGGAAGAAGAGAATATGGCTCTCTCATTGGGCGTCAATTACTTGTTTTAAGTCATCCTTGTTTTAGGTCACCGCTACATTGCACTCACAGTGCGCTTTTAGTATTACACCCCATCATAAAGACGAAACGTAGTTGCCGTTATGCCAATGATAAGGTTTTTGCGTAAGTCTGTTGAATTACCATCGCGTCGGAACTCGCTCTATGACGCTTAACATCAAGTTGGCTCGCAAGGCGGCTTTTCACCTCATGCCATTGATTCATTTGTGCTTCAGACAAAATATATTCCAATGCTCTACACGTGAAAGACATTTCTACCTGCGCTGCGGCGTAGAGCTTAATTAGCCACGGGTTATCAACGACCCAACCGTCACTGTAAACAACCGTATTGCCAAGGAAGTTATTTAACTCAACACAGACTTTTCGAGGCTCTTCTCCTCGAGTTTGCAGCATCTGCTGCGTTATGCCGTGCAGTGACTCCGCTTTTCGATCCCAGTGAACCCACGAGTCAAAGGGCCGAAGTAGCTTACACCACTTTGCACCATCATAGCGCACGATACCTATTTCAATAGGGTAACTCGCTGCGCCAAATCCACTTGCTTCAATGTCTATTATTGTTGGCAGGGTATTTTTTCGCACTCACGCTCCAAACCGCTGTTTATCCTTGCTTGCAACATCCGCAAACTATTTTTATCAGGCGGTTTTACTGCTACCTCGTCACCAGAGGAACAACTAAACAACGTCGAACACTGTTTAGCAAATGTACAACCACTCTTCTCGAAATATAAGCTAATAGTAGAATCGTGCCACAATTAATGCGCACTTGTTTAGTACACCAACCCGTCGCCAGCGCTCAAAAATCTCGTAAAAGCTCTCAAAAAAGCATCAAACTTATACTAAAGGATAAGACGTTTACGCTAAAAGACTGAGCACATTGCTATACACTTTTAAGGTTAACATTTAGGTAGCCTATTCATGCGTGCACTTTCTATCTTTCTCTCGCTGGCTTGCGTCTTTTCAATTTTTACTGCAAGTAAAGCATTAAGTTCAACGGAGCCTCTGGTGATTGGTATTGATGCCGATCTTTCAGCGGTAGCTGTTGAAGGTGGCATCGCTATTACAAGAGGGGTCGAGCTTGCCGTCGACGAAATAAATGCCGCTGGTGGGATTCTAGGTCGTCAAATAAAAGTTATTGCGAAAGACCATCGCGGCAACCCAGCTCGAGGTGTATATAACATTGAGCAATTTTCCCAAACTCCCAATTTACTTGCGGTAGTAGGCGGCGTTCATACACCTGTAGTTCTCGCTGAAATCGACCCAATACACGAAAAAAACATTTTGATGTTGGTTCCTTGGGCAGCGGGGACGCCTATTATCGACAACGGGCACTCACCGAATAACATATTTCGCGTGTCGGTACGCGACGCTGAAGCAGCGTCAGTCCTAATTAATCACGTCAAATATATGGGGCTATCAAATATCGCGTTGGTATTGGAAAGAACAGGATGGGGACGCTCAAACCTTGAATCATTAACACAAGCTGCAAGTAATAATGATATTGATATAACAGCAACCCATTGGATAAATTGGCAGCAGAAAGACTTTTCTGAGGATATCGCGGCAATAAAAAGCGCGAAAGCGGAAGCGATTATTCTTGTCACTAACGTTCCTGAAGGTGTTGTGGTACTCGATGAGATGGCCAAACAAGGCATCGCCTCTCTCCCTGTTGTGTCGCATTGGGGAGTCGCGTCGGGTCAGTTCGCCTCTTTACTTGCAAAGCCCATCGCTAACTACAATGTGTCAGTACTTCAAACCTTCCACTTCAACCACCAGAAAAATACCAAAGCAAAAAGCTTGTTAGAAGCCTATTATAATAAGTATGGCTTGGTGGATGCGACTGCGATTGGTGGTGTGACAGGTTTGGCTCATGCTTATGATTTAACTCATTTAATCGCGGCAGCTGCCGCGAAAGCTGGTAGTATAGAAGTAGACGCATTACGCGCTGCGCTAGAGTCTCTTCAAAATGTGCAAGGTGCAGTGAAGCACTACACAGCTCCATTTTCAGAGGACAGACACGATGCACTCTGGGCAAAGGATTATTTTATGACTACGTTTAACGAAAAAGGTCACTTGGTAACAACGGGCGTGCAATGATGCAGCAGCCCCCAAGGTTACGCTCTCTTCTGCTTTCAAGCATGCTACCGCGACTGGTTTTACTCGTCGCGGTTTTGTCTATCATTCTGTTTGCTCTCTCTTTCCACTTCATTGTTAAACAAACCGACCAGCTTCAACAACAATCTGTTGATGGTTTAGAACAAGATATCAATTACATTGTTAGCGACACCACTAGACAGCTAGCAGACTTGGCAGCTAACGATATCATCATCAATTCTTTGGTTGATTTCGAGCAAAGGGATAATTACCTTCCCATGTTTTTCCGCTCGTTAAATTTAACTCAGGCGAAAAGTGTCGAGTTTGCACTATTTGATTTTGCCGGGAACCGGGTGATTGATAAAAACTGGAATGCTGTTATCCCCGAGTCGCTCAGTAGTGCATGGCGCCAGCAAACCCTTGGTTCATCGAATGCATACTCCTCGGTATCAAAGTACGGCGTATTAATAAGCGTTCCAGTGTTACTTAGAGGCGTAGCGGAAGGCGCGCTTGTTATGTATGTGGATAGCTTGCAGTCTTTGCTCGCTCCTTACCCCAGACTGACTAACCAGCTTGTTACCGACTCTAGTGGGCATGTCCTGTTTAGCAGTGAGCCCTCACTCATTGCTCCCAACTCAAGCTTTTCCGATTTTGATGACAGCGGCTACGCTATAAAAAAGGCTGACTGGCAAAATCTAACCTTATACAGCGTAAAACCCACCATCACCGCATACAGAGAAGCCGCATGGACTGGGATTGTATTGCTGGCAATGATTGTAGGCTTCGTATTTATCATTTTGCATATGGTGAGTATGACGGGAACGCTTGCCGAGCGAACACTTTCGACTTTGTACAATGACATTAAGAATCGACTAAACAGTGATGATAAGACCTCACTACGCCTTGATAGTGACGTTGAGGCCCAAGAACTTGCGGATATTCGCGAAGCGTTTGACAAACTGATTTGGGATCTGACAGAGGTTTCACTGTCTAACGAACAGTTTTCCAACGTGTTGGAGTCAATGGGCGATATGCTTGTTGTGGTTGATCAAGACAAGCAAATTTTACTTTCTAACAAGCGCTTCGACGACTTTTGTCATGACCAGTACGGTGAAAAGAACGGTATTTTGAAGTTCATTATGCAAAAGCTTGCTTCTTCACAGAGCAATGAACTTACACACTTTTCGGTATCAACCGGCCAAGAGCGGTTTGTTCATTGGACTAAAACATCACTGGCCGATGCTAATGGTAATATTCGTGGTGATATCTATGTTGGTAGCGACGAAACTGAACAACGCTCTCTTGAAAGTCACGTTAAAGTGCTCACTCACGCTATGGATGAAGCAACCGTGTCGATCATCATTTCGGACATTAAGCGCGTCGGCCAACCAATAATATACGTAAACAGTGCCTTTGAAGAGCTTACAGGCTACAGTCGTGAAGAAATAATCGGTCATAATTGCAGGTCGATGCAGGGCGATGAAACCAGCAAGCAGACAGTTGACCAAATCCGCGAGGCTATTGCAGTGCGCGAGCCTATTGAAACGACGCTGCTCAACTATAAAAAAGACGGCAGCGCCTTTTATAATCGTTTGAATTTAACGCCGGTAAAAATAAATGGTGAAGTCACTCACTATATCGGGTTTCAACAGGACGTTACTCAACAACGACAAACCGAACAGTATCTTCAGGATGCGCGAGAAAAAGCGGAAGAGTCTGCCCGTCTTAAATCGAGTTTCCTCGCTAGTATGAGCCATGAAATACGCACGCCAATACACGGTATTTCTGGTGTTTTGCAGTTAATGGCTAGCTCTGAACTCACTGAGGAGCAAAAGCACTACCTGTCTCTTGCTAAGTTTAGTATCCAAGGCCTTTTACATATCGTAAATGATATTTTGGACTTCTCTAAAATTGAAGCTGGCCAATTGCAAATTGAAGAAAACCCATTCGACATTTTAGAATCGCTTGAAAACCTTCAAAGTCAGTACGCGATTATGTGCCAAGAAAAAGGGTTAGCGCTACATTTTCACTTTGATTTACAAGGCTTTCACGTTGTACAAGGCGATGATGTACGCTTTAGACAAATACTCTCGAACTTGTTAGGTAATGCCGTGAAGTTCACCGACAGTGGATGTATTGAAGTCACCACCAGCATTCAGCAAAATGCAGATAACAGCCTTAAGCTTTTATGTAGCGTAAAAGACACCGGCATTGGCATCGCACAAGACAAGCAAAGTACAATCTTTGATGTCTTTACCCAAGAAGACCTTTCTACAACTCGCAAATTCGGCGGAACAGGCCTTGGCCTTTCTATTAGCAAACAATTATGCGAACTCATGGGCGGCGATATAAAACTTGAGAGCGTTAAAGGTCACGGAAGCACGTTCTCTTTCACTATTATGCTTGAACAAGCCGACGAAGCCCTGCTTAAGCCAGTTCACCACTCCTCAGGAGTGAAACGGGAAAAAGGGAAAAAACGCAAAGTATTAATTGTCGAAGACAACGACATTAATCAGGTTATTGTTAAACAGCACCTAAATAACCACACTACATTGAGTGCCAAATCAGGCCTAGAGGCACTTGAAGCGCTGAACAAAATGAAAGTGACCTTTGATGTTGTCTTGATGGACTGTCAAATGCCGGAAATGGACGGCTTTGAAGCAACTAAACGCATAAGAAATGGTGAGGCCGGAGAACGCTATTTGAATGTGCCGATCATCGCACTAACCGCCAATGCCATGAAAGGTGACAAAGAGCGCTGCGTTAACGCCGGAATGGACGATTATCTAAGTAAACCTTTTGATGCTATTGACCTCATCGACAAAGTTGAGCATTGGGCAAGCATTGAAAGAAATAGTGAAGAAAGCGCCGTTCATTAATCTATTGAAGTGGAACATCTTGAGTGAACGCCTTAGCGAGACTAGCCCAACACATCAAAAAAGTTGTTTCGTTTATCTTATTGATTAACGTTTCGCTTTTTGGCGGTGGCGCGACTGCAGATGAAGTACTGCGATATAATCTTGGAACGTCAGGCAGCTCTATCCCGTACGAAAATGCTGTCGACGAAGATAGGGCCGGTATTTTAGTTGAAATCCTTCCCCTTATTATGAATAGAGCAGATATTAAGACAGAAAAAGTCATGCTCTCTACCAAACGTGCCATGCTAGCATTTAAAACAGGCGCTCTTAATTTCGACTTCTTCAGTCCAAGCTGGCTGTCTAAAGATGAGCCCGCGGGCGACTTCACTTTCTCAGATCCCATTATAGACATCACAGAATACTTTATTACTCTGCCTGAAAACCATAGCCGATACCAAACCGTCGCCTCTATCTACGGTGAAACCGTAGGGATGATCTCCGGCTATGTCTATTTTGATTCTGATAAGTTCGTTAGAATGGACTTTCAAGCCGAGAGTAACCTTATCTTAGCCCTTGGCATGAAACGGATAGATGTCATCATAATGGAGGAAGCAGCGGCGCGTTACTGGTCTTCAATGCACAACATAAAAATAGCGCTGGGCCCCATCCATACCGCAGGCAAAATGGCGTTGCGTGTTCACAATCGACATAAAGATAGGCTCCCCGCCATTAACCGCGCCATTGCTGAATTAAAACAAACGGGTCAAATTGATAGAATACTCAACAAGTATTCTGACTTTTCATTATAAGCCACACGCGGTTTCAACATTACGCCGTTGCTTTTTTGCCATAGCGCTTTAAAGCAAAGGGAAATTTTATCGATTGGATTAAAAGGCAAAGACACACCAGCGTCATGCCAACCCACCCCACCGGCTTGAATACTTCGCCAATTAGAAAAATAGCAAAAAGTGTCGCAACCAGTGGCTCAATTAACGTAATAAGCGTAGCTTTACTCGCTTCGGTAGTGCGAAGACCATAGCCAAATAGCAAATAACCAAGAAACATCGGCACCACAGCCATATAGAGTGAAACGCTAATGTGGATAGTGTTAGCAAACAAGTTTTGACCGGTAAACCAGAGGGAAGGCAACAGAGCAACGGCAGCGCAACCGAAAAGTCCGGCCATGGCAGATTTTGAATTTGCGCCAGCGTCAATGTGTTGCTTCGCGGCCCATGAGTATCCAGCGTAAGTTAAACCTGCAATTAAACCCAATATAACGCCGAACACCTGATCATCTTTAGATGCTGACAACGCCATTGAGTCGTGTGCCTTCCCCATGGCTAACATGCCAATCCCAAACGCACCAAACACAAAACTAATAAACCATTTTAAAGACACGGGCTTTTTACTTAAAAAGTACTCTAAAAGCGCAGCGAATAGTGGTGCACTGGCGATAGAAACCACGGTGCCTATGGCAACGCCTGACAAACGCATTGAGCTGTAAAAGGCCAGCGGATAAATTGCAACACATGCACTGCCAAACAGAAAGGTCAGTGGTGTAGAAAAAAGAATAGGTGCATCCTTTACTAGTGATTTTCGGGCACTAACACAAAGCAATACACCGCCTATACCCATTGCAAAGGCACCGATTGCCAGAGGACTGATTTCTGGGGCGAACTGAGCGGCAGTGCCTGTTGTCCCCCACAGAAAACTTGCGATAACAATTGCTAAGACCCCTTTTACTACATCGCTTGTATTCACTGCTTTCTCCACTCTATTACTTACCTTCTTAGCTTTAACTGTTGAACAGTGCTTTCGTGTTGTACTTTCGACTTAACCCATCAGCTTTTACTGTGACGCTGATATAAACCGATTGCTGCCGCTTGCTTTTATCACCCAGTGATTTTTGCTCATAGGGTCAACACCTCTCTCATAAAGATGATACTTAGATTTTTGCTTTTGTAATTAGCTAGATAGACGCTTCTTTTGACCTTTTAGACGCACATTCCCCACATACTTACAATTAACACTAAATCAACAAGAAAAACATACAGCTTTAGATACAACAAAAAATGAAATATTTGTTTCGCAATTTATGGAAATAACCCAACTTTTTTGCCACATTACGCCCTTGCCTGATAACAAAATAGAAACAATAAACCTGGATGGACTTATGTTTAAAATAGAAAAATCGTCGTTTAGACGAAGCACACTTAGCGTTGCGGTAATGGGGCTGCTTAGCTCCGGTGCAATGGCGCAGGACACACAACAAAAGGATGACGATGACTTTGAGCAGATCATAGTAACTGCAACAAAGCGTGCAGAATCCATTGAAGACATTCCTTTTTCAATCAACGCACAAACGCAGCGAGACTTTGAACGCAGCGGTGCAGGAAACTTAGAAGACGTCGCTAGAAACGTGGCGAGCGTATCAATTCAAAACTTAGGACCAGGCCAAAGCCAAGTATCTATGCGTGGCGTTTCAGCGGGTCAAATTGTACGAGACCAACCAGGCGTTAAGGAGCAGGTCGGCGTATACCTCGATGAAAGCGTGATCTCGCTGTCTTTATTTACTCCAGATCTCGACCTTTTCGACCTTAACCGCATTGAAACCCTGCGCGGTCCGCAAGGTACGCTTTTTGGATCTGGCTCTATCGGCGGAACCCTTCGCTACATCACCAATCAGCCCGAGTTAGATACCTTTGAAGGTAAGTTTGAAGCTAATCTTAATAGTGTGACAGACGGTGGCGTGGGCGGTCACGTTAAGGGCATGGTAAATGTACCTATTTCCGACACCATTGCCATGCGCGCGGTGGTATACCGCACTGATTACGCAGGCTTTATAGATGCGTTAGGTGAAAACGGCGCGTTTAGCGAAGACGTTAACGACGGCGATAGAACTGGCGGACGCGTAGCTTTCATTATCGCACCCAACGATAAGCTCACGATTACACCACGACTTATCTTCCAAGAATTAGAAATGAACGGGTTTAACAGACAGGAAGTGTATAACGTGTTTGCTAACCCTTACACAACGACCCGCCCAGCTATTCAATTGGGTGAACGAGAACAGTACCTGCTGCTTGAAGAAGGCTTCTCTGACGATACCTTGATTGCTGACGTAACTACTGAATATCAAGCCGACGTTGCTGATTTTACCTTTGTTTATAGCTATACCGACCGCGATATTCTTGTAAGTCGTGATGCCAGCGCGCTTTCGGGCTCAGTAAGTATCGACTTAGGTTTTCCTGATGAAGCCGTACTATTACCGTCGAACTTATTAGACAGAACGGAAGTAGAGCAAGATACCTTTGAGCTTCGCGCCGCATCCAATGGCGATGGCGCGCTAGACTGGCTAGTTGGCGCTTTCTACTCTTCTACAGAGCGTGTTTACGACCAATCACTCCCTACCCCTGGGTACGACGCATTTACCGACGCCACCTTAGGTGAAGGCACGTCAGCAGCGGTTGCCAATGGTTTTGAAGCTGATTCTCCCTACAACGCCTATTTACCGTACGACTTGAAGCAGCTTGCTGTGTTTGGTGAAGTGAACTATCAAGTGAACGATGACTTTAAAATGACCGTGGGCTCTCGTTTTTACGATTATGAAGAAGAGCGTCAGTTTATCTCTGGGGGCTTATTTGCCAACGGCGACAACCAGACCGATTCTACAGAATCAGATGGCTTTACTTCTCGCGTTATCGGCCAGTATAGCGTAAGCGAAAACGTGAACTTAAATGCTCAGGTGTCTCAAGGATTTAGACTTGGCGGTGTAAATGACCCGCTAAATAGAAGCCTGTGTACCGACCAAGATGAAGCCATCTTTGGTTCGTTCCAAGACTATGACGATGAAAAGCTCACCAACTATGAGATCGGTATGAAATCATCAGGTCGTGGATGGTCAGCTAACATCTCGGCTTTCTATAACGATATTGAAGATCTTCAGGTTACATTGGATGCTGGTTCTTGCTCGTCACGTGTATCATTTAACGTGCCTGACGCCCACACCCAAGGTATTGAATTTGAGCTTACGCGTCAGTTTACTGACCAGCTCTTTTTCTCATTAACGGGTAGCATCATTGAAGCCGAGTTCGATTCAACCGTTGTTGATGGTGATGGTGCGGTACTAGGTGGCGTAGAAGACGGTAACCGCCTAGCTTCAGTACCTGAAGAGAGCTTTTCCATCGCATTTACCTACGATTTAGCGCAGCCTTTATTCTCTTCAAACAGCACCTATTTCCAAGGCTCTTACCAGTACGTGGGAGACCGTATAACCCAGCCTAGTGACCAAGTTGCAGGCGCAGGTATATTCACTTCAGGCCTTGCCTTTGGCGGTGCCACTGGCGCAGAAACAACGGAATTAGACTTGTTGTTAGACGACTACGGCACGCTTAATATGAGCTTCGGTCTTACCTACGATGACTATGAAATATTACTGTATGCAAACAACCTGTTCGACGAAAACGCGCAGCTATCCTTTGATAGAGAACGTGGTGGACGAGCTCGACTTGGATTTACGGTGAACCAGCCACGTACAGTAGGCGCAACTTTCCGTTACTTCTTTCAGTAACGAGCGATAAATGTCTCTGCCTGAGGAAATATCCCTTCAGGTAGAGGCTTCACTTTCTTTTGGGAAAAGAGTGGAGTTGGCCGTAAGCCGGGAATTTGATGCTCTCAGAAAAAACAACAAGCCTAGGACAAACCTAGGCTTTTGAGTAAATCTATCTTCTTGATTTGCGAGTTACCGCATTAACCATTTTTTTAAAGTTCTTTTCCTTTGCTCTTAATTCGTGCAATGCCATTGAATTTCTTTTCTCCTCTTGTTTCAACTTTTGATAGTTCGCCAACCGCCTAACATCTAATATTCCTTTATCTATTGCTTTCAAAACCTCGCAACCTAGCTCACTTGTATGAGTGCAATCTGAAAACCTGCACCCTATTGAAAGCGTTTCAATATCAGTAAACGTCGACTCAATTCCATTTGAGCAATCAATAATCTTCAATTCACGCATTCCAGGTGTATCAATGATCACACCACCATCAGGAATAAAATGAACTGAGCGCGAAGTCGTCGTATGCCTTCCTTTGCTGTCATCTTCGCGAATAGACTCTGTAGATTGCTTATCCGACTGTAATAGCGTATTGATAATTGTTGATTTACCAACCCCGGAAGAGCCAAGTAGAGCTACCGTAGATCCTTTGCAACAATCACTCTTAAGCGTTAAACAACTTTCTTCACTTAGCGCATTCACACTCACTACTCGTAAATGCGGATCTAACTCTCTAAGTCTGCATAAATAGTCTTCAATGCTTGTCGTCAAGTCAGCTTTTGTCAAAACAACTACTGGTTCAACTTCGGCTTCTCTAGCAAGCACCAAGTACCTTTCAATACGACTTAAATTAAAATCATGATTGAGCGAAGAAACTATAAAGAGTGTGTCAACATTGGCTGCGATAAGCTGTCGGTCTAATTTTGTACCAGCTGCGCGTCTTGAAAACAGCGATTTTCTATCAAGAAGACGAACATATTGATAGTCACTATCAATTAATATCCAGTCGCCTACCGTCATTCTAGGAAAAGACGTTAAAATCGGAAGTGAGGTAGAAAAGTTCCCGTCAAAGATTACATAACGGCTACGATCGTGACCTATCACCCGTGCAGGTTGATAGTATTCATAATCTTCTAAAGAAAGTTGCTGAAGGAAAAAAGGTTGCCAACCAAGTCGGTTTAACTCAGAAATATATTTCATAACATTACCTATGAGCAGAGTACTGCTTCAATAAAACAAAATACGGTCAACATTAATAGAAATGCTAACTATTTGATTTATGCAATTTGAAAGCAGGCCTGTTGGCTTGCTATTGCATAGGTTTTGTTACAATCATCAAAGTCCTTAATTATTTTTCTATGTCCAGTATAGTCTAGGACCATTCTAGAATAAACAAATTATTTGCACTCGCTGTTTTAGCCCGGCGCTTCAGAACTCGGAGTGATAAGCCCGAACTCTGCACCATTTGCATCCTGCAACCAGACCACACGGCCTACGCCTTTTACTTCGCGAGGACCTTTCATTACCTTTCCGCTATTATTAAGGGTAGTTTGTATAGCGCTATCAACATCTTCGATATGAAAATAATGAATCCACCTAGGAGCCTCAGGTGAGTCTTCGGGTACTGTGAGAATACCACCAAAAGGAAAATTTTCATCGTTAGAGATTAACCAATAGACATCACCATTTTCATTTTCCTCAGCTTGAAAAGTCCACCCGTACAACTCACCATATAGCTTCATGGCACCTTCAACATTACATGTCTGAAGCTCGACCCAATTTAACTCACCGTGTTTGCTCACTATCTCTCCCTCAATTCTGGTCATGTCGATTAAGTTAGAAACATATCAGTATTGTTGTGCCTAAATTATGCCAATGTAACTTGTAAGTATTATGGCGGAGCGCTTCTTGAACTAGCCTTTCACTAACCTTAAAGCATTTATAATCATTGTGATTCACTCGACTTGCTTAGTCACATTTTAATTTGCTTTTTCTTTATTTTCGTTGACTTAAGTTAACCTTTTTTCAAAGGCTCATACATTTGATTTCAAAATATTAGCCAAAGTACAACTTGTAAACGGGTAGGCTCAAGCGCTGAAAACGCCCACATCAATCGGAAAGTAATCTCAGTGTATCGGCACAACAAAATAGCCAGCTACAGAAGAGAAACAATCCTGAGGATAAGGAAATCTCGACTAGTGAATAGCTGGTAGGTCGCTGTTGGCTCACGTAGGTGTGAGGGAAAAGAGTGGAGTTGGCCGTAAGCCGGGTTCTGTCGTGGGCAACCATTCCTCTAGATCAGCAATCGCTCACTGATTCAAGCAACCTACCCGATCCCCATGCGGGCCACACGTTGAGGGATCCTATTTGGTCTTGCTCCGGGTGGAGTTTACCTTGCCACACTCTGTTACCAGAGGTGCGGTGCGCTCTTACCGCACCCTTTCACCCTTACCGGCATGTCAACATGCTTAGGCGGTCTTCTCTCTGCTGCACTTGTCGTCGGCTCACGCCGCCCAGACGTTATCTGGCACCCTGCCCTTTGGAGCCCGGACTTTCCTCCCCTTTCTTACGAAAGCGGCGATTGCCTGGCCAACTCCGCGGCGCATTCTACATGAAGTACCCTACAATAGCACCCTATTCCTGCTCGCTGTAAAAGCAGTGCTCAACGGCACTTTTATCGAGCAGTTTGGTGATAATGAAAATTTGATCGCCCATTTCTATTTTGGTACTTCCTTTAGGTATAAGGGTTTCTTCACCACGGGCAATCATCGCCACTACCGTATTATCGGGAAGAGCTAATTCGCTAATGGTTTTATGTAGTGCTGGCGATAACTTCGAAACCTCTATTTCTATAAGCTCGCGCTTGCTCTTAGCGACTTTTACAATCTCCAGCGTGCTCGATTCCTTTACTTCATCGTCCAATACTAAGCCTAACTTACGCGCCGCATAAGGTAAGGTGGAACCTTGCAACAAGGCAGAAATAAGCACGATAAAGAACACCACATTAAAAATGAGCTCGGCGTATGGCATGCCGAATATTAGCGGAAATATAGCGAGTATAATTGGCACCGAACCACGTAAGCCTACCCATGAGATTAGCATTGATGCTTTGAACGAAAATTTCGAAAGCAACAAAATAGGCATAACCACCAGCGGACGTGCAATAAAAATAAGCACAAACGCAATTAAAAGGCCTTCTTTCCAATTAACAAACAGCTCGGTGGGCGTTACCAACAAACCTAAGATAACGAACATGGCAATTTGCCCAAGCCACGCCAGCCCATCCAGAAACACAAACGTATTACGCTGATAAGCAAAGCGGCTGTTACCCACGATAACACCCGTAATAAAGGTAGCGAGAAAGCCGCTGCCATTTAAGTTCGCAGCAAGGCCAAAAGACAATACACCAAACAACATCACAAATACCGGGTACAAACCGATGGCCATTAAGGTGACGCGTCTGAAAAGCCATACTGCAATACCGCCGATGGCAAGGCCCACTATCGCTCCCACTCCCATTTGACTGGCAAACAGCGAAAGTAAGTCAACTGGCTTAGTGGTGCTGTCTTGAATGAGCGTAATAAGGCCGATTGTGAGGAATATGGCCATTGGATCATTCGACGCACTTTCCAGCTCTAGTGTGGATTTTATTTTTGAAGGAATGCGTATACCAGCGTTGCGCAGAACAGAAAATACTGCTGCGGCGTCTGTCGACCCTACAATAGCACCAAGCAATAAGCCCTTATAAAGCGGTAAATCGAGAATAACCATAGCGGCGATACCGGTGACCACTGCCGTACCAATTACGCCAAAAGTGGCGAGCAACGCGGCGGGTTTCCACGCCTGCGCTATGGACTTTTTTGACGTTTGTAGACCGCCATCAAATAGGATGAGAATAAGCGCAAATGTACCAATGGCATGCGCAGCATCAGCATTATCAAAGAAAATTCGGCCGATACCATCTTCTCCAGCCAACATACCTACACCAAGGAATAAAACTAAAACAGGTACGCCAAAGCGCGGGGACAATTTACTGGCCAGTACGCCCAAAATGGCAAGCACTGCACTGAGTAAAATAATGTGATCAACTGCAAACATTATACGTTCCTTATTGCCCTTGATGCTCTCACGCAAATTATTCGGGTATGCGTGAGAGCATCAAGGGTTCCTGTTAATACTGCTACCTTACCGCGTTTTTGCACCAATGTATTGAGGTACAAGAGCCCGCTGAGGTATTGGGGTTAAGGAACTTGTGCCGCCTAAGGGATGTGCGACAACGAAGCCTTAATCTCTTCTGCAGTAGGCTTTAACTGCGCTTTACCTTGTTTCTCTCTTCTGCTGCCCAACAAATACAGCAGCGTAGAGGTGATAAACAAGGTCGATGACGTGCCAATCACGACAGCAAAAACCATAGGGACTGCAAAACTTTCTACTGCATCACCGCCAAAAATAGCCATCGGTAACAATGCCAACAGCGTGGTAACGGAAGTGAATACCGTGCGGCTTAACGTGCTGTTCACGGCCTCATTAATAGTATCTGCCAATGGCTTGTTTGGGTCTAAACGCAATAATTCACGGATGCGATCAAGCACCACCACCTTATCGTTTATAGAGTAACCAATGAGCGCCAACAGTGCTGCGACAGCCGTTAAGTTAAATTCGATGCCCGTAAGCGCGAAAAAGCCTATGGTTTTGGTTAAATCGAGTATCACGGTTAGCAGCGCTGCGCTCGCAAAATGCGCTTCAAAGCGTGCCCACAGATACACCAACATGCCGCCACCTGCGATAAGCAATGCTAGAATGGATAGCTCGGCAAAGCCTCCGCTGACTTTGGGTCCAACCATATCAATTTTATCAAAACTTACCTCACTGTCGGCTTGCGAAATCGCACGCTTTAGTGCGTCAGTCTGCTTTGCGTTGCTATTTTCAAGCTCGCCACTGCTATCTAGAACAGGGGCTCGCAATAAATAGTGATGTTCACTGCCATATTCTTGAATTGCTATTTGATCAAAGCCATTGCTTTCAATCACATTCCTTAGCTCATCGGTAGTAAGGGTTGGTGCGGTCAACTCAATCATGGTGCCACCGGTAAAGTCGACGCCATAATGTAAGCCTGGCTTAGCAAATAGCCCGATTGAAAGCACCGTAAGCACGACAGAAACAGCGAGTGCAATTTTACGCTTTGCCAGAAAATTAATACCGCTTAGCTTATCGCTTAACCGCAAAAGCGGTGATGAAAAACGCAAAGGAACGCGCTGCTGCGCGCGATCTTGCGTATTCTTGTGCTTCGACTTAACCACTCTTAGCATTAACATTTTAGTTAGGGCTACAGCAGTAAATACCGAAGACACCAGACCAAGGGCAATTGTAATTGCAAACCCTTTAATAGGGCCGCTTCCAAACATAAACAACAAACTTACCGCTATTAGTGTGGTGAAGTTTGAATCCACAATAGTCGCGAACGCTTTATCAAAACCCACTTCTATTGCACTGGCTGCCGGACGACCTTTTTTACTTTCTTCACGAATACGTTCATTAATCAAAATGTTCGCATCGACCGCCATGCCCATGGTTAGGATCAAACCTGCTATGCCCGGTAACGTCAGGGTTGCGCCAAACAGGGTTAATGCGCCAAACACCAACGCCATATTGATACAAAGAGCAAAACTTGCGATAGCGCCCCACCTGCCATAAATCGCCACCATAAATGCCAATACCAGTAACGCACCTGCCACGCCGCTTTCCACTCCGGTTTGAATTGCATCGCTGCCTAAATCTGGCCCCACCGTACGCTCTTCAATAATGGTAAGTGGCACAGGTAGCGCACCAGTGCGAAGCATTAGTGCAGTGTTGCCCGCCTCGGGCAATGTAAAGTTACCGGTTATTTCACCACGACCACCCGGAATCACGCTATTTATGACGGGGGCTGTAACCACTTTGTCGTCAAGGACGATAGCAAGCACACGGCCGATGTTGTCACGTGTCATAGTGGCAAACTGCTTGGCACCTGCGCTGTCTAATCGGAACGTCACTACTGGCTGGCCATTTTCACTACTTAAGACACCTGCCGCATCAGTAATATGCTCACCTTCTAGCGCCACTTTTTGCTCTAAGCGATAGGTATTACCCGCCGCATCTTGCTTATTCATAACCTGCTCAGACTGGCTATTCGCGGCCCAGTGAAAAGTCATTTGTGCGGTAGTGCCCAATAATTTTTTAACTTGGGTGGGGTCAGACATACCCGGCATCTGAACTAAAATGGCGTCTTTGCCTTGTAGAGTAACGCTAGGCTCAGTAAGCCCCGTTTCGTTCAAACGCTTTCGAACTACTTCAACACTTCGGCTTAACGTGTCTTTAACCAGTTGTTCGGTATATAGCTCGTTAAGCGTAAGGGTAACGGTGCTTTGCTTTATCTCTACATCAAGTGCACTTGAACCATTTGGCTGAGCGGAAATTTGATAGGCAATATCGTTAACTTTTCTAGCATCATCTGCATTACGCAATGTAAAGACGACACTTCCAGAACGACTATCTTTATGAGTGAGTGAATGAGACGTCTTTGTATAGCGCACGTTTTGACTGCGCAATTCGCTAAGTAAGTCACTCGAAAAGCTATTTAGTTGCTTTTCAAACAAGGCGTTGGTGTCTGCGGCTAATAGCAGATGCGAACCACCTTGCAAATCTAAGCCTAAAGATAGTGTGGAAGTGGTGTACCACGTAGGTAGTTGCTGTTTAATTGATTGTGGCAATATGTTGGGCGCAGCGCTCAGTAAACCGAGCATAACGATGAGCACATACACAAAGCCACGAAATGAAAATCGTGCCATTTTAGAATCCTGAATAATTAAATTTTTAAAGCGCCTTAATATGCAGCTAAGCGAACGTGCTAGCGCAATAAGGCAAAAAGAGAATTAGCTCAGGGATAAAGGTGGTCCGCGAGAAGGTTGGCGGTAGTGTTGGCGAGCACGGGGTACAACATATGCCATACCCAAACACAGCACAATAGCCAGAGCAATAAACCCCAAGGTCAATTCAACAATTGCCTCGGGCCCATCGCCTTGATCGTCACTGTTTTCTAGCTTAGTGCCGGTAAACCGTAACGAATAGCTCTTGCCCGCGTAGTTAAATTGGGCAAGTGGTGACTGCTGACTTACTTCAACTTCATTATTAATTTGACCACTTTGGAAGCTTGCACTAAGGATGAGACACGAGAGTACCCATGCCATGAAAAGCGGCATGTAGGACGAAAACCCGTGGCGAAAGTTTAGTGCTCTCAAAGTAGTGAATTGTCTATCTGTGAAGGAAAAGTCGTGCTTAAAACACGCGCTGTTTTATAGCGCATATATTGGGATGAGTATACATTATTCAATATCGTGAGTAACGAGATTACCGTTGAAGCACATAATTTTTGGGTTTTACATTTCTGCCCATCGCTTCTTCTTGTAAGTTTACTCACTTGGATACAAGGTGATTTTATTTGCTTTTTGTATATCAATTGGCAATGAAGCCATTGCTAGACATAACAGGAAATCGCGAGCCATTTGAGGCCATTTATAATGAATACAGCCAGGAGAATGTCGTTAAGTTCCTTACGGTAGACACACGCAATCCGTCTTCCATATTGAATTCCCTTCAATACGCAAGAGATAATGCGCGCACAATCACAGACGTTATTCCAACAGAAGTTATAAGTAAACGCTGGAAATGGAAGCCAGAACACAAAAGTAAGAAGACAAAACAAAGCCCGCGCTAAGCGGGCTTTGTTATATACATAGCAACCTTGTGTAGTCAGGTATTACACAACCGCGATCACATCTTCTTTTGCAAGGCGTGCTTTAGGTAGACCATGGTTCCAATCTTGCTCTGTATCTGGATAGCCCATGGCAAGTGCCACTTCGCAAACGTGCCCGTCTAGCTCATCTTTAAACTGTTCGCCAAGCAGTTCGGCGTCAACACCTTCCATCGGCGTAGACGCTATGCCTAAACGCGCCAGCGTGTGAAGAACATTGCCTAGCGCTAGATAAACTTGCGCTTTGGTCCAAGCCGCGTTGTTACCGTTCTCATCGGTGTTCGCTTCAGCAAATGCGTAAGCGCCCATGAAGTTTTCACGCATATCTTCGGGTAGATGACCAGACGATACTTCTGCATCGACACGCTTTACAAATTTCTCTTTTGTAAATTTAGGGTCATAGGCAAACAGAATAGTATGCGATGCTTCTTTAGCGTGATGCTGATTGAACTGATGCTTGTTGGCAAAGCTATCGTGTAAACGCTGCTTGGCTTCATCACTTTCAACAACCACAAATCTCCATGGCTGAGAGTTGATTGAAGACGCTGAAAGTCTCAACGCCTCAAGAATTGTCGCCAGATCATCAGCTGAAATGCGTTTACCCGCATCGTACTGTTTAACCGTGTAACGCTTATTTAAATCTTCAATAATTGGATGAGACACAACTAACTCCTCAATACGTCTGCTATTTGTTGTTCACGCATGAATGCAGCGAACAGAAAATTAAAGTACTCAATGAATATGGCGTGTATGGTATAGATTCAGCTTTTCAATGATAAGCCCCATAAAAAACGAATCAGTTTCAAATATTTTTTGATAATAAAAATTCGATAATAGTTAATACCGCCAGCAGCGTGCATTTCACAATTCATGGGTTAAGCGCTATGCTGATCAATAGAATTACAAAAAACCATTTAAAAACATTAGGTTTACCTTATGATTAGGCATTTACTCCTCCCTCTTTTTCTCGCATCGTCTCCCGTACTCGCAGACAGTGGATCTCGCTTAATTGCATCTGGTGGTATTACAGGTTTCGAGGGCACTGCGGGTGGCGGCATTACGCCTTGGGCATTTATTGGCGGATACGCGAGTAAAGAAGAGGTCAGTTATTCGGCAAATATTCAGTACTTAAGCCTAAGCGATTATTCCCTTACAACAGCAGGGGCAAGTGTTAGTTTGTTTGACCGTATAGAGCTTAGCGTGCAGCGACAGCGCCTCGATATTGCTTCAGGGTTAACAAGCAACGTTTTCGCGTTACTCACAGAAGGTGCTATTACAAACGCCAACAGCACCACCATTGAGCAAGATATAATCGGTGCAAAAGTTAAGGTTCTTGGCGATGGCGTCTTTACTCAAAACTCATGGATACCCCAAATATCCATCGGCGCACAATACAAGAAAAACAGAGACTACGACAGCTCTCTTTCGCTACCCGACGGTACGACCCCCTTGCCCGGCGTAGGCGTACCAATGCTGCTAGGAGCGACAGACGACAGTGGTACCGACGTTTACCTTTCAGCCACGAAACTGTGGTTGGGCACCCCATCAGGTTATAATTTACTCACCAATCTTACCGCGCGATATACGAAGGCGAATGTGTTTGGCTTACTTGGATTTGGTTCTGAAAACAACGATAGCGCTAAGCTCGAATGGGAGGGCTCTGTAGCGGTATTAATTAGCCCTACCACAGCAATTGGCACAGAGTTTAGAACGCAAACCAATCGATTAGGAGGCTTAGCTGAAGAAGACACCGTTGTTGATGCGTTTATTGCCTACTTCCCAAATAAATCTATTTCAATTACCGCTGCCTATGTGGATTTGGGCAATTTACCTTTGCAAGAAAGTTCTTCAGGATTTTATCTAACGGTAAACAGCACTTTTTGATAGGGGAACGAAATGATCAGACACTGCTTCCGGTTAATGGTAATTGCTGCGTTAAGCTTATTGATAACCGCATGCGCCAGCGCTCCTGAACAAAGCCTTTATGAAGAAATTGGCGGCCATAAAACGCTCAATACCATATACGGCGTAGCGATTACACGAATTTACACTGACCCCGTAATTGGTCATTATTTCAAAGGTGTTCCCAAAAAACATTTAAGAGATCAACTTGTATTGCAAACATGCGAGCTTATTGGCGGGCCTTGCGAATATGATGGAAAAACAATGTTGGAGTCTCACACGGGTCTCAATATTAAGGAGCGTGAATTTTACATATTGGTGGAGTATGTCCAAGGTGCGATGCGCGATGTGGGGCTAACCTATCAACAAGAAAACCGCATTCTTAAGCTGCTAGCGCCCATTAAGTACGAGACGGTTGGCTTGTAAAACTCTTTAGTGCCTTGAGTAAATACTACTAAATTTTAAAATAATAAATTTTGGAATCCGTACTTTTAAACAACTAAATTATTGAGTGTTTCTTTTGGCAATTGATGCCTAGAAACACTCGATAATTGATTGCTATCGCAAAATTTATTCAAGAAAGTTGATTGCATCGTGTACAAAAAATCAACCCAGCAAGAACTAAAATAAAATAAGCCGATATAGAAGGTGCTGAGACTGCAACTACATCACCAGGCTGATCTGGTGCAGCGCCAGCGGGTAATATTACCTGATAGTGAATAGCACTCAAAGCGTCACTTCCGCCAGAGTAACTTATATTGAGCGAATTGAGCCCAACTGTTAGGTAAGAGGTAACATCAAACTCGAATAGATCCCATAAAGCACCATTCGTGACCGATGAGCCAGCCGTTGCGGGGACGCTCAAACCATCAAAGTCAACGTTGACAACCGAGCCGTTAATGCTAAAAAGGCCATCCGCAAAACTCTGACCATCGGAGACTCCTAGTAACAGTCTTGCAGACCCTGAATTATAATTTATTCCTGACAATGAAGTGTCCCATCCTAAGGGATCATAAATATTATCGAAATTTGCGTCATTGCCTTCGAAAGTAACAACATCAGTATTGTTGCTATCATCCCCATCATCATAATAAACAACTAGTGATGCGCCATTGCTGTTATTCGGGCTTAGGCCAGATAGGCTGTAGATACCGTCTCCGGTGATAATATTCGTAACATCGGCTCTGTAGGCTTGGCTATTATCTTGACCCCAGAAGTTGTCATCGGAAAAGCCTATATTAGTACCAACTATGCTCGTACCATTAAATAATGCACTAGCGTTGAACGATGGGTCGCTCGAATTAGTAGGTCCGTGCCAATAGAGATAAGCCTGCTCGATGGACCCTGAGGTACCTGAAAGCGTTATGTCTCCACTTCCATTTCCTCTTAATCCACCAACTCCAGCATAAGCAATATCTGTATCAAAAAATGTACCCGCACTAGTGATAACACTTGCATGAGTCTGTAGCGAACCAAAAATAAATAGTAAAAGCGAAAATGTCTTTATGTTCTTCATAAACAAATCCTTTATGTGTAGTCAAATTCGACATTACCGCTTAATATGTCAGGTTGAATGCAGCATAATTGGTGCCAATGAATAAGTTGTTGATAATATCGATTAAACTAAAAGATAGATGTTGTAAATGTAAAATTATTCGACACAATGAATTTTACTTACCTAGCATTTCTACTTAGCACCTTTCCTTGCCAATTAGCAGCGTTACAGATGAGCTGATAAAGCGCGGCATATCTGCTACACAAAAATTCCATTAATAATTAAAGTGTATATCGATTGCTCTTATTGATACGGATAAATTGCGGCAGTCGTAAACGACAAAAGAGAAATTTTGGCTGTTTACCTTTTACAAGATTTAGCAAGTTCCTCGGACAACTTTTTTATTTAAAACTATTAATTTAATCAAATCACTCTTTTTAAGTGATTTCGCGGTAAATTGTGCGAAAAACGTGTTCGCTTTCTACGAAAAAGCCATTGGTCGGTAATAATAAAACGGGAGGATAAAACCCCAAAGATATAGACCAGCGAACCTGTAAGATAGGGGCCTGGTACAAAACCACCCGCTAATGCTAAACGAAGCTTAAATTAATAACGTTTCGCGCGGCAAAAATGTTGTTCGCGTGATTAAAAATAGGAATTTTGCTTAACAACATGACTCTATCAACGCTGCTTCAACAGCTCATAAACCAACATTTTATCAATAAATTGATTTAAATTGAAAAATTAAATTATTGGTTTCAGTTATGTGATTAAGTGCAAGGTGATGTTAAAAGAAATTAGAGGCTTACCTACAGCTAACTCAGTGTCAACATCACCATTTTGTGAGCAAAAGGCAAAAGCGCCCACATTCAGTTTACGAACCTCAAATTAAGAGCAAGGGTCAAGTGAATTTCAGTTTTTTGAGCGAATGCGCATGAAACATTAAAAATTGTGATTATCAATAAGGCTTTTCTTATATTGAAAAAGCTAACTGTGCCTCTCAATTCAACAATTGCCACTAGGCACAGTTTCAACTACTTTCTACGAATAATTAGTTAGGCGTAATCGCGTTGTGGTAAACGTCTTGCACGTCATCACAGTCGTTAAGCATGTCCATGAATTTTTCAAACATCGGCATGTCTTCTTCGCTTATCTCAGTTTCGGTCTGAGGCATCCAGCTCATTTCTTCTGCAATAAAGCTAATGTCTGGGTAGGCTTCAGTTAGCGCTGTTTTTACTTGATAGAATTCAGTGTGTGGCGCGTAAACTGTAACTTTACCGTCTTCAACTTCAACATCAGTTACGTCTACGTCGGCTTCCATTAGCACTTCTAGGATAGCGTCTTCGTCGTCACCTTCAAACTGGAATACCGCTTGGTGATCGAACATATGCGATACCGCACCCTGTGCACCAAGTTTCGCGTTGGTTTTAGTAAAGCAGTTACGTACTTCAGTGATGGTGCGGTTTGCATTGTCAGACAAGCAGTCAACAATGACCATGCAGTTACCTGGGCCAAAACCTTCATAACGCATAGGCTGGAAATCTTCGCCAGCGCCACCAGCGGCTTTATCAATCGCTTTTTCAATAACGTGGCTTGGTACTTGGTCTTTCTTCGCCTTTTCCATTAGGCGGCGAAGTGAAAGGTTGGTGTCTGGATCGGCACCACCATTTTTCGCACATACGTAAATTTCTTTACCGTATTTAGAATAAACTTTAGTTTTTTGGCCGGCAGTTTTTGCCATGGCGTTTTTACGAACTTCGAATGCTCTTCCCATCTTAAAATTCTCTTTCTCGCAATTTGAAATGCTGCGTTGGGTTTTATCGGGCTACCTGTTGCCTGACCGTTCATCAGGCGCATCGCTCTGCCTTACTTGGTAGCATTGCCGAACTCGACGTTTCAATAAATGTTCGAACGCGACGGTGCTAGAAATTGCCAAGCGAAACACTGCCCAAAATAACGGTAGGCTAAGCGACACAAAAAATTTGGGCGAAATTCTACCTTAATTTTCGTGTAATACCAATGTGAACGCCCCTAGAAAGGGTGTAGGTTGGTAGCTTTCACATTTTTAATGAGGTCAAAATGTACTCTGACCCCATATTTATGTTTACGGCAAATGCTCGGTTGCTAGGTAGTCGTGTGACTGCATTTCCTTTAAGCGGCTAAGACAGCGCCTGAACTCAAAATTAAGTAGCCCCTCGGTGTACAAGCTTTCCAGCGCGACTTCTGCAGATATGATCAGCTTTACATTTCGCTCGTAAAATTCGTCCACCATCGCAATAAAACGACGCGCCACATCGTCATTATGCTGGCCCATTTCCCTAACATTGGCTAAAAGCACGGAGTGATAACAACGGCTTAACTCAATGTAGTCGCTCTGGCTTCTGGGCCCGCCACACAAGGCTTTAAAATCAATCATCAATACCCCGTCAGCGTTTCTAAGCGTCGGTATTTTTCGGTTGTTCACCTCAATATCTTCGCCTTTAGAGCCTTCTTCCGGAGCTAATTGAGAAAAGTAGCTATGCAAGTTTTCGGTGGCTTCGCCATCAAGTGGGTAGTGATAAATTTCGGCTTGCTCTAACGTCCTAAGACGATAATCAATACCGCTATCAACGTTTACCACGCGGGTATTCTGATTGAGTAGATCGATAGCAGGTAAGAACCGCGCACGCTGTAATCCGTTTTTATACAAATCGTCAGGGACTATGTTTGACGTCGCCACCAGCACAATACCGTGACCAAACAACTCTTCCATTAACGTGCCTAAGATCATGGCATCGGTTATATCAGACACGAAAAACTCGTCAAAGCATATTACCCGCGCTTCTTTTGCTAACTTAGCCGCTACCAGCTTTAGCGGGTCTTGTGCGTTTTTAAGCTGCTTTAGTTCATCGTGCACACGGTACATAAAGCGGTGAAAATGCACGCGCATTTTCTTTTCGAAAGGCAAACAGTCGTAGAATGTATCTACTAAATAGGTTTTGCCTCGCCCAACACCACCGTAAAAGTAAATGCCCTGGATACCAGGCTTCGCATGGCCTTTCCCAAACGCTGCTTTTAACTTTACCCGCCACGTCGTTTTCTTTTCAGGTTGGGTAAGTTCATCAAACAAACGTTGAAGTTCTTTTACTGCATTTTCTTGCGCCGCGTCGTAATGAAAGTCAGACGACTGAAGATCTAGCTGATATTTTTCCCATGGCGTCATCGCCGAAACCACTCCGTACAAAAGTCAATAGCGGCGCTTGCTGCACCGACCTGCTTGAATTTCTCAATTATGACCTTAATTTTAATGGAAATCACGGTAGAATCTCACATTGAAATTCGACATACACCGAATAAATGTCACGATGTATGCGCTTTTCGGGTTCGACCTTGCTATATTCAGCGTATGGTCGAAAGCAGCTTTTAGATCGTAGAAGTAAAGGTCGGCTGCAAGATGTAGATTGATTCGGAGAATATAATGGAATTGTTAGTATCTCTTGCTTTGTTAGTAGTTGGGTTAATTATTGGCTTTTTCGCAGGTCGCTTTTTTCAACAAAAGCAGGGCGCAGGCAATACTGCACAGACTGAGAAGCAAGTTAAAGAGATCCTCGCACAGCAGGCGCAACACCACATTCATCAAACTCGTCAAAGCTTAGAGAGCATTGAAAGCCAGTGCGAAACCTTAAAGCAACAAATTGAAGAGTATGAATTGCTGCTTGAGCAAGGCAGCGATGATGACAGCAAAGTTCCTTTTTATGGGGAACAAGCAACTACGTATTTACGTAACAACCTAAAAGGGTCTGACAAATCGAGAGTTCAGCGTGTGTCTGACACACAGCCAAGAGACTTCGCTAACTCGGGTTCTGGGCTGTTCGTCGGCGGATCTGATAAGAATACCGCAGAAAAACAGTAACATCGGGAACTTTATCACGACCTCGGACTCTTTTAGTGAAACCATGCTATGTCGCATATAACATGAAGGAGTGTAAGCGAACATGAAAATGTCTTTCCGCCATTGTCTATTGGCGTCTGCCGTTGTTGTAAGTTCATTGGGCTTTACTGCTAGCACACAGGCGGCGTTACCGTTTTTTTCTGATAAGAAAGATGAAGTTCCCTCTTTAGCCCCTATGCTAGAAGAAGCTACCCCAGCGGTAGTAAGCATTGCGGTAGAAGGAACACAAACCTCTACGCAGCGTGTACCCGAGATGTTTCGCTACTTCTTCGGCGCCCCGCAAGAGCAGGTTCAAGAACGCCCTTTCCGAGGTCTTGGTTCTGGTGTCATCATTGATGCCGATAAAGGTTATGTTGTTACCAACAACCACGTTGTTGATAATGCTGATGAAATCACTGTTAAGTTAACTGACGGTCGCGAGTTTAAAGCGAAAAAGCTAGGCTCTGACGAGCAAAGCGATATCGCGCTACTTAAAATAGAACCTGATGATTTAAAAGCGTTACCGCTTGCCGATTCTGACGCGCTGCGCGTAGGCGACTTTGTAGTAGCTATTGGTAATCCGTTTGGTCTTTCTCAAACGGTTACCTCTGGTATTGTAAGCGCTCTGGGTCGCTCTGGCCTGAACATTGGCGGTTATGAAGACTTTATTCAGACCGACGCAGCAATTAACCGAGGTAACTCAGGTGGCGCATTGGTCAACCTTCACGGTGAACTGGTTGGTATCAACACCGCTATTTTTGGTCCTAACGGCGGCAACGTCGGTATTGGGTTTGCTATTCCTGCCAATATGATGAAAAGCCTAATTGATCAAATTGCTGAGTTTGGTGAAGTACGCCGTGGCCTGTTAGGCATTTTAGGTAGCGATATTGACGCGGGCCTTGCCGAAGCCATGAATGCGGAAGTGAACATTGGTGCGTTCGTGAGCGAAGTGCAGCCAGACTCTGCCGCTGAAAAAGGTGGTCTGCAAGCCGGTGATATTATTACTGCCATTAATGGTCGTAAACTTCATAGCTTCCAAGAACTGCGCGCAAAAATTGCGAGTATGGGCGCGGGCGCTGAAGTTGAGCTCACCGTTATGCGCAAAGGTAAGAAAATGAATGTAGACGTTGTATTAGATGACGCTACAGACACGACAGTGACGGCTGCTCAAATTCACCCAGCCCTAGAAGGTGCAACCCTGTCTAACGGCACTGACGATGCTGGTAATGCTGGTGTAGTGGTTTCTGATATTGAGCGTGGTGCGCCTGCGGCGCGAATTGGCCTTCAATCTGATGATGTGATAATTGGCGTTAACCGCTTACGTACGTCTACGGTTGCAGAGTTCAGAAAT
Source organism: Alteromonas sp. CNT1-28 (assembly GCF_022348345.1). Lineage (NCBI taxonomy): Bacteria > Pseudomonadati > Pseudomonadota > Gammaproteobacteria > Alteromonadales > Alteromonadaceae > Alteromonas > Alteromonas sp. CNT1-28. The sequence continues at coordinate 266,983 of NZ_JAKREZ010000006.1, read as the reverse complement.
GCACTAGACGAAGCCAAAGGCGTTATCGCACTCAATGTAAAACGTGGAAACTCTACGCTTTATTTGGTAATCAGACAGTAGCAATTTAGCTCTTCAATTACATCCTCAGCTCAGACGCGTCGGTGTCCAAGCTGAGGGTTGGCATAAAAACGGCGCTTTATAAGCGCCGTTTTTGTTTTCAGATGATAACCGTTGAAAACATTGTGATCCTAGCTTCCTAACGGGGCTTCTTTACGGACTCCTCTGATAAGCCGCATTCTCGAGCTACACCTATGTCCACGTAAATAAGGCTGTATGAACAGCATGAAAGGTTTTGAAGTACATGCTAGTGCAAATTGAGTTGCACAAAATTTGCGTTTCATTACGGTAGTTTATTAAATAAAGTGATATCCTTTGCCGTAAGATGATAATTTAAGAATGTTGCGCTTTAAGATTGTGAAGTAGTGCTGAGTTAACGGCACGTATTAATTAAGTGCGACAGATAACAAAAAGTGTGATTTGTGACTGGCCGCTCAATTTTTAACTTCTTACTAAAATCTGTATTTCTTGGCGTAGCTGTTGCTGCATTACTGTTAGTTTTCCTACCTGATCTACGTCAAGGCAAAAGCCTTGCTCAAGGGTTCTTTAACTCCCCCTCAGTAAGCGCTAGTCGCGAAAGCTATTTTACTGCCCTAAGTCGCTCTGCGCCTGCAGTAGTCAATATCTACAGCGTCAGTATTGAGAACGGTTCAGGCCTATTCAGAAATCAATCTCGTGGGCGCACCAATTTGGGTTCTGGCGTTATCATGACAGAAAATGGCTATTTGCTTACCTGTCACCACGTAGTTGCAGATGCAGATAGCATTTACGTAGCGGTTCAAGATGGACGTATTTTGGAAGCGCAAATTGTGGGCACCGACCCACTGACCGACCTTGCCGTGTTAAAAGTCACCGCTGATAACCTGCACATTATTCCTCAGGTGTCAGAACCTGACACCCATGTGGGTGATGTGGTGATGGCGATTGGTAATCCTTTCGATTTGGGACAAACCATTACTCAAGGCATAGTAAGCAGAGCCGGACGAAATGGTCTATCTAATTATGTTGATTTCATTCAAACCGACGCAGTTTTGAACCAAGGTAACTCTGGTGGCGCGCTGGTAGATAGCAATGGTATTTTGCTGGGTATCACTAACGCCAACTTCCAAGTGCTAGATTCAAATAATCGCGCTCGCAATGTAGACGGCATTAACTTTGCCGTGCCTTACGAATTAGCTAAGCGAGTCATGGATGAAATTATCAGCAATGGACGTGTTGTTCGCGGGCAGCTTGGTTTTGTTGGCGGTGAAAACCGCAACCGACCAGGCATAGACGTTTCAGCAGTAGCTAAAGGCAGCCCTGCCGACATCGCGGGTATCCGCCCTGGCGACATCATTGTAGCCATAGACGGCGTACGTTTAGAAAGCGCATCAAAAACGTTGGATATGATTGCCGAAACCGAGCCCGGTACTGAACTTGAAATTGAGCTCAGCCGCGACGGGCGTTCAATTACTCTTACGGCAACGGTCGCAGAGCTTCGCGCTGGTCAATAAGTATTGTTGGAGCTGGCAGATTAGTTCGGCTTCCCGAGTTTTAAACGTGAAGATTTAATACCAGCCCGCATAAATAATAGACACAAAAAAAGCGCCAGATAGATATGCTATCTGGCGCTTTTTCGTAGAAGTGCGAAACCTTGAGTTATTCTTTCACTCTTTCAATGATGGCACCCAAGCCACCCAGCTTCTCTTCAATGGCTTCATAACCACGGTCTAAGTGATAAATGCGATTCACGTGAGTCTCACCTTCTGCGATGAGCCCAGCTATCACCAAGCTTGCCGACGCGCGCAGGTCAGTAGCCATTACCGGAGCTCCTTTAAGGCTTGAGCTGCCTTTAGACACTGCTGAGTTCGCTTCTAACGCGATTTCTGCGCCCATACGTTGTAACTCTGGCACGTGCATGAAGCGGTTTTCAAAAATGGTTTCTGTAATTACGCCCGTGCCTTCGGCAACACAGTTCAAGGTAACAAACTGCGCCTGCATATCCGTAGGGAATGCTGGGTGTGGTGCGGTTTTAACTCGCACAGCCTGTGGTTTGCGCCCTTCCATGTCTAGCTCTATCCAGTCATCACCAGTGGTGATTTTAGCTCCGGCCTGCTCTAGCTTATCTAGCACCGCATCTAATGTATCTGGCGCCGCATGAGTACAGCGTATTTTCCCACCTGTCACAGCGGCCGCTACCAAGAAAGTACCGGTTTCTATACGGTCAGGCAGTACTGCATAATCGCAACCGTTTAAGGTTTCCACGCCCTCAATGGTTATTTTATCGCTTCCTGCACCGCTAATTTTCGCGCCCATCTGAATAAGACAGTTTGCTAAATCAACGATTTCGGGCTCGCGTGCCGCGTTTTCAAGAATGGTTGTTCCGTCAGCCAGCGCCGCTGCCATCAGTAGGTTTTCAGTGGCACCCACGCTTACCATATCCATGAAAATACGCGCACCTTTCAGACGCCCATCGACTTCGGCTCGAATATAGCCTTCGTCTACTTCAATCTTCGCGCCCATCTTTTCAAGGCCAGTTAAATGAAGATTTACCGGGCGCGCACCTATAGCACAGCCACCGGGCAAAGAGACATTCGCTTTACCTTGCTTAGCTAACAGTGGGCCAAGTACCAAGATAGACGCACGCATAGTACGTACTAACTCATAGGACGCTGTAACGCTTTGTAGCGTACTCGCATCGATAACGATATCGTTAGGTGCGGGTAGTGCGACTTCAACCCCTAATTCACGCAAAAGTGCCGTCGTTGTATTGATGTCACGAAGACGAGGAACGTTGGTGTAACGACAAGGAGAGTCGGTCAGCAAGCTTGTCATCAACAATGGCAAGGCCGCGTTTTTAGCGCCAGAGATGCGCACGGTACCGTTGAGCGCAGGGCCCTTTTTAATTACGAGTTTATCCACGTGCTACGCCTATTATTGAGGAATATTAAACTGGCGCTCACGCTCCCAGTCTTTTACTGAAAACGTCTTGATGGTAATTGCATGCATGCTGCCGTCTGCAATTTTATCAGCCAAAGGCGCATATACCGCTTGCTGGCGCTTCACACGGCTCATTTCATTAAAAGCATCACTTACCGCAATAATATTAAAATGCGAACCTTCGCCCTTTACATGGACTTCGTGAAGGTCTAACGCATCTTTCAAGATTTTTTCAATTTCAGACAATTCCATAACTTACTTCTTAATTCGCTAACGGGTGTTTATTCTACGGGTAAAAAGCTATCTGCGTCGCTTATTTTAGCAAGCTTACGTAGCTTCTCAGGCATTTTATATAGGCGCATGCTAACACCATTTTGCTTTGCATCCCTAACGGCATTAATAAGCCAAGCCAAACCTGCACTGTCTGCGCGCTCAACATCACTTAGATCAACAAGACATCTTTTATTGTTAATCAAGGTACTACGCTCATTTCCGTCCAAACTATCCCAGAAATTCTTCGACAGCGTTTCACGGTCAAGATGACCGTGAACCACTACATTGCCTTTGTCGTTTACCTCGAATAGGCTCACTCAGCCTCTCCTTCGATTTCGATTGGCTCGCCTTGCTTGAGCTCAACTGGCTTACCAATTTTGTCGCGCATTAGTGCGATAACTGCATCGATACCGTCTTGACGAAGGATTGATTCAAATTCGCTACGCTTGCTGTTTAGCATGCTGATGCCTTCAGCAACCATATCGTAGGCTTTCCACTCGTTCGTTTTACTGTCTTTACGAACTTTAAAAGCAATTTTGATTTCAGGGCGGTTTGGATCTTGAACCACTGCACGCACTGTTACTGATTTTTTATCATCAAAAGATGATTCAGGCTCAAAGATGACTTCTTGGTTGTCGTAGTAGCCCATTGCCACAGCGTAGGTTGTTACCAAATATTGACGAAATACGCTGATGTACTCGCCCATCTTCTCTTGAGGTACTGACTTAAAGTGTTTACCTAGTACCATAAAAGCAGCGAATTTGTAGTCGATATGAGGTACTAATTCTTCTTCCATAATAGTGCGTAGCATTTCAGGATCAGCTTTAATCGCTGCTTGGTTCGCTTTGATGCGCTCAAACGTACGGTTTGCTACGTCTTGAACCAATTCATACGGGTTTTGTTCATTAACTTCTTGTGCATTCGCTATGCCCGCTACAGACATCATGAAGATGCCAAGTGCTACCATAAACTTTTTCAAAATTACTCTCCTAACTTAAAACTCTATTTAGCAGACCTGATGGCAATCCAATAAGTTTCATCACGCCGCTGGAATAATTTAACGACCTGGTAATATACGTCTGGCCGTAATACTGCGATTAGTCTTCGTCGCTTCCGCGATTAAATAAGAACTGACCAATGAGATCTTCAAGAACCAAAGCTGACTTAGTATCCTGAAGGTAATCGCCATTCTGTAAATTAGCGACACCGTCGAAAGAGAAGCCAGGTTGGAAGCCAACATACTGTTCGCCTAGCAAACCAGAGGTCAAAATAGACACAGAGCTAGTTTCTGGAAAGCCGTTGTATTCATTTAAAATTGACAGCTCAACCACTGGCGTAAAATCTTCTTGGTCTAGCGTAATCGATGACACACGGCCAACCGTTACCCCACCAACCTTTACTGCCGATCTCGGCTTTAAGCCGCCAATATTGTCGAATTTTGCGTATAACGTGTAGGTATCGCCTTCGGTGGCTACCGTTTGGTTTGCTACTTTCAGTGCCAATAACAACAACGCACCGATTGTAAGCATGACAAACACACCAACCATTACTTCCGTTTTATACTTACTCATTCCAATCCCCTACTCGATACCAAACATAAGGGCGGTTAGCACGAAGTCCAGCCCTAATACTGCTAATGATGAATAGACCACCGTTTCGGTAGTCGCTTTGCTGATCCCTTCCGATGTTGGAATAGAATCGTAACCTTTAAATATGGCAATCCACGTCACAACCAAGGCAAACACGAGGCTTTTTATTACGCCGTTTATGACATCCTGGTTCCAATCTACTGTCGATTGCATAATTGACCAGTAGCTGCCTGCATCAACGCCTAACCAATCAACACCCACTAAGTGGCCGCCTAAAATACCAATGGCACTGAAAATAATGGCAAGCATAGGCATCGCTAACATTCCCGCCCAAAAACGCGGTGCGACAATACGTCGTAGCGGGTCTACTGCCATCATCTCTAAACTACTCAGCTGCTCAGTGGCTTTCATTAAGCCTATTTCAGCTGTTAAGGCTGAGCCAGCTCGCCCAGCAAAAAGCAATGCGGTAACTACCGGACCAAGCTCTCTTAACAATGAAAGTGCGACCATGGGGCCTAAGCTACCTTCTGCGCCATAATCAACCAAAATGGTGTAGCCTTGTAGCGCCATTACCATGCCGATGAATAACCCCGACACCATAATAATGAGTAGCGACTGAACGCCCACTACATACAATTGCTTAATCACCAGCGGTACATTTTTAAGCCGAGGAACAGCGATTAACGCACCGAATAACATAAGAGCTGCTCGACCAACCGCAGTGACCTTCCCTATCGTTTTAGCGCCTATTGATTGGAAGAACTTCATTTATCTGCCCCCAAGAAGCTTGCTTTCAAATCAGGTGCAGGATAATGAAATGGTACCGGACCATCTGCTTTTCCTTTCAAGAACTGTTGGACTAATTCAGAGTCACTTTCTTTGATTTGCTGCGCCGTTCCTTCACCGATAACCCGCTTGTCAGCTAAGATATAAATATAATCGGCAATGGTCAGTACTTCAGTGACATCATGAGTCACCACAATACTGGTTAGATTAAGTGCGTCGTTTAATTCACGAATAAGCTTAACCAGCACACCCATTGATATAGGATCTTGTCCGGCAAAGGGTTCGTCGTACATGATTAAATCTGGATCTAGTGCAATTGCCCTTGCCAAAGCAGCCCTGCGCGCCATACCACCAGACAATTCACTAGGCATTAATTGAGCTGCACCGCGCAATCCTATTGCCTGTAGCTTTAAAGCGACAATTGTCGCAATAACGTCTTCAGAAAGTTTTGTATGTTCGCGAAGTGGAAACGCCACGTTATCGAACACACTCATATCGGTAAAAAGCGCACCACTTTGAAAAAGCATGCTCATTCTACGACGTGTCTCATATAGCGTTTTTCTCGACATAGAAACAATCGAATCGCCGTCGAATCTAACGTCACCTTCATCTGGCGTTAACTGCCCGCCAATAAGGCGCAGCAGCGTGGTTTTACCTATACCACTTGGCCCCATTACCGCAGTAATTTTGCCTTTGGGTACCTTTAGCGATATCCCATCATAAATGATGCGATCAGCGCGCTTAAAGGTAAGGTTATCTACTTCAACTAAATGATCCATAGTTACTTAAATGTCGACCCCTGACGTTGGATTGAGAGCTTATAAAATAACGCGTTCAATCCACTTAGAAAATTTTAAAATTATAAGAGTAAGTGAGTATTCAATTTCTGTGCCTTCACTTGATCTACTCTTAAGGTTTACTGCACAGTTTACTTTATGAGCGCATAAAATCAAAAAAGTTTACTCTCCAGTGTACTTTTTTGAATTTCTATCGCCAGACACGGTATAGAACACCTTGTCTGGGCGGTGTAATTTAAGGGCATTGTACGCTTTTTCAAGCCCCTCGCCAAAGTCAAAAAGTTACAAGTTATGTTCGATTAAGACGAATATATACCAGTCCGTATAGATTATTACCCACGCAGCGAGAGTTAACACAACAAAGAGTACGGACATTTTAAACTCGCCCTTCGGGAAGGTCTGGCAAGCTTCCTAGCTTCATTCTGGGAATTTGAAAGGGAACAGCCATTCCTGTATTCCCACGCTTCGCTAGGAAACTTGCCAGCGCCTTCTGAGTGGGCAATTATCTATGCGGACTGGTATTCGGTATCTCACGTTTAAGTGCCTAACCTTCCCTAGCAATCTTTACGCTTAACATTGACTCCATCCTATTTTGTTGTTTCTTAACTGAAACTGAATATGAAGTCTTGTGTGTGTAAGTGCGACCTAATTTGCGTATTCAGCGGAAATTTACGTCAATTGACAGTATTTGGCGAAAATAAAACGCTGCGAGCATAGGCAAATGGCACTCTTTTTGCGACAATCTAGCGAAATACTTTCTATTACAGGTTGTTGTGCTTTTAAACATTGTCATTTTTCTTGTTGGGCTGATTGTACTGAGTTGGAGCGCTGACCGGTTTGTATATGGCGCCTCAGCATTAGCAAAAAACATCGGCATTTCTCCAATGATGATCGGACTAACGATTGTCGCTATGGGATCTTCGGCACCTGAAATTGTGGTTTCCGCCATAGCCTCCGCAAATGGCAATATGAACACCGCCGTGGGTAACGCGCTAGGTTCTAACATCACGAACATCGCGCTAGTTTTAGGTATAACCGCGCTAGTGAAACCATTGCTTGTTTCATCTACAACATTAAAGCGCGAGCTTCCAGCACTCCTTATCATCTCATTGATTGCCATTGGCTTTATGTTTGACGGTGAACTTAAGTCTTATGAAGGCATTATCCTACTAGGCCTGTTCATTTTCGTACTGGCAATGATGGCGTGGTTGTCGCTACAGGTAGATAAAGAAGATCCTCTGGTTGCGGAAACCGCAGATGAAATCCCCAAAGGCGTTTCAAATACGTCAGCCCTCATTTGGATTGGTGTAGGCCTTGTAATACTGCCATTAAGTGCTCACTTTTTGGTGAACTCAGCAGTAGAAATTGCCAGATACATGGGCATTTCGGATTTGGTTATCGGACTAACGATTATTGCGTTTGGTACAAGTCTACCTGAACTAGCAGCAAGTGTTGCGGGTGTACTGAAAGGTGAAGACGATTTAGCACTGGGTAATATCATCGGCTCAAATATCTTCAACCTACTTGCCGTACTTGGCATGCCTGGGTTAATCGCGCCTGGTATCCTGGACCCTGACGTTTACAACCGAGATATGTACGTAATGCTTGGTTTAACATTATTATTGTTCTTGTTCAGCTTCGATTTAATCGGCAAACGTACAATATCAAGAACAAATGGATTCATACTTCTGGCTTGCTTTATCGGCTATCAATTCTGGCTATTCGGATAATCATGAATACACAAACTCAGATGAACTATATCGACTCAGCAAAGCGCGTTATTGAAATTGAAACTCAAGCTATTGCTAATCTGGCAGAGCGTTTAAACAATGAATTTATCGCTGCCTGTAATATTCTCTTTGCCTGCAAGGGTAAAGTTGTCGTGAGTGGTATGGGAAAGTCTGGGCATATCGGAAATAAAATTGCCGCTACGCTTGCCAGTACAGGTACTCCTGCATTTTTCATGCACCCTGGTGAAGCCAACCATGGCGACTTGGGCATGCTAAGCAAAGGCGATGTCTTACTCGCCATCTCTAATTCTGGCGAGACTAACGAGCTCGTTAACTTATTGCCCGTAGTTAAGCGCTTAGGCATACAGGTGGTCGCCATGACCAACAGTGCTTCCAGTTCATTAGGGCAACACGCAGATGTCGTACTTGATATCAGCGTTGAAAAAGAAGCGTGTTCGCTAGGTCTTGCTCCTACGTCAAGCACAACTGCCACACTGGTTATGGGTGATGCGCTTGCGGTAGCACTGCTCGACCAAAAAGGTTTCACCTCAGATGACTTTGCGCTTTCGCACCCAGGCGGTAGTTTAGGCAGAAAACTTCTGCTTAAAGTTAGCGATATCATGCAAAGCGGCAGTGATATCCCCCTTGTCCATGCCAGTGCTTCTGTTGCTGACGCACTGCTGGAAATATCTAAAAAGGGACTGGGTATGACAGGCGTGATAGCGGCAGACGGTACGCTGACAGGCGTCTTTACGGATGGCGACCTACGACGAATTCTCGATGCCCGCGTAGACGTACACAGTGCGACAGTAGAAGAAGTAATGACTAAAGGCGGCAAGACTACCACCGCAGGTCAGCTGGCTGTAGAAGCCCTGAATTTGATGGAAACCCATAAAATTAGTGCGTTAATGGTTACTGACGATAAGCGCAAACCTGTTGGGGCCTTTAACATGCATATGCTATTAAAAGCAGGAGTGCTTTAAATGACAACCACCTTGTACACGGAAATAAATGACTCGCTTTTCGCAAAACTAGCCAAGATAAAGTTGCTGGTATGCGACGTTGATGGTGTGTTCTCAGATGGTCGAATTTACTTAGGTAACGACGGTGAAGAACTTAAAGCATTCCATACCCGTGATGGATATGGTGTAAAAGCGCTAGTGAGCAATGGAGTGAATGTCGCGGTAATTACTGGACGTCGCTCTGCCATTGTTGAAAATAGAATGAAGGCACTGAATGTTGCACATATAATTCAAGGCGAAGAGAATAAAGCAGACGCGCTTAGCGACCTGATGAAACACCTTGAGTTAAACACTGACGAAGTGGCTGCGGTAGGTGATGACATGCCAGATACGGGTATGTACAAGCACGTTTCAGTTAAAATTGCGGTTGCCGATGCCCATCCTTACGTAGCAAAACAAGCAAACTGGATTACGACCCTTCCCGGTGGGTTTGGCGCGGTCCGAGAAATATCGGATACCATTTTGCAGGCCAAAGGGGTAGCAAATGAGATTTTTGGAGCTAGTGTATGAGCCTGTTTGGCTTTAATCGCTTAGGATTAAGTATATCAGCGCTATTTATTCTGGCGATGCTGATGTACATCCCTACGTGGATGGAAGAGCAGCCTGAAACGCAGGGAAATCGTGAAAACGATGCGCTAAAGCCCGCCTACAAAGCAAAAAATCTAACCACTACGCTGTACAATCAAGACGGTGAGTTAAATCACAAAGTATTTGCAGAGTCGATGGAGCATTACGACCAGCTTGGCTTTGTATTGTTTCAGCAACCTAAATACACCCTTTATACAGAAAACGCGTCATCACCATGGGTGGTAACCGCTGATGAAGGTACACTATACAATAACGAGCTAATCCAGCTGGAAAACCAAGTTAATATTGAGAACCAAACTGGCGATGACTTTGTCAGAAGTATATCGACCGAGTACATTCAAATTAATTTAGAAACCAAGCAAATGACATCTGACCAACCCGTTGAAATACTGGGCACCCAATATGTCATTTTAAGTAATGGGTTTAACGCGAATTTACGCACACAAGAATACGAGCTTTTAGATCATGTACAAACCACTTATTCCCCTAGCAACTAGTTTATTGCTTGCCATCGCTAGCGGTGCGGTACACGCCAGTGAAGATGATTTTTCGCAGCCCATAAAAATAGGCTCGAACACCCAGTTTATCGACGGTAAAAATAAAACCGCGTTGTACAAAGACGACGTACTCATAACTCAAGGCTCTTTGGTTATTGAAGCTGACGAAGTGGAAGTAATTGCCACTGACGGTGGTGGTCGTGAAATATTTATTGCTAGAGGAAAGCCTGCAAGCTATTCCCAGCAATTGGAAGACGGCACGCCAGTTTCGGCAAAAGCTAATGAAATACGCTATGAAGTGGTGAACCGAACGATTTCTCTTGCCGGAAACGCAGAGTTGAAACAAGACACCAGTAAAGTACAGGGTGACAACATCACGTTCGATATGATTACCGAGCAATTGCTAGCGACTGGCGGCGCAGGTAAGGATGGTGAGGGTCGAGTGACCACAGTATTCACACCTGAGACCATTCGCAAAACTTCGTCTAAGAAAGACAAAAAAGACAACGAGGGCAATGAATAGCAATGGCAACTTTGAGCGCTAAAAATCTTGCTAAGGCTTACAAGTCAAGACAGGTTGTTCGAGATGTAAGTCTGTCTGTCTCAACGGGTCAAATTGTTGGTCTTCTTGGCCCAAATGGCGCTGGTAAGACCACCACATTCTACATGATTGTTGGTTTAGTGAATCTGGATAAAGGCAAGATTGAAATCGACGACAATGAGCTAACTCATCAGCCCATGCACGAGCGCGCACGCCGCGGAATTGGCTACCTACCGCAGGAAGCCTCTATTTTCAGAAAGCTCACAGTGCATGAAAATATCATGGCCATTTTGCAAACCCGTAAAGATTTAAATTCACAACAGCAAGAAGAAGAAGCTGATGCGCTACTTGATGAATTTAATATTAACCATATACGTAATAGTACGGGGATGAGTTTGTCAGGGGGCGAACGCCGACGCGTTGAGATTGCCCGCGCTCTGGCAGCAAAACCGCAATTTATTTTGTTAGACGAACCATTTGCTGGTGTTGATCCAATATCAGTTAATGATATAAAGAAGATAATACAACATCTTCGCGATAGGGGTATTGGAATCCTTATCACAGACCATAACGTACGAGAGACATTGGATGTTTGTGAAAAGGCGTACATTGTGAGTCATGGCGAGCTTATTGCGCAAGGAACGGCGGAACAGGTTTTAAGTAATCAAAAAGTAAGGGATGTATACCTAGGCGAACAATTCAGGCTATAGTTAATGTAACCGAATTGTCATTTTTCAGTTTCGCTCTGGTATATTCAATTTAGAGCATTTAAATAAGACGTAGATGAAACCATCTTTACAGCTAAAATTTAGCCAACAACTTACCATGACACCACAGCTTCAGCAGGCCATTAAACTGCTGCAGCTTTCTACACTTGATCTTCAACAAGAGATCCAAGAAGCGCTCGATTCTAATCCGCTATTAGAAGTTGAAGAAGGTAACGACGAGCCGCAACTAGAAAAGAACAATATCGACAACGATGACAGCGGCTCTGAGGCCACTGCTTCTGCATCTAGTGACACACTAGAAGCCGGCGATGCACTTGAGAAAAACGATCTTCCCGATGAGCTGCCAATCGACAGCACATGGGACGAATACTATTCTGCTTCATCTTCGCCTGCTCCGGGTCCATCCAATGACGACGAGCAAATCTTCCAAGGTGAGACTACTGAAGATATTCAAGAGCACCTTCTTTGGCAAATGCGCCTTACCCATTTCTCGGATACCGATCGCGCAATCGCTACAGCAATCATCGACTCTATTGACGAGTCAGGTTATTTAACCGTTACCCTTGATGATATTTTAGAAGCGGTTAACGATGATGATATGGAAGAGCCGATTGAAATGGACGAAATAGAATGTGTGCTAAAGCGCATTCAGATGTTCGACCCTATTGGTTCTGGCTCACGCTCTCCACAAGAATGTTTGATGGTGCAATTGCGCCAATTTTCAGAAGACACACCGTGGCTTGCTGAAGCAAAGCAACTAATTGAAGAGTACTCTGACTTACTGAGCAGCAAAGACTATCGTACGCTTATGCGTAAAAGCCGATTGAAAGAAGATCAGCTACGCGAGGCAATGCGTTTACTGCAAACCTTGAATCCTCGCCCAGGTAGTGCTTTAGTTACTAAAGAGCCTGAGTACGTTATTCCTGATGTCTCAGTAACCAAGAAAAATGGCCGTTGGGTGGTTGAGCTGAACCCCGACAGTCTGCCTAAATTAAGCGTAAATCAACAATACGCTGCAATGAGTCGCCGTGCCAAGAATAGTAGCGATTCACAATTCATCCGCTCACACATGCAAGAGGCTAAGTGGTTCATAAAGAGCCTTGAATCTCGTAACGAAACCTTAATGAAGGTTGCAAACTGCATTGTGCAGCAGCAAATGGGCTTTTTTGAGCACGGCCCGGAAATGATGAAACCAATGGTGCTAAATGATGTCGCAGAAATGGTAGATATGCACGAATCCACTATTTCGCGAGTGACAACGCAAAAGTACATGCATACGCCACGTGGAATCTTCGAATTGAAGTATTTCTTCTCAAGCCACGTTGCAACAGAGTCTGGTGGTGAATGTTCATCTACAGCGATTCGTGCATTGATCAAGAAATTAGTGGCCGCTGAAAAGCCTAGCAAGCCGCTAAGTGATAGCAAGATTGCTTCATTGTTGGCCGAACAAGGCATTAAAGTTGCCCGGCGAACAATAGCAAAGTACCGGGAATCGTTGTCGATCCCGCCGTCGAACCAACGCAAAAGCCTTATTTAATCGGGCTTAATAATATAAGGAAGACGAAATATGCAAATCAACCTTACTGGTCATCATGTCGAAATCACCGACTCTTTGCGTAATTATGTCGATACGAAGTTCAGCAAACTTGAACGTCACTTTGATCACATTTCTAATGTGCATGTCATCCTGAACGTTGAAAAATTAAATCAAAAAGCCGAAGCGACCGTTCATTTAAGTGGCGCTGAAGTATTCGCATCCTCAGAAAATACCGACATGTATGCGGCGATTGACAGCATGGTTGATAAACTCGACCGGCAGGTAATCAAGCATAAGGAAAAACTGAAAAAACATTAGTAGTTAATTAAGCATGGATATACAAGCCATCGTAAGTCTGGACCGCACCGAGTGTGCGGTTCAGTGTAATAGTAAAAAGCGAATTCTTGAGATCATCGCTGATATCGCTGCCAAGCAAAACGAGAACATTGATCAGGCAACGGTACTCAACAGTTTGATGGCTCGAGAGCGTATGGGTAGTACAGGCATTGGCAATGGTATCGCCCTGCCCCACGGGCGCCTGCCGGGCCTCGAGAAAGTGATTGCCATTGTTGTAACCAGCACGCCAGCAATTGACTTCGACGCCCTTGACGAGAAACCCGTAGACATCTTTTTTGCGCTACTCGTTCCCGAGGAACAGACCGAAGGACACCTTCAAACGCTGGCCACCGTGGCTGGTAAACTAAGCGACAAAGAAACGATTAAAGCAATACGTCGCGCAACGACAAGCGACGATATTCTATCTGCATTAAGTTAAACATTAAGCGCCTATTAACCGTTTAGTGGGCGCCTAATTCAACAAGGCGTATGTGATAAAACCAGAGTATTAGGGAGAAAGTAGGTGAAGCTGATAATAATCAGTGGTCGTTCGGGGTCTGGTAAGTCTGTCGCACTTCGCGCATTGGAAGATTTAGGTTATTACTGTGTTGATAATATCCCGGTAAACTTACTTCCCACCTTAACCCATACAGTTGTTGACGAGTACGATCAGGTTGCGGTAAGTATCGATGTGAGAAACTTACCTAAAAATCCTGACGATTTGGTAGAAATTCTAGACTACCTGCCTTCTTCGTGGTCGATGACCATTGTTTACATTGACGCGAGCGATGATGTACTGGTTAAGCGTTTTAGCGAAACACGTCGTCTTCACCCTCTCGCCAAGCTTAATAAATCGCTTTCAGAAGCCATTAAAGCCGAGTCTGCCCTACTTGCTCCTATTGCTGAACGCGCAGATTTATATTTAGACACAGATAAGCTTACCATTCACCAACTGGCTGAGTTAATTCGAGAGCGTATCCTGGGTAAGAAAAGCTCACGCCTTGTGCTTGTGTTTGAGTCGTTTGGCTTTAAGCACGGTATTCCTAAAGATGCGGATTACGTTTTTGATGCCCGCTTTTTACCTAACCCCCACTGGGAGCCCGACCTTAAACATCTGACCGGATTAGACGCACCAGTAGAAGTATTTTTGGGGTCGCAGCCTGTAGTGACCAAGTTCATTTGGCAAATTCAGAATTTAATAACGACATGGCTGCCTCATTTAGAGCGCAATAACAGAAGTTACGTAACCGTAGCCATTGGCTGTACTGGTGGCCAACACCGTTCGGTTTATATCGCACAGACCCTGTCGAAAACCTTCAGTGAAATACACCCTGATGTACAAATTCGCCATAGAGAGCTGAATCAGTAATGACTATTCAAAAAACGCTAACTATCGTCAATAAGTTAGGGTTGCATGCAAGAGCGGCGACCCAACTGGTTAAACTGGCTAATCAATTCGACGCTAAAATCATCTTAAAAAAAGGCGATAAAGAAGCAGACGCAAGCAGTGTATTGGGATTAATGATGCTTGAAAGCCATCAAGGTGAACAGGTAGATGTGATTGTGGACGGCAGTGATGCTGTTGATGCACTTGCTGCTATTGAAGAGCTTATTGAGGGCAGATTTAACGAAGACGAATAGTCTTACTTGCCCAATCCATTGACCAATTAATCAACACTTAGCGCAGTTATCTTAAAATCCTGCGCAAAACCTACGCAATTATCATGACAGACTCATCATAATTGCGATATTCTACGCCCACTTAGGCTCTATGGCCTGCATTGTTCATCTTTTAGCTTGTAGGAATAACGCCTTATGGCAGAAGCGCTTGTTTCTAAATACGTACAAACTCAGTTACGCGCACTCAACGCTGCGTTGACCAACGGTCAATTCGTATCTGTACGTAAGCTTCTGCTTGAATTACCGCCTTCAGACGTCGCCCACATTCTTGAATCTAGCCCAAGCAGAACCCGTGACGAATTATGGGAGCTCATTGATGGTGACTTTCACGGCGACATTTTAGAAGAACTGTCTGACGATGTTCGAAACGGTATCATTACAAAAATGCTTCCCGCTAATGTGGTTGACGCACTTGAAGAGATGGATACCGATGACTTAGCAGAGACGCTAAGCAGCCTTCCCGAGCCAGTATTGGCCGATATTCTAGATTCGATGGATGCACAAGATCGCGTGCGCGCAGAGCAAGCGCTGTCTTACGGTGAGGAAACCGCTGGTTTCATCATGAACACCGACACCATCACATTACGTCCAGATGTGACCATTGACGTGGTTCTGCGCTATATCCGCTTAAAAGGTGAGCTACCTGAGAATACGGATACGTTTTACGTGGTAAACCGAACTGACAACCTTGTTGGTATTGTTCCGGTTACCCGTTTACTCACCGCAGATACCGACGATAAAGTGTCTGACGTTATGGACGAGGAATCTGAAGCGATTCCTGTGAATATGCCAGACGATGAAGTCGCAAGCCTGTTCGAGCGATACAATTGGCTTTCAGCACCTGTTGTAGATGAAAACCATCGCTTAGTGGGCCGAATTACCATTGATGACGTGGTTGATATTATTCGTGAGGACGCCGAGCACTCGATGATGAGTATGGCGGGTCTTGATGACGACGAAGATACCTTTGCACCCGTTATGCAAAGTACCAAACGACGCTCGGTGTGGCTGGCGGTAAACTTAGTGACGGCGCTAATGGCTGCGATGGTGAGTGATCTATTTGAAGCAACGCTCAGCCAACTGGCTGTGTTAGCTATATTAAATACCATTGTCCCCAGTATGGGCGGTGTAGCGGGTAATCAGACGCTAACGCTAGTTATTCGCGGTATGGCACTAGGCCATGTTAACGCGAGTAACTCACGATGGCTTATCAGTAAAGAAATATCCATCGGCTTTTTAAACGGTGCCATTTGGGCGGTGCTTATTGCCTCTGTCATCGCGTTATGGAAACAAGATTACATGCTGGGCGTAATTATTGCCTTTGCCATGATGGTAAACATGATTGCAGCTGCTTTAGCGGGCGCAACCTTACCTATGATCATGAAGCGTCTTAAGATAGACCCTGCCCTAGCTGGCAGTGTTATCTTAACTACGATAACCGATGTAGTGGGTATTTTTGCTTTCTTAGGTACTGCGACGCTGTTTCTAATTTAAGTTAATTTTGAACTCTCATGCCTGATAGGGCATGGGTGAGCTAAACAACACTCATGCAATAAGCGCTTTCTCTATATATCCATTGACGTTCAGCTTGTAACCCACACCCCAGACGGTTTCTACTAGCTGTCCGCCATTTTCAATACTGTTGATTTTATCAAGCTTAGTGCGTAACCGATTTATATGGGTATTCACCGTGTGCTCGTAGCCTTCGTGGTTATAGCCCCACACCTCACTGAGCAATTGATTGCGAGAAAAAACTTGGTTTGGATGACGACAAAAATAATCCAGTAGCGCAAACTCCCTAGCCGTTAACGTTAGCACTTGGCCATTTAGGGTTACGCTATGAAAACGCTGGTCGATTTTAAGGGGTCCTATTTCGATGCGCTCTTCACTACCTTGAGATGGTCTTAAATGTGCTTGGCTAGGCATACTCCTACGCATATGGGAGCGAATACGGGCAGTAAACATGCGTGCATCAAATGGCCCTGATAGATAATCATCTACGCCTACTTCATAGTAGTTTGCTTCATCTACCTCTTCGTCGGCCACATCGTCTGTCATCGCGTCACTTTCCACTGCCATCACCCAACTTTCGGGGTTCGTATCAACAAGGCCTTTTATACGATTAAGACAGATAATATTTCCATGCGACTCAACAATAACGAGCGAATAATGCTGCGCCTTAAGCAGCGACTCTGCGGATTGAAAATTAGAGACTGCGTCGTAAAGAAAGCTATGCTTACTTAAGCATTGCGATATGTTCTGTTGAAACTTATTTCCACTGTAGATGATAAGGATCATATCTCGCTCCTAATTCGCCAATAAAAAACAAGACCAGTGTGATCGTGGTTTTCTTTCACAGTGATTACAATTTTTTTAAAAAATATAAATTCAGAATTTATAACAGCACTGTTATTTATTGAGACGAATCTGTGTGCGTTTTGTGAAAGTTCTGTGATGAATTGGACATTTTACTGCCCTAAATTTTTATGCGATTTAAGCCATAAATAAGGACAATAAAATGAAATTCACTAAACTTGCTAGCGCAACGCTTTTGTCGCTAGCAGCAGTATCAGTAAGCCAAGCTGTCACTTTAGACGTTGAAATTACCAACCTGACTCAGGCGCAGAGTTTTACGCCGCGCTTAGTCATAGCTCACGATGACACCGTCGATGCCTTTGAAGTTGGGCAACCTGCGTCGTCAGCTTTAGCGTGGTTAGCTGAAGCTGGTGTTATTGACGACGAACAAAATGCTGATTCAAGCGGCGCAAACTTTGAAGCGTTACTCGGCCCTGTTGATACCGACAATGGTTCAAATACGTGGCACCGTTTTGGCGGACTTCTCGCGCCGAAAGCTACGTTAAGCTATCCCTTCGATACTATGGACAAGCCATATCTTTCGCTACTTTCCATGCTAATACCTACTAACGACGCTTTTGTTGGTATGGACAGTATTGAAATTCCAACCGAGCCGGGTACCTACACTTATTACCTTAATGCATACGACGCCGGTACTGAGCTTAATGATGAATTAAATAGTGCCCGTACAGATGTTGTTGAAGCTGGGACCGGAAACGCGCTGGGTGGATATGGCGTACCGGGTGTTGCCGGTGGCGGCGCTCCCACTCGTATTGTTGATTTGGGTACAGGTGGCACGGGTGTGGGTGCACAAATCGTTAATGGCGAAATTGAAGATGGTGAAGATGGCCCAGTACACATCCACCGCAATGCGCTTGGTGATACTGATAGCGCCGCTGGTGCCAGTGATCTGGACTCTACCGTACACCGTTGGTTGAACCCAGTAGCACGTGTAGTTATTACTGTTCCTGCATCTTAAGGAGCCAATACGATGAATAATCCAATAATTAAACTCAGTACATTATTGATGCTTTCAGCGCTTCTTGCTGCCTGCGGCGACGATGGTGATACAGGCCCTCAAGGACCAGCGGGTCCGCAGGGGGAAGCAGGTACTGACGGACAAGATGGTACGGATGGCC
Organism: Alteromonas sp. CNT1-28; assembly: GCF_022348345.1. Taxonomy (NCBI): domain Bacteria; kingdom Pseudomonadati; phylum Pseudomonadota; class Gammaproteobacteria; order Alteromonadales; family Alteromonadaceae; genus Alteromonas; species Alteromonas sp. CNT1-28. Next base: position 248,388 of record NZ_JAKREZ010000006.1, on the reverse strand, counting down.
AGGACGGTTCGGACGGACAAGACGGTATTAATGGTAATTCAGCGGTTTATACCGTACAAATTACCAATTTAACCTACTCTCAGCCCTTTGCACCTGCCGCCGTCATATTGCATGAGTTAGGCTTCCATTCATTTAATGAAGGCGAGCCAGCCAGCATGGGCATTGAAATAATGGCTGAAGGCGGTGACCCGTCTATGGTCATTACTGAAGCCATGGACTCCACGGACTTTTTGGATGCGCAAAACTCTGGGGGCATATTGGGTCCTCGCTCAATGGGCGCAGAACTAACTCTAGTGGTTCCAGAACTCGATGCTGACGACCTGCGCCTTACGGTAACGACCATGCTGGTCAACACCAACGACGCATTCACCGGCTTAAACGCTGCGAATGTAAGCAACATGGCGGTTGGTGATATAAAAACGTTCATGACAGTGACTTGGGATGCGGGTACAGAAGCAAACACAGAAACCGCAGCTACTATGCCAGGCCCTGCCGCTAGTGCAGCGGGTGGCGGCGGAGAAGCTGCGGGCTATGATGTGGTGAGGGATGATCTTGCCGATGCAGTAAGACTTCACCAAGGTGTAGTCACTAGTGCAAACGCTGACGATCCAAGCCGTGAGGGTCTATCCACATCGGTACTAACCGAGGCCCATCGCTTTGATTTCCCAACGAGCCGCGTGGTGATAACCCGAACCCGTTAAATGGTCAAACGCAGTACCACCTGAAAGCGCCCTATTACTCAGGTAATGGGGTGTTTTTACTTTTGTGCGAAGGGGAAACGGAGATAAAACTTAACGGGAATAAGAAAGATAAGCGCTGGCTTTGCTGAGTAGATAAACTTCACAAAACCAGGCTATTACATTATTTGATAAGCTATTTAATAAGTTACTTAATAAGCTACTTAATAACTTTAAGGGTAGGTTTACCCTTTTTAGGTGGAACAGGTGCGTCTTTCACGTCGCTTGCATCAGCATCTTCCAGCGACGTCGGGCCGCTAGGTTGAGAAACATCTTCAGATGTTTCTGGACGCTCTTGCTGCGCACGAGCCACATCTTCTTCAGTGGCGAATACCGTACCTGCACCATTTTCTCTTGCGTAAATAGCCATTACCGCTTCACAAGGCATACTTAATCTTCTAGGTTGCCCAGAGAAGCGCGCTTGAAACGATAAGCCATCTAAATCAAGAGAAAAGTTAACACACGCACTAGGTGATACGTTTAAAACGATCTGACCGTCTTTAACGAATTCCTGCGGCACTTCAACCAACTCGTTGGTTGCATCTACCACAATGTACGGCGTTAAGTCGTTATCAACAATCCACTCATAAAAAGCCCTAAGCAAATAGGGCTGGTTTGACGTCATAGATGTCATAGCGGGTTGTGGATCTCACGCTCTTGGTCAGTCAAAGACGCTTTAAATGAACTACGAGAGAAAATACGGTTCATGTAAGCGTTAATTTCTTTGCTGCCAGCACCGTTTAGTTCAATACCTAGTGCAGGTAAACGCCATAATAGCGGAGCAAGGTAGCAATCAACTAAGCTGAACTCTTCGCTCATAAAGTAAGGCATTTCACCAAATACAGGCGCAAGAGATAGCAAAGCTTCACGCAGCTCATTACGTGCTGCTTCTACATCACCTTCGCCACGGAAAATACGGGCAGCAAGCGAGTACCAGTCTTGCTCGATGCGGTGCATCATAAGGCGGCTCTGACCACGTGATACTGGGTAAACCGGCATAAGTGGTGGATGAGGGAAACGCTCATCAAGGTATTCCATGATGATGTGCGACTTGTAAAGTACAAGCTCGCGATCAACTAGAGTTGGAACAGTACCGTAAGGGTTAAGCTCCAACAGATCTTCAGACAAGTTGCTAGGATCTGTGTAGCTGATTTCAACACCCACACCTTTTTCTGCCAACACAATACGCACCTGGTGGCTATAAATATCAATTGTGTCAGAGAACAACGTCATAATAGAACGTTTATTCGCGGCTACGGCCATTCAATTTCCTCCGTCGAGAAACAAGTTTACGCTTACAAACGGTAAGCTTATTACGTTAACTCGTGCTACCTGAAGACCCTATTTACTAGGATTTTCAGATAGCACGAGTAAATACCAAAAAAGGGGGCGAGAAGCCCCCTTTTCATATTATACATAAATCTGTGCGATTAGTGCACTTCTCGCCAGTATTCTTTCTTCAGTAAGTAAACAAATACAAACAATACTGCGATAAAGATAAGTACCCACTTACCGATTTTGTGAGATTCAAGTTTAGAAGGCTCACCTGTGTACTCTAGGAAGTTCACGATATCGGCAACAGCTTGGTCGTACTCGTCAGGAGACATTGCACCAGTACCATCTGACTTAATGCCTACATAACGCTTAACCATCTCTCCATCAACCATTTGCTCTTCATAAGTACGTGTTGGTGTACCTTGAAGTGGTTGAAGTACGTGTGGCATACCTACTTCTGGGAATACTGTGTTGTTCACACCAAATGGGCGGCTTTCGTCAACATAGAAAGAGCGCAGGTAAGTGTAAATCCAGTCTTCGCCACGAACACGAGCCACTAGCGTTAGGTCTGGTGGAGCAGCACCGAACCAGCCAGCAGCGGCTTCTTCTGGCATTGCACGAGTGATGTAGTCAGACACTTTTTCACCCGTGAACTGCAGGTATTCTTGACCTAGTTCGTCAGGAATACCCAAGTCTTGGAATGAACGCTGATAGCGCTGATACTTCATTGAGTGACAGCCTAAGCAGTAGTTCATGAACAATTGTGCACCGCGTTGTAAAGACGCCTTATCGGTTAAATCGATAGGGGCTTTATCTAGGTGTACGTTCCCGCCTGCCGCAAGCGCTACGCCAGGTAGGAAGAAGGCTAAAAAGCACATCATTTTTTTCATTTAGAAATCCTCTCTGGCACAGGTTTAGTGTTTTCGTTTTTGCTGTACAAGAACAGTGCTACGAAGAAACCGAAGTACATTACCGTTGCAACTTGCGACGCAATGATTTTCCAGTTTTCTTGTGGCGTACCACCTAGGTAACCTAGGAAGATAAACACAATTGCAAACACGATAAGGTTCACTTTGTGTAGGCCACAACGATAGCGCCATGACTTAACACGACCACGGTCTAACCAAGGTAGAGCAAATAGCGCAGCAATTGCACCGAACATCGCTAATACACCGAATAGCTTATCAGGAACCGCTTTTAGTACTGCGTAGAACGGTGTGAAGTACCAAACAGGGAAGATATGCTCAGGTGTTTTAAGTGGGTTAGCAATTTCAAAGTTAGGGTGCTCTAGGAATTTACCGCCCATTTCAGGGGCAAAGAACAGCACGTAAGTGAACAATGCTAAGAATACACAGAACGCCACAAGGTCTTTAAGTACGATGTGTGGGAAGAACGGTAGTACATCGTCAGCAATATCGTACTTGCTTGTGTAGTATTCATGAATTTCATACTTCGTCTTTTCAGACTCAGGTAGTGAACCTTTCTTGTGCTTGATAGCGATACCATCAGGGTTGTTAGAACCCACTTCGTGAAGTGCAATAATGTGAAGAAACACAAGAATAACGATAACCAACGGCAACGCAATAACGTGTAATGCGAAGAAGCGGTTTAGTGTTGCGCCAGAGATAACGTAGTCACCTTGTAGCCAAATAACAAGGTCAGGACCAACAACAGGAATAGCACCAAATAGTGATACAATTACCTGCGCACCCCAGTAAGACATTTGTCCCCAAGGTAGAACGTAACCCATGAAAGCTTCTGCCATAAGCGCTAGGTAAATAAACATACCAAACACCCATAGAAGCTCACGAGGCTTCTGGTAAGAGCCGTAAATCATGCCACGGAACATGTGTAGATATACCACAATAAAGAACGCTGATGCGCCAGTACTGTGCATGTAACGAATGATCCAACCGTAGTCGATCTCACGCATGATGTATTCAACAGAAGCAAATGCGCCTTCTGAAGATGGAACGAAGTTCATGGTCAACCAAATACCAGTAACAATCTGGTTGACCAAAACGATAGTTGCTAGAAAACCGAACACATACCAGAAGTTCATGTTCTTTGGAGCAGGATATTGAAGAGCGTGCATATTCGCAACGCGCATCATTGGGATGCGTTCTTCAATCCAACCTAGGAAAGCATTCATATTACACGGCCTCCGCTTCTGAACCGATGATGATGTTATTGTCATCAACGAATTGATATGGCGGTACAACCAGGTTCAACGGTGCAGGAACGTTTTGGAATACACGTCCAGCCATGTCGAATTTCGAACCGTGGCACGGGCAGAAGAATCCATCTGGAACGCCTTCAACCACTTCTTCAAATGCACCGTCTTTAAGATGCTGTGGAGAACAACCCAGGTGAGTACAGATACCAACAAGGATAAGGTACTCTTCCTTCATTGAACGGAAACGGTTTTGAGCAAAGGCAGGCTGCTGCTCAGCTTCAGAGTTAGGATCTTTCAGCTTATCTTCGTGCGCGCCTAGTTCTTCAAGAATTTCAGGCGTACGACGTACAATCCACACAGGCTTGCTTCGCCACATCACACGTACTAACTGTCCAGGCTCAATCCCGCTGATATCTACTTCAACGTCAGCACCGGCGGCTTTCGCTTTGGCGCTTGGATTCCAGGACGCAATAAAAGGCACAGCAGCACCAACGACACCTACACCACCAACTACCGACGTGGCAACGGTCAAGAACCGACGACGAGTGTTGTTTTCTGGCTGGTTTTCATTGTGTGCAGACTCTGTTGCATCTACAGATACATTGCTCATCCACATTTCTCCAGGTTTGGATAATTATGATGTGTAACCCAAGCTTATACTGGTTTTATCACGCTTGCGTCATGCATCATATGGCTTGTCATGACAGCGACGTAACAGCAAAAATTTACTGATTTACGAAGTCACGAAAGTTTTCAAAATTTTCGACCGCAAATGATAAAAGAAAAGCCCTTATAAACACAAGGTTTTACTGATATTTAAGCGATAATTTAATTCAAAAGGTGTGTTTAGGTTTAGTGAGGGAAAGGCCTAAAATCAAGGTTTTGGACAATATTAGGTAAGATAGCGGCTACAAATTAAACCTTTGTTATGAAAAATAGAACCACGCAAGCTTTGCTTTGTAGCAAGGCACAAAGGCTCTCAGTAAAACACAGGCAATAAAAAACCCGGCATAAGCCGGGTTTTTGCAAATACAAAAAACGTAAAAATTAACGCTTTGAGAATTGTGGACGCTTACGCGCTTTGTGTAGACCAACTTTCTTACGTTCAACGCGACGTGCGTCACGAGTAACGAAGCCAGCTTTACGAAGTGCTGGACGTAGTGCTTCATCATACTCCATAAGAGCACGAGTAAGACCGTGACGGATTGCACCCGCTTGACCGTTAGAACCACCACCTTTAACAGTGATGTATACGTCAAACTTTTCAGTCATTTCAACAAGTTCAAGTGGCTGACGAACAACCATGCACTCTGTTTCACGACCAAAGTACTCGTCAAGAGCGCGTTGGTTTACTTTAATGCTACCTGTGCCTGGACGTAGGAACACACGAGCAGTAGAACTTTTGCGGCGGCCTGTGCCGTAGTATTGAGTATCTGCCATGTTAATAGCTCCTTAAATGTCCAAAACTTGTGGTTGCTGTGCGGTGTGCTTGTGCTCTGCACCTGCGTAAACTTTCATTTTACGGAACATTGCGCGACCTAGAGGGCCTTTTGGCAACATGCCTTTAACTGCTTTTTCAATAACCATTTCTGGCTTGTGAGCAATTAGTTTTTCAAAGTTTGTCTCTTTAAGACCACCTGGGTAACCAGAGTGCGCATAGTACATTTTGTCTTGCGCTTTACGGCCTGTTACCGCAACTTTCTCAGCATTGATTACTACGATGTAATCACCAGTGTCCACGTGAGGTGTGTACTCTGGCTTGTGCTTACCACGAAGGCGTAGTGCGATTTCAGAAGCCAAACGGCCTAGAGTTTTGTCTGTGGCGTCTACCACATACCAGTCACGTTGTACCGTTTCTGGCTTAGCAACAAAAGTTTTCATTTTCAAATTCACCCGAATAATATCGTCGTTACTGATTTCTGAACACCAGAAATCACCTTAAAATCAACACAATGACCCCTTCGAGCCGGCTGATTCTTCCACCTTCCCAAAGGTGGGCGTAACTGGGCAGGGCGCGAATTATACAGGAATTGAAGGAAATGCGAACCCCTAAGAACAAAAAATATGGATAAAATTCCATCATCTGCCGATGACATAGAAACCGATTTGAGGTAACGTCAAAACGTTGTATTTGGAACCGTTATAAAAACAAAATGAAAATGTCTCGCTTCGTAGCTTCAATGATGATGCTACACACGCTACTTATGGCCAGTGTAAATGCTGAGGAGTTAGTATATACACGTGCGTTTGCCGATGATGATTATGGAAGTTATCACGTAGCTGTACTCAATGCAGTTTTCGCAGCAACACCTGAATACGGTGATGTTGCTTTAATCCCTCACCCCCATCCTATGAGTCAGAGTCGTCAGCTTGTTACTTTGCTAAAGGGCGATGCGGATGTAATGTGGAGTGTCACCAACAGTAACCGAGAGCAGCGTCTTCTGCCCATTAAGTTACCACTGCTGAAAGGTTATTCAGGTTATCGCGTATTGGTGATTAACCCTTCTGAGCAGGCCAGTTTTGCCCAACAAACCGGCGAAGCATTAAAGCAATCAACCATGGTTCAAGGCGCAGATTGGCCAGATTTAAATGTACTTAAAGCAAATGGCTATAACGTAAGCGGTGAAGATTGGAGCCTTTGGTTCCATTCTATGTACTCTATGGTAGATAAGGGACTAGTTGACGCTTTCCCGAGAAATATCATTGAAGTACACCGCGATTTAGAACGCCACAAAGATAAGCATGTCTCTTTAGAGCAGTTCCACCTATTAAAATACCCCAACTATGAGTACTTTTTTGTTAGCCCAGATAACCCTGCCCTCGCGAATAGATTGAGATTAGGTCTTGTCCGGATTCTAGATGATGGAGAACTCGAATGTATCTTCGATAGCTTCGAAGGGCACAGAAAAGCAGAAATGCTTGCCGATGCTGAAATTAGAAAAATTCACGAGCTCGGCAACCCAACAATACCTTATAAACTAGATTACGCGCGGTGGGACAAATACAAAGATTTAGCAATACGCGCGCTCGAAAAAGAGATGTCAGAGTAAAACACTAAGCACTTAAGGTTTTCTTAAGGTCTCTCGTTTAGTGTTTTGATTTGTTTTTTTATCAATGAGTTTTTTATGCGTGTACTGCTTGTAGAGGACGATAGGCCGTTGTCTGACGCCCTCGCCCTTTCACTAAAGAATGCCAACTTCACGATAGACTGTGTTTATTCAGGCGCAGATGCTCTTGCAACACTTAGAGCGGGCCAAAGTGACATTATCATTCTTGACTTGGGTTTACCCGACACTGATGGCCTCGACGTACTAAAATCTATTCGAAAGAAAAACGCAACGCTTCCTGTGTTGATATTAACTGCACGGGATAAAACACTAGACAAAATCTCTGGCTTAGACGCAGGCGCCGACGACTACTTACCTAAACCGTTTGAAATAGAAGAACTGTTAGCTAGGATTAGAGTACTTGAGCGTCGTCTGAGCACAGCATCTCACACCATTGTTAGTGTTAAGAATGTCAGCCTTGATACTGCCCATCATACGCTTACTATCGACAATCAAAACGTTCACTTACCTCGACGTGAACTCATGCTACTAAAAGCGCTTATTGAAAACGCAGGGCGCATACTGAGTAAAGATCAGCTGGAAAATAAACTTTATGAGTGGGGAGAGGAAGTGGCAAGCAACACAATAGAAGTACACGTGAGTAATTTGCGTAAGAAAATGCCTCCTGAGTTTATTAAGACTATTCGAGGCGTCGGTTATTGCATTTCAAAATCGGGGGAGTGAATTGTCTTCAATTCGCCGCTTTCTAATTCTTACACTGATCAGCGCGCTTGTTTTAGTGATATTTAGTGCAGCACTTAAAGGCTACCGCGCAACGCTGGGTATATCGAATACCTTGTTAGATAACGAGTTAGTTGAGCTATCCCGCGCAATCTCATATGTAGATAGCGGCACCCGCACACAGCAACAGACACTTTTCTTCCAGGTATGGAAACAAGGTACACTGGCCAGCTCATCTACTAATGCGTTAAGCACGCCATTAACCAGCTTCTCCGAGGGCTTTTCTGAAGTAAACGCACTGGGTACACGCTGGCGGGTACATACTCGGTTTAACCCGAATAATGATAGCTGGTATATGGTGGCTCAACCCGTAAGTAGTCGCTTCACTTTAACTGACTCGCTAACTGTAGCCGCCATCACCCCTTTTATAATTAGTGTGCCTATTCTTGCATTCATTCTCTTTTTTGGCATTACTTGGGGACTATCGCCGTTAAAACACCTATCAAAACTCCTTGCCAGCCGACAGGGTAATGATTTTTCTACCATTGCGTTATCCCGTGAGCCCAGTGAACTTAGCCCTGTTGTTAGTACGTTAAACACTATGTTCACGCGACTAAATTCAGCGTTCGAACGAGAGCAGCAATTCGCATCAAACGCAGCGCATGAGCTTAGAACTCCGCTCAGCGTGATGAAAATAAACATTCACAATATAGCGAACGAGTTAGGTGAAAAAGGCCACGTGTTAGCTCCCCTTAAAGCAGACACTGACAGAATGATCCACGCGGTAAATCAATTCCTTTTGCTTACTCGCACCAGTCCAGAAACGTTTGCAGAACAGCGAGAACCTGTAAATGTGCACGTGGTCGCGCAAGAGGTAATTAGTGACCTATACGGCGCTATTGAAAATAAAAACCAAGAAATAGCACTGGAAGGAAAAGAGGCCTGGTTGCTAAGTTCTCAATTTGTCCTTTACACCTTGCTTCAGAACTTAGTGAGCAATGCGAGTAAATACTCGCCTTGCGGTGCACAAATAATAATTAAGATTGAACGACGGAAAGACGAGCTTATTTTAAGCGTCTGTGATTCTGGGCCAGGTATCCCTGCTGACCAGCGCGCTGTCGTGCTAAACCGATTCAAAAGAGCATCTAACAGCTCCCCTCATTCGGGAAGCGGCTTGGGGCTAGCCATTGTAGAACAAATCGTTGTATTACACGGGGCTGAGCTCTCTTTAGATGAAAGTTCGCTCGGGGGATTAGAAGTTAGGGTGGCATTTTCCAATGACTACATACTCTAAAATTTCTGTATTCTTTTTTTCAGCCCTTTGTGCTTTTTATACGCCCCTTGCATTCGCTTTACCTGAAGTGGTGGTGGAAATTAAAGAGCACTTATTTTTTCCTCAGGAAGTGATTGTGCCCGCAGGGCAAAAGGTAAAGCTAACCTTTGTTAATTTCGATGATACTCCCGAAGAAATAGATAGCTTTTCCTTGAACAGAGAAAAAGTGATATTTGCGAAAAGCCGAGGGACCATCTTTATTGGTCCATTAAAAGCCGGTGAATATCCGTTTTTCGGCGAGTTTCATCCCAACAGCGCAGTAGGAAAGGTAATAGTTAAAAGCAAAGAGGACATATTAAATGCTAATTAATACGGTTGTCCTCTTCTTGCGTGACACCTTGCCTATATTCCTGCTCATTAGTGTATTGCTGGCGCTGCCGCGTGTGTCTACGCTTGCCGTTGCGTGGCGGGTGTTGCTGCTAGTATTGCTCGCTGTATTTACCTCCCCCCAGCTAGGACTGGTATCGCAGCTATCAGAAGGTGCCGGATTTGAGTATCTCAAATCAATACTGTTTTTTATTGCCTGGTTGGGTATGTGCCTTGTTGTACTTTTGCCGTCACGTATGTCGAATAGGTTCAGTCTAGGCCTCACCCTGCTAGTAATAGGTATTGGTTTACCCAATTCGCTGCACTTTTTAGTTTATTTTGTTTCCGAGTTATCACGTAATAGTGATAGTACGTTATTGCTCTTGGGCACTATCATTGGTCTGGGTATAAGTATTAGCATCGCGATTCTACTTAATATTTTGCTCACCCACTTTGTTAGCAAGCGAGCAACATACTTTTTTGCAACCACATTTGTGGCAGCTCAAACCGCTAATATCGCATTATTATTGGAACAAACTGATACCTTCCCATCGCCAAGGCAGCTATGGGATAGCAGCACAATAATTAGCGACAATAGCGAATATGGTCATCTTCTGAATTCTCTCGTTGGCTATGAGGCTACGCCCTCGACGAGCTATTTATTGGTGTTTTTCTTCGCACTTATCATGCCTAATTTAATCGCTTTCTTTTCTTCAAAAAAGAGATTCTCTGATGAAATTCAGGAGGTCGCACAGTGAGACGTTTTCTCCTTACTGCTATCGCATTATGCGCCGTGTTTTCAAGTAACGGTTATGCAGATAATTTTACCGTGGATAAGGTTTATCACCCTTATGTATTACCCTTTGAACGTGAATTTGAGTGGCGACTTACCTCAAGACAAAATGACGATGGCAATGTTTTAATGCAACGCTTCTCATTCGGCCATGCACTTTCAGAGTTTATGATCCTAGAGACATACCTTGTCGGTGCGCGGGATGAAAATCAAGATTTTGGCTTAGAAAGCTACGAAGTAGAGTTACGCTGGATGATGACTGAACAAGGGCGATACTGGGCTGACTGGGCAACGCTGTTTGAGCTGGAAAAGCAGCACAATACCGATGACTGGGCAGTTAAAGCGGGGATATTAACAGAAAAAGAGTTTGGCCAATTCAGTTTAACAACTAACATTAGCTTGGTGTACGAGTGGGGTCAAACTGTTGAGAATGAATGGGAAAGCGAATTTAAAGCCAAGTTTAGGTATCGCTGGATCCCTGAAGTACAACCTGGATTGGAAGTGTATGTAGCAGAGGATTTTATCGGGGTTGGTCCAGCATTCATGGGTATAAAACGCTTTGACCGACAGCAGCAGTTAAAATGGGAACTGGGCTTTATTGCCGGACTAAATGGTGACAGTAAAGATCACACACTTCGCATGTCGTTGGAATACGAATTTTAATGCAAGTTTGCAATTTAGCGCCTAACTTAAGCTTTCCTTAAGGTTCAACATTTAAAGTGCACGTCATTCGATGATTTACCAAATATTCTTATGCACCAGTTTGACGTCAGTGTTGTTTTACCTGCTAAAAATGAAGCCAAAAACCTTTCTGCTTTGTTACGAGAAATTGCAGAGGTGGTTCCAAGTACAACAACAGAAATTATTGTTGTTAATGACGGTAGCAGCGACGACTCCCTATCCTTGCTGCATAACCTTTCAAGTACCTTGCCGGTAAGTTGTCGTGTCATCGTCCACCCTATAAGCTGCGGTCAAAGCACTTCGGTTTTTCACGGCGTTTTACAGGCAAAAGGCAAGTGGATCATCACCCTTGATGCTGATGGGCAAAACGATCCTGCTGATATACCGCGACTGATTCGCGCAGCTAAAGAGACTAATGCAGCGCACTTCTGCGTTATAGGACATCGTAAAAAGCGAAAAGATACCCCGTGGAAGCGATTTCAGTCTAAAGTTGCCAATCGTGTTCGCCAGTGGATCCTACAAGACGACACACCAGACACGGGCTGTGGCTTGAAACTCCTCCCAAGAAGTACCTTTTTACTTTTGCCCTACTTCGACCATATGCACCGATATATTCCCGCTTTAACTAAAAGGCTTGGGGGAGAAGTGGTATGTGTATCGGTTAATCATCGCGCGCGCTTAGAAGGTAAATCAAATTACACAGCGTGGAATCGTGGCTGGGCAGGGATCATCGATATGCTTGGCGTCAGATGGCTAATGTACAGAAATAAGCTTAATCACATTGCCAGCGGAATTGGTCATGAAGACTAATCTTCGCCGCCTCAAGAGCTTCATACAGTTTTTCATCGGGGCAGCAAGCATCGCGCTTATCTGCTATGTGTCGCTTGAAGTCACTGGTGAAGTATGGAAGCACGGTGATGATACAGATTGGTTGAATGCCTATATTTCAAATTTAAATTGGCAATCGCTGTGCATGATACTGAGTGGTTGTGTTGTACTTTTAACCATGGGCTTTCCCCGTCAGGCTGTCAGTTTTTTTTGCGGAGTGGGCTTTGGCGCATTGCAGGGAGGGTTAATTGCTTTGTTGCTAACGGTATTGTCTGCATGTATCGCCTATGCATTAGCAAATGGCCCTCTGCGCTCACTTGCCGTCCGTCTTTTAGGTACAAAATTAAAGCCTGTTGAAAACAAACTGGCCAAGCGAAGTTTTCGCAATGTGCTAATTATTCGTTTATTCCCTGTTGGCTCTAACTTAATCACAAACGCCGTCGCAGGTGTGCTAAGCGTTCCGTTTGTCCCGTTTATTGTTGCAAGTGCAATCGGTTTTGCGCCTCAAACTTTTTTGTTTACCTTGCTTGGAAGCGGTTCTCGATTTGTCAGCTCCCTCGAACAGCCTTTACAAATTGGTGGCTTAATCATTAGCTTTCTTCTACTTCTATCCCTATCAGGCATTTCTCGTAGGAGTGAGCCGTCGTGAGGCTTATGCTTAATTCAAATAGCCATGCATCTACCCTGTTCTTTTTTGCCTGTGCTCTGATATTTGTTGGCCTGGGTTTCAGAGATGCTTGGCCCCCCGATGAGCCTCGATTCGCATTGGTCGCAAAAGAGATGGTGAACAGCGGACAGTGGCTTGTGCCCATGCGCGGTGGCGAAATTTATCCAGACAAGCCCCCTGTGTTTATGTGGTGTATTGCCTTCTTTTACCTTATAACGGGTAGCCTGAAGGTGGCTATGCTCCTACCTAACGCTATCGCAAGCCTTGTCACTTTGGGGTTAACCTACAAGCTATCGCTAAGACTTGCCAATGAAAAAGCGGCAATGTTGAGTACGCTCGTACTACTACTGAGCCCTCAGTTTCTTATTCAAGCCAAATTCGCTCAAATAGATGCCCTTGTCGCCTGCTTTATCTGGATTGGCGTCTACGGACTCATTCAGCACTTTTATGTGCATGTTAATTGGCGGTGGTACTTTGCAGCATGGCTCTTTATGGGGCTTGGGATCATAACCAAAGGCGTTGGCTTTTTACCTGTTCTGTTATTTATCCCCATTGCATTTTTCGCATTTACCAACGGCTTACATCGCGGCAAGTGGTCATTGCGCATGTTGTTTGGCCCCTTAATCATGCTATCAGTTGTGGCGATGTGGCTTGCACCTCTGCTTTATCTTGGTTTGATAAAACAAGAGCCTCAAATACAACAATACTTGTCGAACATTTTGTTTAAACAAACGGCTGAGCGATATGCCAATGCCTGGCACCACATAGAGCCCTGGTATTACTATATTGTTGAAGTTATTCCTGTATTTTGGATAACTCCAATTGCCATACTTGTATCAAAAGCTAAGTCGTTAAAAGATGTACTTATTCACAATCCCGCTTACTCATCCTTGTTGATATGGGTAATATTGGTTGTCATTTTCTTTAGTATCAGCCCAGGTAAACGTGGTGTTTATGTGCTACCGGCACTGCCTGCGTTGAGTATGGTTGCAGGTCTGGTACTTGCGAATTCGACTGTATCAAGAGGGTTGGTGCTTTTTGCGCGCGCAGTTACTTCGTTAATATCTGCCGTTTTATTGATTGCTGGCTTAGCACTGCTTTTTCACGAGCCCACCGCTGCTAAGCTGATGACGCGCTTTGACAGCGACAGCGAAACCCTTGTTCGTTTAAGCATAGTATTACTTGTACTCGGATTCGCTGGGCTTTGTACTCATATTGTCTACTATGTTTGCAATAAAAAGCGCAACGCAGGGGATGGAGAATTACTCGCCCGCCAATTACTGGCATGGCTTTTTATTTTAACTGTAATTCCTTCCACATTCGGTGCATGGCTGCTAAATGACTACCGTACTCCCCGTATAGTCCTTCAAAATGCAGAAAGCCAAATAAGTAATATGTTGACGAAGGATTCAACTGCCTTCGATGTAGGGATAGTCAGCTTTAAAGAACAGTATTTGCTTTATTCACCCTTTGAAATGGCTCATTTTGGTTACCATACCCCTAAAGAAGTAGAAAACGGTACAGCGTGGGCTTGGTTGACCGATACTTCCGAGCCTTACCGCGAGCAGACAAAGGTTTCAGGCCGGCGGGTTAGACCGCCAATACGTCAACGCTTTTTGTTGGTTCCAAGTGACTACAAATTTCAATGTGTAGACTTATCACAAGCCACTTCACTGGGTGTAGCCCACCGTGACGAATGGTTGTTGCTTCCTGCCACTGCTGCGAACGCTACCTGTGATTTACCGGCTAACGGCCCAGTTTTTAATAGCTATGACGGCTCAAGCGATTAATTAGCTTGAGCGTTCTTAACGTTTTGGGCTGACATTTATAAAAGTTTTTCCCACTTAAGGTTCTCTTAAGGTCTCGCGTAAATACTCATAACATCGCAAAACCAATGAGCATGTTTATGAGTCACGTTTTAGCTTCTGTTCCAACCCAGGTTGCTAGTCAGCAATCTGCGATTGTCTCAAAGGAAAAGCCCGCTATAACCTTTATCGCGGCAAAACATGGACATAATGCCCGCCGCCGTATTGAAGCGTTTATAGCGAGTGGTTTTAAAGCTCGCTACAACGCACGAGTGACTTCCTTTATGCCTATGCTGTTTGCTCTTGACGCTAAGGGAGTTAAAGCCGCCGCAGGCGCAAGGTTTGCCGTCTATGATGGTCAGTATAATTCTCTTTTTATAGAGCAATACCTTAACACTTCGGTAGAAACTGCCCTCACCCTACAAGGGATAACCGTAAACAGAGCGCATATTGCTGAAGTTGGTAACCTTTTTAGCAGTGCATCACGCTATACCCTCCCCTTGTTATTTGCCCTGTTCTTCGTTTTAAAACGATGTGGTAGCAAATATCTGGTTTTCAGTGCGACCTCACAGCTCACCTCTTTACTCAGGGGCGCGGGTATTCAACTCCTCCCTCTTGTTAAAGCCGATGTGTCAAAACTTAAAGGGAATAGCGATGATTGGGGCACCTATTATGACACCGCGCCTCAGGTTACTGCCCTGTCGCTACATCACGTAACCCAACACATTATTGGCTGCCCTAAACTTAATGCTCATTACCAACGTGCAATTGAGCTTATTTCCGCAAATGTGGATGCGTTAACGCAAAATATCTGTACAAAAAAGGAAACAGCGTATGTTGCTTAATCAGTATATAAATGGGCACGATGATGACGTTGCGCTTAAATGCAAAGACGGTTCAATGACTTACCGCGCCCTTTTGAGCGCCGTCGAGAACCTCGCAAGCTGGATAACAAACCACAATGCCGAGAGGGTGGGCATTGCCTTTGACAATAGCTTTGCATGGGTGATTGCTGATTTAGCCTGCCAACAGGCTAACGTCTGCTGCGTCCCCGTTCCGCTATTTTTTAGCGCTTCCCAACAAGTACATGTATTGAATGAGAGCCAGTGTCACTTTTTATTAACCAAACGCGGTGGTGAACTAAGTGAATGGAGTGAGTCACCGACTATTATTGATAGCGAAAATGACATTGTCGCTCATCCACTCAAACATGACTCTCGTGTATACACACCTGTAGGTACCAACAAAATAACCTTTACTTCTGGCTCTACGGGCTCACCGAAAGGCGTGTGCCTGTCAACTGAATCGCAATGGAAAGTTGCCCATTCTATTGAGCGTGCTGTTCAACCAGAAATAGTTAACCACCTGTGTTTACTGCCATTGTCCACCCTACTTGAAAATATTGCAGGTGTTTACGCCCCTCTGTACCACGGCGGCACGGTTTATTTAGCCACGGCATCTGAGCGCGGATTTCAAGGAAGCAAACTCGTCAATCCAAACGCACTGCTGTCACTGATAGACCGCGTTCAACCATCGTCTGTGATTTTGGTGCCCGACTTGCTAATGGTGCTAGTACAGGCATGTAATCAGGGCTGGACACCACCTTCATCACTAATGTTCATTGCTGTTGGCGGTGCACATGTAGCGCCCACTTTGCTGGCGCAAGCCCAAGCGAAGGGATTACCAGTATTTGAAGGTTATGGCTTATCTGAAGCGGTATCAGTATCAACATTGAACACGCCCAATTGCAATACGATGGGCAGTGCCGGAAAAACGCTTGGTCATAATCAACTGCACATCGAAGAAGGTGAAATTGTAGTTACAGGCAACCACTTTCTTGGCTATCTGAATCAACCTTCCTCATTTTATCCGACCCAGGTCAGAACCGGCGATTTAGGCTTTTTTTCTGACAACACACTTACGCTGAATGGGCGTATAAAAAACATAATGGTGAACAGCTTTGGCAGAAATGTATCGCCAGAGTGGATTGAATCTTTACTGCTGGGAACAGGACTGTTTAGGCAGGCTTTGGTGTATTGCGAAGCTAAACCCCACTGTGTCGCGCTCCTCGTACCCGCTTCCAATACTATTTCTAATACACAGATTCAAAGCACCGTGGCGCTTATCAATAAGCAGTTACCTGACTATGCGCAAGTTGTTAATTTCGCCACCATCGATCTTTGTACGCCAGAAAACCAACTGCTTACCCCAACGGGAAAACTGAAACGTGACGCAATAATTGCCCGCTACGCGACTGACTTAGACTCGCTCTACCAGGGCCAAGACCAACACCAGTATAGCGTTCAAAGTACAACAGCATTTTCTTCTCAATTTGTTATCAAGGAATAATTTATGAATTTCTATCAGCAACTTCAAAGCAACACCGAACATGCCAGACAGTCATTCTTACAGGCGCCGATTATACAACGCTGCTTTAACGGTGATTTTAACCTAAACGACTATATTGCCTTTCTTCAACAGGCTTATCATCACGTTAAGTTTACTGTTCCCCTGCTTATGGCTACAGGTGCCAAACTCAACGAAGATAAGGAATGGCTAAGAGAAGCAATTGGTGAATACATTGAAGAAGAAATGGGTCACCAAGAGTGGATCCTTAACGACCTTGCAGCCTGTGGCGTTGATAAAGAACAGGCGAGGATAAGTCACCCTGCACCCGCCACCGAATTAATGGTTGCCTATGCTTTTGATGCAATAGCACGCAAAAGCCCACTGTATTTCTTCGGCATGGTATTCGTTTTAGAGGGCACAAGTATTGCGCTTGCCGACGCGGCTGCAAAACAAATCAAAGACAAGTTATCTCTGCCTAAATCAGCGTTTAAATACCTTACCTCTCACGGTGCGCTAGACCAAGAGCACATTGTTTTCTTTGAAGGGCTTATGAACAAAATTACTGACCCCAAAGAGCAGCAAATGATCATTCACAGCGCGAACATGTTTTATCGCTTATACGGAGATATCTTTCGCGAATTAACACCTGAACACGGCTTGGAACAGGTTGCTTGAATTCAAGTGGTGCTTATCCCCCGAGGTAAATTGATAACACGTTAAGGTAAATACAATGAATATTCAGTGGCGTAATCAAGTGGTACTTCTTACAGGTGCAACTGGCGGTATTGGTCAAGCAATAGCCAAGGCGCTTGATGAAAAAGGCGCGCACATTATCCTAACTGGCAGAAGTAAGGCGAAGCTAGAACAGCTGCAACAAAATTTAACCCTTCATCATACTGCCATTGTGGCTGACATTACGTCAGATGAAGGCAGAGATAGAGTAGTAAGTGCCTGCCAACGACTTCCTTTAAGTATTCTGGTTAACAATGCTGGCATTACCTATGTGGGCGAGTTTGAGGGCACCCCAATCGAGTCAATTGTGTCGACAAATATGCTGGCTCCGATGCTACTAACCCAACGCCTACTGCCGTTACTCGAACGTAGACCGTCTGCGCACGTCGTGAATGTAGGCTCAGCTTTTGGAAGCATAGGTTTTGCTGCGCACGGAACCTACTGCGCAACTAAATTCGCTTTGAAAGGCTGGACGGAAGCGATGCACAGAGAATTCAGCGATAGCAAAATTAAATTTCACTATCTAGCGCCACGCGCAACGCGTACCGACATAAATGACGATCGCGCTAATGCGCTAAATGAGGCATTGGGCAACCAGACAGACGAGCCTGATGCAGTAGCGCAAGCATTCATTAAACAGTTAGAAAACAATTTGCCAAGGGTCGCGCTCGGACGTGCTGAACGCTTTTTTGCCAAGCTTAACGCGCTAGTTCCTAGTGTTGTTGACAATGCGTTGGCAAAGAAACTTCCAACAATTAAACGCTATGCCTTTCAAAAAACGCAATCACAAGACAAACAGACCAGCGCTCAAAACGAAACCCGTCTGGGTAACAAGCTGGTTTAACACGAGGACATTATCATGAAGAAATTAACCACGCTTAGCACCACGGTAATTCTGGGACTCGGTTTGGCATTAAGTCACACTGCTATGGCTCAAGCTAACGAAGTCACAGAAAGTACAGCGCCGACATCAGCCTTAAGCGAAACGGCTACCAGCCCTTTAAAGATACTTCAGCATCAATGGGCACATATTAACTATGAACTTGATGATGCAGAAAAGGAAAAAGCATTCGTCGCCCTTATTAATACCGCTAAATCTTTCGTAAAGGCGGAACCCAATAACCCTGAGTTATTGATTTGGCAAGGCATAATTCAATCCAGTACAGCCGGTGCCAAAGGGGGACTTGGTGCTCTGGACTACGCAAAGGATGCGCGTAAGAGTTTCGAACATGCAATGCGACTAGATGAAAATGCACTCTCGGGCTCAGCGATGACCAGTCTAGGCGTGCTGTACCATAAGCTTCCGGGTTGGCCTATTAGCTTTGGTAACGACAAAAAAGCTGAGAAATTGCTGAAGCATGCACTTGAAATAAACCCTGACGGGATAGACCCCAACTATTTCTACGCCGAGTACTTGTTCGATAATGGAAAATACGAGCAAGCGCTCAAGTTTGCCAAGAAAGCGCTCGACGCCCCAGCGCGCGCTGATCGTCCTATTGCAGATTCAGGTCGCAAAAGAGAGATCGCTTTATTGGAAGCGAAAATAGCGAGAAAAAGTTAGTCACCCTAAAGGTATACAGGGAAAGGCAATGCTCTTATTGCCTTTCCATTTTCAACAAGTATTAGATTTTCGCTGCAAATACCGTTAGATTAGCCGCCGATTCAACGATAATTCATGAAATTACTAACAATTTCGTCGAGTTATCTCGTTTATTCCTAACTACCTCTATCTTATAAAGGCGACTTTTCATGCAGAAAAAGAATTTCTTCTCTCCTTTTCTATTCATCCTTATTACTACGTTGTCGATATCTACGGTTCATGCAAACACCCCTGATTTACTACCGTTACAACACGCGTGGGCAAAAACGAACTATGAGCTTGAAGGTGAAGCCCAATTAGAGGCATTTTCTGCACTGATTGCGCAGGCGAAAGTGTTAGTCGAGCAATCAGAAAATAGCGCTGAAGCACTGACCTGGCTAGCTATCTCTCAATCAAGTACTGCAAGTGCGAAAGGCGGTTTAGGTGCCCTGGACTTTGCTGAAAGTGCGAAGGAAAATTTAGAACGTGCCATTGAAAAAGAGGAAGCGGTATTAGAGGGGACGGCACTCACTGTATTAGCGGCACTTTATCATAAAGTACCAGGCTGGCCAGTTAGCTTTGGAAGCGATAAGAAGGCAAAACAACTATTTAAGCGTGCATTAGAAATTAACCCAGAAGGTATGGACCAAAACTTCTTTTATGCTGAGTTTCTTTTCGACGATGGTGAATACGAAGAAGCCCAAGGGTTTTTAATCCGTGCTCAAAACGCGCCTGAAAAAGCCAACCGCCCACTAGCAGATAAAAAACGTAGAGAAGAGATTGCTATACTTCAGGCAAAATTGGATAAAAAAGCATAGTATCATTTGCTTTATGCGGGGCTATTGCGCGTCGCTTATGAGTTCGAAATAAGCAATTGCCTAAAATCCCACGTTCCTCAGACAACGACTATACCCATGACATGAGCCGAACTTGCCGCGAATTTATTGCGCCCGAAACCTTGTCGGGAAACATAGAAAACTTCGCCGGTGTTGCACAGGTGCCTATTGGCTTCGCAGGGCCAATGCTAGTGAATGGAGAGCACGCCAAAGGTGAGTTCTACGTTCCAATGGCAACAACAGAGGGCACCTTGACCGCCAGCTACAGTAGAGGCATGCGCTTAACAAGAGAGGCTGGGGGCATAACTACCACAGTCATTGACGATGCCATGCAGCGAGCGCCTATGTTCGCGTTTTCTAACGCAAGAGAAGCCCTCGAATTTGGCAAATGGGTTGAGCAAAACTTTGAAGCCATCAAACGCGCCAGTGATAACACCACCAGCGTGGGCAAACTAAGGGATATCGAGCAGTACGCTGCGTCTAAGCTTCGCTGGCTAAGATTCAATTTCACCTGCGGCGATGCGGCTGGGCAGAACATGGTAAGTAAAGCCACTAAAGCGGGTTGTGAGTGGATACAAGCGAACTACCCACGTCCTATCGAGCACTTTGTACTAGCCGCTAACCTTGATACCGATAAAAAGCACTCTCACTTAAACTCTCTGCATACCCGCGGAAAGCGCGTTGTAGCAGAAATAACCCTGCCAAAACACCTTATGACGGAGATTATGCATTGCCCGCCAGAAGCATTATTCAAACAGCGCCAGTATTCAAATATGGGCGCACTAATGGCAGGTAGTGTTAATAACGGTGCCCACTTCGCTAACGGCATCACCGCTATGTTTATCGCTTGCGGGCAAGATGTCGCTAATGTGGCGGAGTCGTCGGCGGGGTTTACCTACGCTGAAATTACGCCAAATGGAGACTACTACTTCTCTGTGACTATTCCTTCGTTAATCGTTGCTACATACGGTGGAGGAACCGGTTTAGCTACACAAAACGAGTGTTTAAACGTACTTGGCTGCACAGAAAGGGGCAGTGTAAATAAGTTTGCGGAAATTGTCGCTGCGACCGTATTGTGTGGCGATCTGTCGCTGGGTTCTGCAGTCGTCGCAGACGAATGGGTAAGCAGTCACGAGCGACTGGGTAGAAACCGTTAAAGGTTTTTAAATCTGTCACCTAACGCTTAGCAATGCAGTTCGAATAAACTGTGCGCTACTGCCGAAGGTAACTAAATTCTGTATAGAGAAATTATACAGCAGGTATGCTGGGGCGCGTAACAACAAAGTACGCGCCTATTCCCATAAATAGACCTATGCCAATGTAAGCTGGAATAGGCATTGATGCGAACAGGCAAACCAGAATAAAGCTCACCAACATACTGCAACACGCTATGCATTTCACTTTTTTCGAAATTGCACCATGTTTTCGCCACGCAACAAGACTGGGGCCATATTTAGGGTGTTGAAGTAACCAGTTTTCAAGGCGCGGTGAAGATTGAGTAAAACAAAAAAGCGCACCTATCAAAAAAACAGTTGTTGGCATTACCGGCAAGAATGCGCCAATAATACCTAGAAGGGTAAAAAACAACCCGAGTGATAAATACAGTACTTTTTTCATGAAATACCAACGCCCAATTCAGTCCAACTCCTTGGTAAGTGTCATGACTTAACACCAGCGACACACCCTTCCAATATGCCAAATTTATACTCAGATATTAGATAAAGTGGCTCTACATTACTTTGTCGTAAATCAAACCTACCCTATAACCATACGCCAAAATAATGAAGTTTCCATCTACATTGGTCTAATTCTAGGGACTAAACCTCAAGCTTAATGCAATTCAAAAATTCGCTGCGCGTCTTCAGCTTAGAAAATTGACGATAAGGTCAATATTTGGGAAAGTTTTTAGTATTCAGAGTGTGCCATTTACTCAACACTGGAAGAAGACGTCTGCTTGACCTGCTGCCACAGCGCTTCCATTTCATCAAGCGTCAATGCGTCGAGCTTGTCGCCCTGTTCAGCCGCTAAGCGCTCTACGCCTTTAAAACGGTTAGCAAACTTGTTACTGGCGTTTCTAAGTGCGGTATCAGCATCTACCTTGCAATGTCTTGCCAAATTAACCATGGCAAAAAGTGCATCGCCAATTTCTTCTTCAATAGCTTGTTGGTTGTCGGGCACGCCACTTTTTAAAGGTGCAACACCAGCATCCAGTGCCCCCTGTGCTCGCTGCTTGAAGTCTAGCTCTTGCTGAATCTCTTCCACTTCCTCGCGCACTTTATCTATGACTGGAGCGGCATCAGGCCAATCAAAACCTACCTTTGCACAGGCTTTCTGCAGTTTTTGCGCGTACATAAGTGCAGGCATACCTTTGGGTACACTATCTAAAATACTGGGCTCTATTGCTTCGTCGTCTTGCTTTAAACGCTGCTTTTTAAGCTGCTTTTCTTGGGCTTTGATAGCATCCCACTGCGCGTTTAAAGCACTGTCGTTCAATTGGGTACGTTGTAGCGTGAGGTTTTTATTTGTATCCCCTGCTCCCTCAGATGCAAGCGGGTTAGCAAAAACATGAGGGTGACGACGCACGAGCTTATCCCCAATGCTTTGCGCCACATCGTCAAAAGTAAATGCGCTAGATTCACTGGCTATCTGTGCGTAGAACACCACTTGAAACAGCAAATCACCCAACTCATCTTTGATGTCATGCATATCACCAGTGGCAATAGCATCAGCCACTTCGTAGGCTTCTTCTATGGTGTAGCGAGTTAGGCTTTCCATAGTTTGTTTTACATCCCACGGGCATCCAGATTGCGGGTCGCGCAGCTGCGCCATAATGTCAAGCAGCCGCTGCGTTTCACTAAGCTTAGCTTTGTTTGCGTTTTGCATCAGTCACGCCTTTAAGCTGTCGCAATCGGGTTAACACCTTTGATACGGTGTCGAGATCGTGCACCTCTATCGAAATGGTGATAAGCGCCGTCTGTCTGTTTTTATCACTTAGGCTGTTCACCCCCAAAAGCGGCACGTTTTCATTCGCCAGCACCGTGGTGATATCGCGTAACAGGCCGGTTCTATCGTGACAGAATATATCTATGCCTGTTTCAAAGCCCACTTTAAGCTCTTGTGACCAATTCACTTCTATTTGACGCTCAGGGTGTTGTGACAACAAGTGCTGAAGCTGGTCGCAGCTTTCTTTATGAACGCTTACGCCGCGGCCTTGCGTGATATAGCCTAAAATAGCTTCTCCGGGAACCGGCTTACAGCAGTTCGCCAGCTGGCTCATTAAGTGGCCCACCCCTTGCACCACCACTGCATCTTTTTTGCCCGTCCCAGCCGCAGTTTTGCGCGTTTTAACCTTAGGACTAATTTCGGGTTCTGGGGCTGGCGGCTCCTGCAAGTGATGAATAAAGTTAATCACTTGCATAACGCGCACATCACCGGCACCTACCGCAGTGTACAAGTCATCGAGGGTTTGTAAGTTAAACTTCTCAAATGCCTCATTAGGTACTTTGGCAGGCAAGTGGGCACGCTGAAGTTCGCGTTCTAGCAGCTCTTTACCGGCAGCAAGGTTTTTGTCTCTATCCTGCTTTTTAAAGAAGGAATGGATAGTGGCACGCGCCCGTGACGAATGCACATAGCCAAGACCTGGGTGCATCCAGTCGCGGCTTGGGTTTGGCTCTTTTCCGGTGAGCACTTCTATCTGGTCGCCACTTTGCAGTAAATAAGTGAAAGGCACTATTCGCCCATTCACTTTTGCGCCAATGCAGCGATGTCCCACATTGCTGTGAATATAGTAAGCAAAATCAAGCGGTGTAGCGCCTTGGGGAAGGTCAATAACATCGCCTTTGGGTGTGAATACATACACCCTATCGTCAAACACCTGGCTGCGAAGCTCTTCAACCAAATCGCCAGATTCGGCCACTTCCTCTTGCCACGCTAATATGCGACGAAGCCAGTTTATGCGTTCGTCATAGCCTGACTGCTTGCCCGTGCTACCCTCTTTATATTTCCAGTGTGCAGCCACACCCAGTTCTGCATCCTGATGCATTTTTTGCGTGCGAATTTGAATTTCAACCGACTTCCCTTCAGGCCCCACGATAACCGTGTGAATAGACTGGTAACCGTTAGGTTTAGGGGTTGCAATGTAATCGTCGAATTCGTTCGGTAGATGCTTATAGCTGGCGTGAACCGTACCAAGCGCGGCGTAACAGTCTTGAAGTCGCTCGGCAATAATTCGCACCGCACGAATATCAAAAAGCTGCTCAAACGTAAGGCGCTTTTTCTGCATTTTTTTCCAAATGCTGAATATGTGCTTAGGACGGCCGTAAACCTCTGCGCGAATTTCTTCGCTATCAAGCAAGCCTTGCAAGTCGCCTACTATGGTTTCTATGTACTCGGCACGCTCTCGGCGTTTGCCGTCAAGCTGATGAGCTATTTGCTTGTAGGTGATGGGATGTAGATAACGAAACGCAAGGTCTTCAAGCTCCCACTTTAACTGACCAATGCCCAAACGGTTTGCCAATGGCGCATAGATGCTAGCGCATTCGCGGGCCACCATAACGCGGGTTTCTTCGTCGGCTTTTTTAACCTGTTGCAATGCACAAATGCGTTCTGCCATTTTGATCACAACGGCACGCACGTCTTCTACCATCGCCAGCAACATGCGGCGAATACTGTCTATGTGCTGTTCGTCCGACTTTTCTGCAAAGCCAGAACCTTTTACTTTGCGAGCATGTAACGACTTGATGGCATCCATTCGGCGCACGCCAACGATCAGGTCGCGTATTTCCCCGCCGAATTCTTCATAAATATCGTCTTCACTTAAGGCGTGCTGTTCGCAATATGGAAAAACCAGGGCTGCCTGAAGCGTTGCGTCATCCATATTGAGCTGACACAAAATCTCAACCATTTCCTGACCAACCAACAGTCGCTCGGGAATAGATGACACTGCACTTAGTTTTTCTTTTGTTTCTGCACTTAACTCAAGGCTATCTAACCACGCTTCAAAGGGTGGTCGGTCGGCTTGGTGGACCTTTCTTGTCGATACCATATCCTTTACTCGTTACTGCTGCTTTCGCGTAAACAAGGCCATCATTTCCATGTGATGGGTGAAGGGGAACATTTCTGCTACGCCCGCTTTTTCCATTTCATAACCTCCGTCTATCAACACCTTCGCGTCTCTAGAAAACGTACTTGGGTTGCAAGAAACATACACTATCGTTTTTGGTAGTGCTTTTACAAGCGCGTGACAAACGGTCAACGCCCCTTCTCTTGAAGGGTCTAGTAATACCTTATCAAAGCCCTGCTGTAATGAAGCCTCGACGTTGGTCTTATCGGCCAAATCTAAATGCAGCCACTCTACATTTTCAATGCCCTGTTGCTGTGCATTGTCTTTTGCGCGGCGCACCATCTCTGCCACACCCTCTACCGCCTGAACCTTTGCACCTAACTTAGCAATAGGTAAAGTAAAATTGCCCAGCCCGCTAAACCAATCAGCAATACGCTCGTTGGGCTTTGGGTTTAGCCAACCTATTGCCTGATTAATCATTTTTTCGTTAACCGCTTTATTTATTTGAATAAAGTCGTTAGCACTGGGTGAAATTGAGCAGCCATTTACCGTGTTCATAACCATATCAGTACCACGACCCACACTGCGAATTTGCCCCTGCTTATTTTCAAGCTTTAATTCAATACCGTAGTCACCAACCGATGAACTCGTGTTCACCAGTTCGCTCACTGCATCAATCAGCTCAGCTTCAAGGGCTTTGGTGTGTTTAATAACAAGATGCGAGGTGTTATCGCCAGCAATAAGGCTGATATGCCCAATATGACGCGCTGACTCGAACCCTGAAAGCGCATCCCGTAAAGGGCCAATAAGTTTAGATAGCGGGTCAACCAGTATTGGGCAGGTTGCTACATTGATAACGTTACTGCTATTTGCTTCACGGAAGCCCAACTTAATTTGATTGAGGTTGCGGGCATCTATCGCCAGCCTAGCTTTTCTGCGATATTGAGGGCGCGGCCCTGCTAGAGGTGCTTGCCAAACGTCTGGCTTCATCGCAAGGTGACGTTCCATCATCACTTTAAGAGCACGGTCACGTTGCACAAGGGCAGCGTCGGGCTTTATGTGCTGTAGCTGACACCCACCACATACATCAAACACAGGGCAAAAAGGCGCTTGTCTTTCATCACTTGGCGAATGAATATTTGTCGCCTTGGCATTAATGACTTTCTTTTTGCTAGATAGCACCTCTATGTCGCAGGTTTCTCCTACAAGGGCACCTTCAACAAATACCATCGGATTGCCGCGCACTACGCCATTGCCCATCCAGTCTAAATCTTCAATGGTGACCGTGTTAGGCTTTTGACTTTCACTGGTATCCGCTGCATTTTTGCTTTTCCCAAACCGAAGTCCTGCGACCTGCGCGTTGGCTCTGGCATTCCCCTTTTTTGAAGCGCCACGTTCAGTAAGAGACGTTTTACTTTTTTGCTTACTGCGAGATTGTTTAAAAAGGTCTGCCAAGTGTGACTCCGGTTACTTGCTTTACGTGGTTTGATGTTAGTAGAGATTCTTGTACGCGCTCACCAAATAGAAGTCGCCTACGTGGGTTAGGGGCAGTTGCTCTATTCTGATTCCAGTATAACGGTTGCGACAGCGTAATGTTGTTCATCTGAGATACTTACCACACTTCGAGTAATGCTTCGGGTTTCACACAAAGCAGCAAACTCGCCAGAAAAATGAAGCTCTGGCGCACCTAAATGGTTATTGCGCACTTCGATATGCTGCCAGCTGATTCCGTTTCCAATCCCTGTACCAAGGGCCTTCACCGCCGCCTCTTTGGCGGCAAAACGTTTTGCCAAAAAACGTACTGGCGTACTATGCTCACTAAATTGCTGCCACTCGGCAGGCGTAAGTAC
Organism: Alteromonas sp. CNT1-28; assembly: GCF_022348345.1. Taxonomy (NCBI): domain Bacteria; kingdom Pseudomonadati; phylum Pseudomonadota; class Gammaproteobacteria; order Alteromonadales; family Alteromonadaceae; genus Alteromonas; species Alteromonas sp. CNT1-28. The sequence continues at coordinate 221,591 of NZ_JAKREZ010000006.1, read as the reverse complement.
TCGCTTGGCTAAGCGTTCATTAGCGCCATCGCCTTTACCAAGTCGCGCTATCTCTACAATGTCAGTACCTAGCCCTGCAATCGCCACGTTATCTACACCCTTTTGAATCTAAGGTTAAATGCCCGCTCGTGCTTCTAGCATAAGCTTTCGCATATCCGCCACTGCTGTGTGAAGGCCATCGAAGGCAGCACGGGCAATGATAGCGTGACCAATATTAAGCTCAATTAGCTGAGGGATAGCCGCGATAGGCTTAACATTGTGATAGTGCAAGCCGTGACCCGCATTCACTTTAAGCCCTAAACTATCGGCGTACTCAATACCTTCAACTAAACGCGCTAGCTCTTTGTGCTGCTCTTCTTCGCTGGTAGCTTCTGCGTATTGGCCTGTATGAATTTCAATGTAAGGGGCGTTGCATGCTGCGGCCGCGTCAATTTGCGCTTTGTCTGCATCAATAAATAACGACACCAAAATGTTTGCATTAGCGAGTCGCCCACACGCCGCCTTGATGTTGTCAAAATTCCCTGCCACATCAAGACCACCTTCGGTAGTCAGCTCTTCGCGCTTTTCTGGTACTAGGCAGCAAAAAACAGGCTTTACCTCTTCTGCAATTGCCAGCATTTCTTCGGTTACCGCCATTTCCAGATTGAGTCGGGTATTAATGGTTTGCGCTAAAATGCGTACATCGCGGTCTTTAATGTGACGGCGGTCTTCACGCAAATGAACCGTAATGCCGTCTGCACCTGCACGCTCGGCAATATCCGCAGCGTGCACTGGATCTGGGTAATGCGTACCGCGCGCATTACGAAGCGTTGCGATATGGTCGATGTTAACGCCTAATAAAATCGTGCTCATTTCACCACCTAACCTGTTAGTGCGACAGAAGAGACCCGCTCTTCATGTTCAATACGTTATTTTAAGGGCACAACGACCCTCTAAAAGAAAGACACAATTGTAGCAAATTTTTTTGTAGAGCGTGCTGTTTAAGCGTTTGAGTTAAGAGAAAATAATTTAATGCTATTACCGCGGTTTGGGCATAAAAAGCTCGCGGCTTTTAAGTGGCTTGTCACCAATTAGCGGTTTCAGCAAGTCTCGGCAAAGCACCTTAGCCACCTTTTTACTGAGCGGAGTAAACTCCCCCTGTGACAAACTAAGCAACGCTTGCCCGGGAAAGCCTCGCATCCCCCTTAAACCAGCCACATCTTGGGGAATAGGCACAAAGCCCGCGTCTATCTGAAAATGATAACTACCGGTTTCTTCTATGGGCAATTCGTACTCGACGTCGGTGGTGAAGTCGGGCAACAACCCCATTTCGTCAAGCAGTGCAAATTCGAACTGACGTAAGGTCACTTCTATGTCGCTTTCATCTCGAAGAGACAGCAGCGCATTTTCATAAGCATTGTGAACGCCATCGCTGGCAAGCCCTGCCGGCATAACGCGATTAGTTAGCTCGTTAACGTACATGGCGCAAAACAACGCTGTCCCAACAAGGTTGATAGAGGGCGCGACACTTTCTACGTGACGTAAGTTTTTTAACTCTGACTTTCCGCTTAACTGTAAACGAAGATGCTGAAAAGGTTGAAGCAGACTTTTTTTGTCAGATTTACTGTTCTTCACCCCTTTCGCTACCGCACTAACACGCCCTTCTTCTAAGGTAAAAAAGTCAACAATATAGCTGGTCTCCCTGTAAGCGCGTCTATGCAGCACATAGGCATTTAACCATTCATTATTCATTGTTGCTCACTGTGTGTTAATTGTTGTCGAAGTGGCGCCTGTGGCAACGTTAATATCAGCTGCGCTTAATTCGTACCACTTTCATGGTTTCAAACTCAATGCCAGCCACCTCTTCAACGTGGCGATAGTAGGTTACGTTCACTCGCGCGCCTTTTAAGCTTTGGTATTGCTGTTTACGCCGATAGATAAAAGGGACATCAATACCTTCTAGCATAATGGTGTGGCGAATCCAGTCGCTGTCTTTCTCTTCTCGCTGAACGTGGGAAATCACTTTAGCATTGTCGGTTTGATTCAGCTGACTGTGCTTTTCCACCAGCTTTTGTCTATCGCTTTTCACCTTTGTCCCTTCTTTCCACAACTTTACGCTTATTGCTCGTTAGGCTTGCTGGCCATCCGTCTGCGTGTGAACTCGCTCCTGCTAACGCGCCTCTATTTGCTCCACAATAAGCTGCACGGTTTCTTGACCGCGAAACACATTGATATCAAGTCGATAGGCAATATGTACACGCTTAACCATGGCATTCGGCCATGATTTTAAATCAACGTTAAACGCAATAGCATCGACCTCGTTAGCACCGTCACTTTTCAACACCATTTTTAGGTGCTTTTGGCCAACTAAGCGCTGGTCAAGTAGTGCAAATTCACCATCGAATAGTGGTGATTCAAAGCCCTGTCCAAACGGACCTGCTTGACGCAGTAAATGCGCAAAGGGTAAACACAGCTCTTTCGATGACAAGTCTCCGTCGGAAAGTAAAGCATGATTTCCATCAAGCTTTGCCATGTGCGCTCGCGCAATATCAACAAAAGCCTGCTCGAATTCTTGAAGCTTAGCTACGGGCAAGCTTAATCCAGCGGCCATGGCATGCCCGCCGAATTTTTCGATAACGCCAGGGTAGCGCGTATTAACTTCATCAAGTACATCGCGAATGTGTACGCCAGGAATTGAGCGTGCCGAACCTTTAATGATCTCGTCGTCTTGATGGGCAAAAGCGATAACAGGCTTAAGGTATTTCTCTTTCAAACGCCCTGCCACAATACCAATAACCCCTTGGTGAAAGTCTTCGCGATAAACCACCAGTGCGCTTGGCATATCGCCTTCATCCAGCGCCATTTGCTCTAGTACAGTTTCCGCTTGCGCTTTCATGCCGGTCTCAATTTCACGGCGTTCTTTATTAAGCGCATCGAGTTCCGCAGCGATCATTCGCGCTTGAATGGTTTCATCTTCTAGTAAGCACGCAATGCCTTGCGACATATCGTCTAATCGACCCGCGGCATTAAGCCTTGGCCCAACCACAAAGCCTAAGTCAGTTGAGGTTAAGTGAGCGCAATCGCGATTCGCTACTTCGACCAATGCTTTAATGCCAGGTCGACACTTACCCGCCCGAATGCGCTGAAGGCCTTGATGAACTAAAATTCGGTTATTTTTATCAAGCACTACTACATCGGCCACGGTGCCAACCGCAACAATATCAAGTAGCGACGCTAGGTTTGGTGGCGCTAACCCCGCTCTTTCAAAATGCCCTTGCTGCTGTAACTCGGCTTTAAGTGCTAGCATGATGTAAAAGGCAACGCCAACCCCAGCCAAATTTTTAGAAGGGAATTCACAGCCAGGTTGGTTAGGATTTACTATCGCATCAGCAGGAGGTAGAACATCGCCTGGCAAATGGTGATCGGTAACAACTACCTGCATTCCCAACGACTTTGCATGGGTTACACCGTCAATACAGGAAATGCCATTGTCCACTGTGACAATAACCTCTGCCCTCTGTTTGGCAGCTTCATCCACGATAGGCACGCTAAGTCCGTAACCAAAGTCAAAACGATTAGGTACAAGAAAATCAACGTTTTGATAGCCCATGGCTCGAAGCGCCAATATACATACCGATGTACTGGTTGCTCCGTCGGCATCAAAATCGCCCACAATAATAATACGTTTATTTTGCACAACAGCATTGGCGAGAATTTGCGCGGCCTGTGGCATCCCCTTCAAAACATTGAAGTGTGTTAGCCCTTTTAGACCATTCTCCAAGTCATCTAATTTCGCAATATTACGACCGCGATAAATTCTATCGATAACAGGATGTAAGTCGGAACTAAGCGAGGCGCCGGTAACCTCACGGCGAACAATAGGCAAAATCATGAAATACCACTAACCATTACTGTAAATGCAGTTGTCGATGCCAGTTCAAATAGGCTTTAAATAAAAAGACTGGAGTCGGGACACTTGATAATTAGTACAGGTTCCAAGTAAACGCCCGTGTGAACTGCAAAGCAAAACTGTACGAAAAAACGCTAGAAAATATGAGGACGAATCATACCGCAGAAAACAAAAAAACGCACAAAGCGTGCGTTTTTATCATATTTAAGGTTAAGGACTGAATGGCTATTCAGCTTCCTCCAATGCTTTAGCAAGCAACGCAGCTGGCTGATAACCAGGAATCAATGAACCGTCTGGCAGTACGATATTTGGCGTGCCATTCACGCCTAATTTTTGACCTAACATGTACTGCTCTGCCACTTTATTTTTACAGCTTGCGCTAGCTACGTCGTTACCCGCTTTAGCTTTAGTTAACGCTTTTTGCGGGTCTTTCGCACACCACACCGACACCATATCGTTGTAGTTTTCACTGTTTAACCCAGAACGTGGAAACGCAAGGTAGTGTACGGTGATGCCCGCATCGTTGAGTTCATCAATCTCGTTGTGAAATTTACGGCAGTAACCACACGTAATATCAGTAAATACGCTTATTTCATGCTTTTCGTTTTTGGCCTTAAACGTAATAGACGATGATTCCATCTCTTTTACGCCTTCTTTGCGCAGCCCAGAAAGTGCCAGCTCTGTTTCGTTACGCATCTCTTCATCAATGTTAAAAACACGAGCCTGAAGCAGATACTGCCCGTTTTCACTTACGTAAAATAAACCGCGGTTTGTCGATACCTGAACCAGCCCTGATACTGGAGAGTCAGCAATAGTTTCTACATCTAACCCTAGCATTGAGGTTAATTTATCACGGATAGCCGCTTCATCAGCCGCTTGCGCACTAAGCCCTAATAGAGAACCTGCCGCAACTACACTGGCTAACAATACTTTCTTTACTGCTTTCACTAAATACTCTCCATTTTGCCATTTAAGTTCTCTTGTACTTACTGGCTTAACATGCAACTGCTTGAATCGGTATCTTTCCATTTAAAGCAATTGCTAAAAATTTTTACATTCATAACGTTCAGACCGTAAAACTTAGCAAAAAATTGCACGTTAAACGCTAATTTTCTTTTAACCTCAGTACATTTAACGTCAACATTTAAACTCAGCCGCGTTAGAGCACTAACGGAAAATGTATTTTCTAAACGTTTTGCATGGCTCGTATCCTACCATAGACCTTTTTATTTTATATACGTCGTCACTGAGCCTCGTCGTATACAGCCCCCAATTTATAGCATTCTTTATTTGTATATTTAGCCAATTTAGCCACGTGGGTGATGACTGTGGATTAAAGTTTGAAGTCGCTCTGTCGCTACATGGGTGTATATTTGAGTCGTTGACAAATCGCTGTGCCCCAATAGCATTTGTACCACACGTAAATCAGCACCGTGATTCAAAAGGTGTGTCGCAAAGGCATGACGCAACGTGTGGGGAGAAAGGTGCTGCTCAATTCCCGCTTTCACCGCATAGTATTTAATGCGATGCCAAAATGTTTGGCGCGTCATTTTCTGTCCACGCTTGCTCAGAAATACCACATCAGAAGCTTTACTGGCGAGTATCGGTCTTGCTGTTTTAATATAGGTCAGCAGCCATTCTATTGCATCTTCACCAAGGGGCACTAAGCGCTCTTTATTCCCTTTACCCACAACCCTAACTACGCCTTGCTGAAGGCTTATTTGATCCATTGTTAACCCAATAAGCTCACTTACACGAAGGCCGGTCGCGTAAAGCACTTCAAGCATGCTCTTGTCCCGACATTCAATAGGGTCGTCGGTAAGGGGGGAATTTAGCAAATCTTCAACTTGTTGCTCACTGAGTGAAGAAGGCAAAGCTTTGGGTGTTTTCGGATTAGACAGCGCGGAAACTGGGCTATCAACACGAACCTGCTTACTAATTAGGAATACGAAAAACGCCCGGATAGCGCTAAGCGCACGTTGCGTGCTACGTGTGGACAGCCCCTTGTCGTGACGATAGGCTAAATAGTCCTGAAGCTGCTCAGTGGTCAGCACAGCGATATCTTTTACGCCTTGATTGTTGCTGAAGATAGCAAGCTTAGTAAGGTCGGTGCGATAGCTCTGCTGAGTATGATCGGACAGTCCTTTCTCAAGCCAAAGCATCTCGATAAAACCATCGATATGCGCCTGACTCGCTGCAGGCACATAAGTTAACTCACGTTGAGTTTTTGCCATCTAAAAGCCACGCTTTTGCTTAATCAGCTCGTAGGCTGATTGAATATCTTGCGCTTTCTTTTTCGCAATTTCCATTGCCTGTTCAGGTAGCCCTTTAGACACCAGCTTATCGGGGTGATGCTCAGACATGCGCTTCCTGTAGGCACGCTTTATTGTCTTTTCATCGTCGGATGCCGTCACACCTAATATGTGATAGGCATCATCTAAACTTTGCTGTTCTGAATAGGCTGATTGGCTGTGCTGACGTTGACCTGAATGAGTGCGTTGTCCTGAGCCAGAGTTAGACCGCTGCCTAAAGCGTATTTCAGCTTCATACATTGAAATTAGATAATCTAAATCACGACGCCTAAAGCCTAGTGGCTTCGCTACTTTTTCAAGTACGTTGTATTCTTCCTGTGAAAGCTGACCGTCGGCGAAAGCGGCTTGAATAAGAATCTCTAAGAATACTTGAAGAATATCCCGTCTACCGTGGCTGGCGTCATAAAAACCTTTCAACGTATCGACTAAAGGAAAGTCTCGCGCTTTGCCTTCTCTAAATGCATCCTGAGCTTCACGACGGGCATCCCCAGTTAAACGCATCTCGTCCATTAATGCTGTGGCGATTTGAATTTCTCTGTCCGTTACTTTGCCGTCAGACTTAGCAAGATGGCCTAACGCACTAAACAAACTATGAAAGAAAATAGCTTGCTGCTTCAGATTGTCCTGATCGGTAAAAAAGCGCCCAAAGCCGCCTAGCTGATTGAAGTCTTGGCGATAGGCTTTATCAAAAAAGTGCCCGACTAACAGCCCTAAGATCGCCCCAGGTATTTTAAGAAACATAAAGCCGAACAAGGCGCCGAGGATTTTTCCCCAAATTGACATCGCGTCATACTCCGTTGGTGCACTGTTTAGAAAGTTGATGTTACTGTAGTGAAATCACGCCGTGCAGAGCGCGTTATACCAATCATCATATCAAATACATAAGTTAATTAACTAGGGCTTGTGCAGCTTGAAATCAAGCTTACTGCCACTAATTGCCTCCGTCTTTGATGTGTTGTGCATATAAAAGTGCATTTTTTTGTCTGAATGGTTGGTAATTACGACAGAAGTGCTTAGAATTGAGCGCTTATATAAATAGTAATAGCGAGTGAAAGCTACATTAACTCTTTGCCAAGAAGTAATGTGCATTATCACTGTTTTTTTAAACGTTATGTCGAACTAACCGAGACGGACGTCGTCTTACTTGGGTTTAAAAGCAACATACAACAAAACAGGCCGCCCATTAACGCATGAAAAACACCTGCGCCATGCTTGTTTCCGCGACTCTTTTGCCTACAGTCGCGTTTGCACAGGAAACGACAGCTTCAAATTCTAAACCAACGTCAGATGCAGCCCCTCTTGCATTCTGCTCAGTCGAACCTGTTACTTTCAGTAGCCAGGCATTAATGCCCAAAGGCCACGTTAAAGTTGAAGCTAACCGTACTGAAATTATCCAAGATACCGTAGCGCTGTTTTCTGGTAATGTTGATATCACGTCAGATACTGCGGTAATTAGTGCATCTCAAGCACAAATTAACGGAAGTGGCAGAGACCTTATTGCGAAAGGCGACGTAACGTATCAAGACTCGCAGTTAAAAGTAGAAAGTGATGCCGTGACCCTTCGCTCTGAAGAAGAGCGCTTAGAAATGCAAAATACCCGCTATCAGCTGACGGGTTTTGTGGGTCAGGGAGCCGCAAAAGATATTGTATTAGATACAGACACGGGAATTGTGCTCAAAGAAGTTAGCTTCACTACGTGTCCTGAAGGCGATGAAGACTGGCTAATACGCGCCAGTGAAATTAGTTTGGAAAAAGGGACCGTATGGGGCCAAGCCAAACACACACGCTTCTACATTGCCGATGTTCCAGTGTTTTATTTACCGTATTTTGCGTTCCCTGTTAGCAACGAGCGCCAAACGGGCTTATTGTTTCCAGAGTTAACAAGTTCAAGCAGAACGGGCGTCGACTATACGCAGCCTTTTTACTGGAACATTGCCCCCAACTATGACATGACCATCTCACCGCGATTGATGACCCTTCGCGGTCTTCAGCTGAATACTGAGTTCCGTTATCTAACGGAGCGTAGCCAAGGCAAAGCGTACGTGGAGTACTTGCCGAGCGACTCAGATATTAGTGGGAACCCTGACCGATATTTTTATCGCTTGGAGCATCAAGGGCTTATAGCTGACAACTGGTTACTAAACGTTGATTTCAACGGATTAAGTGACGACAACTATTTAGTTGACCTTGGTTCAGATTATTATAGTCGCGCTGACACCCACCTATATCGTAGCGTTGGATTAAGTTACTACTCGCAAAATCTATCCGTAAATATGCAGATAAAAGATTTTGAAGTACTGGGTAATACTGCAGATAGCTATCGCGCCGTACCTGAGATCAAAATCAACTACAACAAAGCGTTAGGTGAATATCTAGAGTTCAACCTAGACTCAGAAGTCGCACACTTTGACAACACTCTCGATACCGCTCCAACGGCCACTCGTTTTCACGTTGCACCTACTTTAGCGGTGCCGCTTCGCGCAGCATGGGGTGAACTTGTCGCAGAAACCACGCTTTTTCAAACGGTTTATCAACAAGACAATGTTGAAGGAACTGACTTAAAAGAAGATGTTGAACGCACATTAGGACAAGCTCGCCTTTATGGCGCATTATACTTTGAAAGGGATAAATCGTGGTTCAGCGACGATATGTCGATGACTTTAGAGCCAAAGATTCAATATCTTTATACATCGTATGAAGACCAAACTGCGATTGGATTCTATGACTCAACGCCGCTGTTAACCGACGTTGAAGGGTTGTTTAGAGGTCAGGAGTTTACTGGTCTTGATAGGATAAGCGATAACAACCAAATCACCCTTGGCGCGACCACACGCATGTTGGATAAAAACAATCGGGAACAATTTGTTCTTAGTGTGGGTCAGATATTCTACCTTGAAGATAACAAAGTCATTGCGGCAACCAAGAATCAAGATCGTTCAGCGCTCGCCGCTGAAGTGGATTGGCGCTTTAATAAAAACTGGTTCTTCCATTCTGATGTGCAAGTGACCACTGACACAGACAAAGTTGACTTAAGCAGTGTGGGTATTGAATACCGCAAGGATGATTCGCGCTTTATTCAATTAAGTCATCGCTATGTTCGCGATCTCAGTGGTGAAACCATAGATCAAATTGGTATTTCGGCAAGCTGGCCTATTTCTGAAAATTGGCAGTGGGTTGGCCGTACTTACCGAGATCTTGAACGCAATAGAAGTGTAGAAACCTATGCAGGTATCCAGTATGAGTCATGCTGTTGGGCGGTGCGATTAGTTGCGCAGCGCAGTCTGAACAACCGTTACAATGCTAGCGGCGAACAGACAACAGACGATTTTGATTCTGGAATATCGCTACAATTTATTTTCAAAGGCATCGGGTCATCTGGTACCCAAAGAAGCATGCTTCAAGACGGTATGTTTGGCTATCGTCAGCCTTATAGTTTAAATTAACCCGCAGTTGAGCGCTTACAGCGCTTAAATGCAATCAACCAATAATAAAAGAGTGTGTATGAAGTTCATTATCCGTGCATTGATGTTAGGTGCCCTACTCTCGTTTAACAGTGTTGCGCAAGAGGTCATGCTTGACCGCGTGGCCGTAATTGTTGACCAAGGTGTTGTGCTTGAAAGCGAAATTGATGCCCTTGTACAAGACGTTAAACGCAACGCAGAAGCTAATAATCAACAGCTACCGTCAGATCGTGCGCTTCGTACACAGGCAATTGAGCGTTTAATCACTAAGAGCCTTCAGCTTCAAATGGCAGAGCGTATGGGTATTCGCATTAGCGATCCACAGCTAGAGCAAACCATTAGCAACATTGCAGCGAATCAAAATGCAACGATTGAAGAACTTCGTGCCCAATTAGCGGCAGAAGGTATTGCATACGATGATTACCGCGAAGACATTCGCGAAGAAGTTATCATGGGTGAAGTTCGCCGTGCTAACGTACGTCGCCGTGTTTATATTACACCTCAAGAAATTGAAACCTTGATTGACCTGATGGAACAGCAAGGCGCTACTCAAGCTGAATATCGCTTAGGTCACATTCTTATTGGTTTCCCGCCAGAGCCTACAGATGAAGATATTCAATCGGCACGTGAGCGTGCAGACAAAGTCATTTCACTATTAGAGTCAGGCTCTGATTTTGCTAAAATCGCCATTGCGTCATCATCAGGTAACGAAGCGCTCGAAGGCGGTGACATGGGCTGGCTTAACATTAACGCCATGCCGACGCTTTTTGCTGAAGCTATTCAAAACAAAGACAAAGATGCTCTTGTTGGACCTATTCGAAGCGGTGCAGGCTTTCATATCCTAAAAGTATTAGATACGCGCGGTATTGAGAAAGTCACGGTGGAAGAAGTAAACTCTCGCCACATTCTTGTTAAGCCGTCAATCATTCTTAGCGAAGACAAAGCTAAAGCCATGCTAAACCGCTTCAAGGAAGAGGTGAAAAATGGTGAAGCTGATTTTGCAGAGCTAGCTAAAGAGCATTCAGAAGATCCTGGTTCAGCCCTTCGCGGTGGCGAGCTTGGCTGGTCGGATCCAAATAATTACGTGCCTGAGTTTAAAGACGCACTTGCACAGCTTGAGCCTGGAGAATTTAGTGAACCTGTTCGTACCGTGCACGGCTGGCATTTAATTCAGCTTATTGAACGTCGTATTGATGACGCTACCGATAAGCGCAAAGAAGATAAAGCTTACCAGCTTATCTTCAACCGTAAATTTTCAGAGGAAACCGAGAACTGGTTACGTGAGATGCGTGATGCCGCTTACGTAGAAGTTGTCGACTCGTAACAATAAGTTATTCATGAGTACACCAATTAAAATAGCAATAACGCCGGGAGAACCGGCAGGTATCGGGCCAGATTTGATCATAAAACTGGCCCAGGAAGCATGGCAAGCGCAGCTTGTCGTGTTTGCCGATGGCGAAATGCTCAAAGCACGAGCAAGCGCCTTGGGGCTGCCATTAACGCTAATCGATTACGATGCCACTAACCCGCAAATTCAAGATGCGGGTTCGTTGTTTATAAAGCAAATAGATAAATCCGTTGACGTTACGCCAGGCGAGCTTGATAGCGAAAACGGGTTATACGTAGTAGAAACTCTGCGCCAGGCATGTCAGGCAAATATGGATGGCGACTTCGACGCCGTCGTTACCGGCCCCGTACACAAAGGCATTATCAACAAAGCAGGGGTATCATTCAGCGGTCATACTGAGTTTTTTGCGTATCAGTCCAATACCATTGATGTGGTTATGCTTCTGGCAACTGAAGGTCTTAATGTAGCGCTTGCCACCACGCATATTCCCCTTGAGTATGTAGCGAAAGCTATCACCCGAGAGCGTCTTCATAAGGTCATTCATATCATCAACACCGACCTTAAATTGAAGTTTGGCGTTAAAGAACCTCACATTTATGTGTGTGGCTTGAACCCTCACGCGGGTGAAGATGGTCACATTGGCACTGAAGAAATTCATACCATCATTCCGGCGCTTAACGAACTAAGAGAAGAAGGCTTAAAGATCACAGGCCCTCTACCTGCAGACACCATATTTCAACCCAAATATCTGGAAAATGCTGACGTAGTGCTGGCTATGTATCACGACCAAGGCTTACCCGTGCTAAAATATAAGGGTTTTGGGGCTTCAGTGAATATCACGCTAGGGTTACCTTTCGTTCGTACATCGGTAGATCACGGTACTGCATTAGACTTAGCAGGAACAGGTGAAGCCGACGCCGGTAGTTTCAGAAAAGCATTGGAAAAAGCCATCGAGCTTGCACATCATCAACAATGAGTAAAACACACTTAGGCCATACGGCCAGAAAGCGATTCGGACAAAACTTCCTTCACGATGATTACGTGATAGGCAAGATTGTTGCGGCCATCGCGCCAAAAAATGAACAAAACCTGGTAGAAATTGGACCCGGTTTAGGCGCATTAACAGATCCTGTTTGTGAAGAAGTAGATGCACTCACAGTCATTGAGCTAGACAGAGATCTTGCTAAGCGATTGAGACACCATCCATTTAACGGCAATAAGCTAACGGTTATTGAACAAGATGCAATGACCATGGACTTTGGCGCCCTTTCTAAAGAAATGCCAGTCAAAGACAAAAAGCTTCGCGTATTTGGTAACTTGCCCTACAACATTTCGACACCACTAATGTTTCACCTTTTTGATCATGCTCACTGCATAGAAGATATGCACTTTATGCTTCAAAAAGAAGTGGTAAACCGCTTAGCAGCAGGACCAGGTTCTAAAAATTACGGCAGGCTTTCCGTAATGGCGCAGTATTACTGCCACGTTATTCCGGTACTCAATGTTCCGCCGGGTGCCTTTAAGCCACCCCCGAAGGTTGATTCTGCAGTAGTGAAGCTAGTGCCGCATCAGGCTCCGCCAGTAGACGTTGAGTCTGTAAATACGCTTGAGCGCGTCTGTGCGCAAGCGTTCAACCAGCGCCGAAAAACCATTCGCAACTCGCTGAAAGACAGTTTAAGTGAAGAGGAGATCCGTGAGCTAGGTATCGATCCTACCTCTCGCGCAGAAGTATTATCACTTAACAATTTTGCCACAATAGCAAACGCTGTGTCGGCAAAAGAGCACCAACAAGAGCAGTAAGTTCTCTATGGATGTACTTGATATTAAGGTGCGGGTGAAAACCCGTCACCTTCCCGACCACCTTCCGTCAGATTCAAAGCAATTTGCCTTCGCGTACCACATTACGATTGAGAACAATAGCGACCATACGGTGCAATTACTCAGTCGCTACTGGAAAATTACCGATGCAAATGGCAAAACATCAGAAGTTGAAGGTGATGGGGTTGTAGGCAAGCAACCTATCATGAAAGCGGGCGAGCATTTTGACTATACCAGTGGCGCTGTCATTGACACACCGGTTGGGAATATGGAAGGCTACTATGTAATGGAATTAGAGAGCGGCGAGCGTTTTCGCGTTCCTATCGACGTTTTCCGATTAGCCATTCCAAGTATTCTTCATTAAGGTTTCTATGTCGCAAGGTAACACGTACGTCATTGGTGATATACAAGGCTGTTACGATGGTCTTCGTCGCGCGTTAGATAAAGTAAAATTCGACGAAGAAAACGATACGCTACTCGCAGTAGGTGATTTAGTTGCTCGAGGAGAAGATTCTTTGAGCACATTGCGCTTTTTAAAGTCTCTCGGCAGCCAGTTTAGCAGTGTTTTAGGAAACCACGACCTTCACTTACTTGCCGTTGTAAACGGCATCCGCAAAGCAAAAAAATCCGACAAATTAGAGCCTCTACTTAATGCTTCAGACTTGGCCGAACTTATTGACTGGTTGCGTCAGTTCCCGTTGGCAATGAAGTTAGATGAGCAATCAGTAATGGTGCATGCTGGACTCTATCCTAAATGGTCTATCGATGAGTGCGTTTCACTTAGTGACGAAGTTAGCAACATCCTAAAATCCGACAATTACGCTGCTTTTCTTTCAGAAATGTATGGTAATAAACCCAACAACTGGTCAGATAAACTTAAGGGTGATGAGCGACTGCGTTTTATTGTGAATGCGTGTACGCGCATGCGTTTTGTTCATACCGATGGCACACTCGATTTTGATAACAAATCTCATCCCAGCGCAGTATCCCACAGCACTAGTAGCACGTTAAAACCATGGTTTGAAGTAGAGAATAAAAAGCTCGGTGATGATCAACGAGTGGTATTTGGGCATTGGGCAGCTCTGTCGGGCCAAACAAACAGTCATCAATTTATCGGCTTAGATACAGGATATGTTTGGGGGCAAAGCATGACTTTGCTAAACCTGAACTCCGCTTCGCTTGTGAGTGTTTCTGCCTAAAACCAGAGTTTACTGGCTCCGCAATTATCCAATTCGCACATGTTTACGTGTATAATTTGACGCACCAACTGGTATTACCAGTTAAACTTTCTACACTTAAGTGCTAAATAAAATAAACATTAAGTTATTGTAGCCGATACACTTACTTACGATAGTAACGATAATGTCTCATTATCTACTCAGTAATTGAGCAAACTAGCTTCTTTAATCGCTATATTTTGTTAGCTGAGACGGGTAATATCGTTAGGGATAAAAATAAAAAACACTCATCCAGGAGTTCCGATGAAAATAACGGTAGCCACACGCGTAATCGGGGGATTTGTAGCGATTAGCGCACTTCTGATCGTCATTAGTGTTGTTTCACTTTATAACCTCAACTCAATAGGCTCAGCAACGGAAGAAGTAAATGACGTTGCATTACCCACAGTAGCAGGCAGCAATGCACTTAAAGCCAGCTTTCTCAATATGGGCCGACTTACCTTCGAGAGCTACATCGAAGAAGATCTAAATGGCTTAAAAGACAAACGAGCGTCTTTTAACTCTGCCAAAGACACCTTTGAGAGTGAATATAAGAAACTGGCGCAGGCCGTTAATAACGAGCCAGAACTAAAGAGCACGCTGAATACTGTACGTGAATCATATGAAGCATATATCACCAATGTTGAAGCGATGTACAAAAATCACCAAATGTACCTTGATATACGCAACACAATTCAAGACAGACTGGGTGACGCCGAAGACAACGCAGACGATGCATCTACCTACCTTCTAGATTTCTCAGACTTAGATGCTGTTCAGCGCGACCCTAACCTACGACGTGCGGCAGAAATCGGCGGCCAACTTGAGACGTCGCTGCTTTCTTTGCTCACGGTTTCATACGAGTACATTAAGACAGAGACACTGGTTCGTTCGCAGACGCTAGGCAACGAAGTTGATTTGGTTGTCGAGAAAGTGGTCACGCAATTAAGCGACATGATGCAAACTGCGGGCGGTCGCGATGATTCTGGTACTCTTGATGACATTAACGACTTGGTTAACAACGCAATCAATGCGATTAAAGCTAACGATGGCGTGGTTCAGCTTCATGTTGATCGTCTAGAGCGTAGAAATGATGCTGAAAAAGCGCTTAACGCTTCAGACTCAAATATCGCGCAAGCGGTTGTCGCTCTTGAAAACCTGCTCAACCTTGCAGACAAGAAAGCGACACATGTAGAAAGTCAGGTTAACGGCGCCATTGCGACGGGCAACACGTTCGTTATTGTGGTTGTTATTATCTCGATTGCAGTAGCAGCATTTATTGGCTACGTGACCGTTCGCGCAATCACACGTCCGCTTTATCGTGTAAATGAACTTCTGACGGTGGCTTCATCGGGTGACCTTACTCACCGTCTAGACGATTCGGCGCAAGACGAATTTGGTCTTTTAGCCCGAAACTGCAATACGCTAATTGGAAACCTGAAGGAGCTCATTACAGCCATTAACGTTCGTGCTGAACAGCTGGCAGCCGCCTCAGAACAAACGTCTGCAGTGACGGCGCAAACGACGCATTCAATTCAGGATCAGAAATCACAAATTGGCCAAGTAGCAACAGCAACCACAGAAATGCACTCTACGTCGCAGCTGGTTGTGCAAAACGCTGAAGATACGCTAAGTCAAATTCGCCATGCGGATGCTGAGGCTGAGAACGTGCGCCAAATCTCTCTAGAGAATAAGAACACCATTGAGATCTTATCTCGTGACGTTCAAGAAGCGGCAGACGTTATCAATAAGCTTCATCAAGACAGCGCAAGCATTGGTGGCATCTTAGACGTTATCCGTGGTGTTGCAGATCAAACCAACCTGCTCGCCTTGAATGCTGCTATTGAGGCAGCGCGTGCTGGTGAACAAGGTCGAGGCTTTGCGGTTGTTGCTGATGAAGTAAGAACCCTCGCCAGCCGAACTCAAGAATCGACACAAGAAATCAACGCAATGATTGAAGTGCTTCAAGCGGGTGCTGAAAAAGCGGTATCGGTGATGAATCAAGGTAAAGAGCAAACTGCGGCGTGTGTGGCACAAACTGAAAAGGCTACACAGGCGTTGGATATCATCTCAGACGCCGTTCACAAAGCCCATGACGTGAGCTCTCAAATTGAGCAGTCTGCCCGTGAACAGAATACGGTATCACAAGAGATCAGCGAAAAGCTTGAAACTATTGTGGGTATCGCTGAAGAGACGACAGCTGGAGCACAGCAAACGTCTGAGTCTAGCCATGAAGTGGCTCGACTTGCTGAAGAGTTACAACAGTCTATCAGACAGTTTAAAGTGTAACGCTTTTTGCAAACCTGTTTTAAGAAGGGGCTTTTAGCCCCTTTTTTGTGTCCGACAATTAATCTGGCACACTTTAGGAATGCATAGATAGTTACTTTAGAACCGTTTAACTGAGCATTAATCGGCTTTAATTCGTATAAGGACTATTCGTAACAAACCACTAAAAAAGAATGATATTTTCCCGTTTTCGCTTGCCTCTTTTCATTACTACTTTATTGGTGTCAACAATGATCCAGGCTGAGCCATCATATTACAAAGATACAGAAACCCTTCCCTATTCCATTAAGACCCTTGATGAAGATATTGAAGTGAGGCATTACAATGAAGCGTTAGGCGTAATGTCTAGTGGGAATGAAGATAACGGAGCATTTCAACTACTCTTTAATTATATCTCTGGTGAGAATACATCCAGTAGCAATGTGTCAATGACGTCCCCCGTAGAAGTTGGAAAGCGCTCTCAAGAAATTGCAATGACCTCTCCTGTCGAAGTCTCATCTTCAGAAACAATGATGTTTTTCTTGCCCAGCAAATATGACATTAAAAGCGCTCCTGTGCCTACGCACAAAGATGTATCGCTGGTTACTGTACCAGCGAGAACGGTAGCCGCTATTCGTTATTCAGGTTTCAACAAGGACAGCGATAAGAAGCAGTATACGAATAAACTGCTTAAAGCCCTTAGGGACAATAATATTGAGCTTGATGGTGAACCTAGCTATATGGGCTACGACTCGCCTTTCACCCTACCGTGGAATAAACGTCACGAAATCATTGTACCGGTCGACATTTTGAAATCATCTACAAACTGATGTGAAATAAAAACGGCCGCCTTTAAGGCGACCGATTTTTGGGGTCATTCAGCACAGTAGGTGCTTATTCAAATAACGCCGTGTGAAGCTTGCGAACCACGTCGTCACTGTCGGTCTCGTTAACCAAGAACGATAGGTTGTGCGGGTTGGCGCCAAAGCAAATCATACGCAGGTTGAAATCTGAAACCGCAGCTAAAATCTTGCTAGAAACACCAACAGCGGTTTGCATGTTGTTACCTACAACCGTGACAAGGTCGTAACCTTTTTCTACTTTCACATCACAGATAGTTTCAAGTTCAGCAATGGTTTCTTTGTTTAGTCGCTGAGCCACAGAGTTTGCAGGGTTATCAAGGGTAAAAGATACCGAGATTTCTGATGTGGTAACCAAATCAACACTTAGCTTGTGCTTAGCGATGATGGCAAATACCTGCTGTAGGAAGCCTTGCGCATACATCATCTTCGGAGTTTTCACTGTCACCATTACCTGCTCTTTACGGCGAGTAATAGCTCGATACGGTGGTTCGTGCTCACAATCACGCACAATCCATGTACCGCCCTTTTCTGGCTCCTTACTAGAGCCTACAAACACCTTAATGTCCTTGCGAAGTGCAGGCTCCATAGTGGCAGGATGTAGTACCTTGGCACCAAAGGTGGCCATTTCCGCCGCTTCTTCAAAGCTGAGTTCAGGTAACGGATGAGCAGCTGGCGTGATGCGCGGGTCAGTTGTGTACACCCCTGTTACGTCAGTCCAAATCTCACACGATTCGGCATCAAGCGCTTCAGCAAGTAGCGCCGCCGTAAAATCTGAACCACCACGACCTAGCGTTGTAGTACGGCCTTCCTCGTCAGCACCAACAAAGCCTTGAGTAACCACTATCGCGTCTTTAATTTCAGGTGCCAGCAATTGTTTAGACAGCTTTTCGATTTCTTCGATTTGCGGCGCACCTTCTCCAAACTCACTGTCCGTACGTAACACCTTACGTACGTCAAAGTTCATGGTTTTTACGCCCTGCTCTGCAAGCACTGAAGAGAACATCAGCGATGACATCCGCTCACCCATTGAAAGCAGCTGATCTTTTAAATCATCGCGGTGAAGGATTTCTTCATGAAACGCTAAGCTTCGCATTTCATCTAACAAGTCGTTGAGTTTTGGCTCAACCGCGTCTTTATCTTTCAACTTGTTAAGAATGGCAAGCTCAATATTGATAATGGCCTGACAGGTCTCTTCAATTTGCTGTTGCGTCATAGGTGTGTGCGCTAAGCTTACCAGGTGATTGGTTACACCTGCCGCAGCGCTCACTACCACAATGCGCGTTTTGTCATTACCGGCAACAATTCGGGCGCAGTTTTGCATTACTTCGTAATTCGCAACGCTAGTTCCACCGAACTTAGCTATCGATAAGGCATTTGTCACTATATTTAACTCCAGAATAAAACTAGCATTTCGCTAGCAGCAACCGCGCCTTTTGCGCGGTTAATCAATCGTTATTTGGTCGCCTACTTTTATATTATTCTCGGCAAACCACCCTTGGTTCATTTCCAACGCGTAAAGTACCTCTTTCGATGATCCGACCGACTCCAAACTATGCGGAGTGAGAGGTTTTATATCCGTTATTACGCCTTTTCTGTCGATAAATGCTACGTCTAGAGGAACAAAGGTATTTTTCATCCACATGCCCGCAAACTTTGGGCTAGAAAACTTAAAAAACATACCGCAGTCTTCACACAAGGCTTTGCGAAACATAAGGCCCTGTGCGCGTTGTTCAAAGGTTTTGGCATACTCAACTTCATAGTGCTTGCCGCCAATCTCAAGTGTAATGGATTCAAAGTCCACTGAATTCAGCGACGATACAGGGTCAACCTGCGCTTTTGCACACCCTAAGGTTAATACAAGTGCAGCAACAATAAAGAAAGATTTTCCCATTAGACATTCCTTTTCGCCATAAAAAAAGCCGGTCACCTTAACGGTCACCGGCTTTGTAGTTTATACACTATTTTAAGCAACATTCAATGTTGGAATAATGCGCGCTTTTGCTTCTTCCTCAGCCTTTTTAAAGCTAGGCATTTTGTCGAAGTTTAAGTAGCGGAATACTTCACCCGACATTGCGTTAATTTTGCTAGCGTATTCCATGTACTCTTCAGCAGTTGGAATGCGCCCAACAATGGCACCCACTGCAGCAAGCTCTGCTGAGGTCAAATATACATTCGCCCCATCGCCCAGGCGGTTAGGGAAGTTACGAGTAGACGTTGAAAGCACCGTTGTGCCCGCATCCACCCGTGCTTGGTTACCCATACATAGTGAGCAGCCGGGCATTTCTGTACGTACGCCTACGCGACCATAAATATTGTAATAGCCCTCTTCCATTAACTGGGCTTTGTCCATCTTAGTCGGTGGTGACATCCATAAACGGGTTGGCAGTGTTTTGTTGTATTGCTCAAGTAGCTTACCGGCTGCGCGGAAGTGACCAATGTTTGTCATACATGAACCAATGAAGACCTCGTCTACCTTATCGCCTGCAACGTCAGATAAGGTTTTCGCATCGTCAGGATCATTAGGGCAGCACACAATTGGCTCTTTAATATCGTTAAGGTCAATTTCGATTACCTCAGCGTACTCAGCATCTGCATCGGCGCGCATCAACTCTGGGTTAGCTAACCATTCTTCCATTTTCTGCGCGCGACGCTCTAAGGTACGTGGGTCGCCATAACCTTCGTTAATCATCCAGCGTAGCATGGTAATGTTTGAACGCAGGTATTCAGCAATCGACGCTTCAGATAAGTTGATAGTACAACCGGCTGCTGAACGCTCCGCCGATGCGTCAGAAAGCTCGAACGCCTGTTCTACGGTTAAGTTCTCTAGTCCTTCGATTTCTAAAATACGGCCAGAGAAGGCGTTGATCTTGCCTTTTTTCTCTACCGTTAACAGCCCTTGTTTGATGGCGTATAGCGGAATGGCGTGTACTAGGTCGCGTAGCGTAATGCCCGGCTGCATTTCTCCCTTAAATCGCACCAATACCGACTCGGGCATATCCAGCGGCATAACGCCAGTAGCCGCAGCGAACGCGACTAGGCCAGAACCCGCAGGAAATGAAATACCCAATGGGAAACGAGTATGCGAGTCACCACCCGTGCCTACTGTGTCAGGCAGCAGCATGCGGTTTAACCAGCTGTGTATAATGCCGTCACCAGGACGAAGCGATACGCCACCGCGGTTCATTATAAAATCAGGCAGCGTGTGCTGCGTTTCTATATCCACCGGCTTTGGGTAAGCGGCGGTGTGACAGAATGACTGCATGGTTAAATCGGCAGTAAAGCCAAGACAGGCTAGGTCTTTAAGCTCATCGCGGGTCATTGGCCCTGTGGTATCTTGCGAGCCCACGGTTGTCATTTTAGGTTCGCAGTAGGTGCCTGGGCGAATACCGTCGACACCGCACGCCTTACCCACCATTTTCTGCGCTAACGAGAAACCCGCGCCGCTGTCTTTTGGCTGTTCAGGCGTACGGAATAAATCCGTTGGGCCTAAACCTAGTGTCTCACGCGCCTTCTCGGTAAGGCCACGGCCAATAATCAGGTTGATACGTCCACCTGCGCGCACTTCATCCAGAATCACCTTCGACTTATAGCTGTATTCTGCAAGAAGTTCACCGGTTTCATGGTTGGTGATTTTTCCTTCAAACGGATAGATGTCTATCACATCACCCATGTTCATTTTTTCCACATCGGCTTCAAACACCAATGCACCGGCGTCTTCCATTGTGTTAAAGAAGATAGGCGCAACTTTTGAACCAATGCATACACCACCGCCTCGTTTATTAGGCACACCCGGTAAGTCTTCACCAAAGAACCACAATACAGAGTTAGTTGCCGACTTGCGTGACGAGCCGGTTCCAACTACATCACCGACAAACGCTACGGGATACCCCTTACTTTTGACTTCTTCTATTTGCGCCATTGGGCCTTTAACACCTGGCTCTTCTGGCTCTAAACCTTCGCGGGGCATCTTGTAAGCTGCCAGGGCGTGCAGAGGAATATCTGGGCGAGACCATGCGTCAGGGGCTGGCGACAAATCATCAGTGTTAGTTTCACCTGTTACTTTAAACACGGTGTAAGTGATTTTATCGTCCATTAACTTACGCGACGTAAACCACTCACCTTCAGCCCAAGATTTAATGATGTCAGTGGCATGCTCGTTACCCGCTTTGTGCTTTTCTTCCACATCGTGATAAGCGTCAAACATTAAAAGAGTATGTTTCAGCTCTTTCGCTGCCAACGGCGCAAGCGCTTTATCATCAAGTAGCTCCACTAAAGTGGCAATGTTGTAGCCACCGTGCATATTTCCTAGCAGTTCAACGGCTTTCTCTTTAGAGATAAGCTCACAACTGTCTTCACCTTTTGCGATTGCACTTAAAAACCCAGCTTTAACGTAAGCTGCCTCATCAACCCCAGGCGGTACACGTTCTGACAGCAGTTCTAAAAGAAAATCCCCTTCGCCTGCTGGCGGGTTCTTTAATAAATCAACCAGGCCAGCTACCTGTTCAGCGTTAAGCGGTTTAGGTGGAATATTTTGAGCGGCACGTTCTTCAACGTGATTGCGATAGTCTTGTAACACAGTCTCTTCCTCTAAGTTAGCTTGCGCAATGGGAGTAAACGGTCTTGTACGCACTTGACGCAAGGTGTGTTTAATAAATCATCAACAGTATAACTTCACGGGCTCATTTTTTAAATTTAGCGCCCTTTTAATTCACTTATAATCGCTATTCATACCATTACTTTTAAACGACAAAAGCGATTAAAAAGAAATAAGCAAAGTCATTTTAGCAATTAACATGTAGTAAAGTTATAGGGCTTTATGACTTAAAGACAAGGGGCCAATCCGCATAGATAATTACCCACTCAGCGAGAGTTAAAATGTTCGTAATCGCGGCGTGTTACCGCAGGTATAGTGGTTCTACATCAAGGTGACACAATAAAGAGTACGGACATTTAAAACTCGCCCTTCGGGAAGGTCTGGCAAGCTTCCTAGCTTCATTCTGGGAATTTGAAAGGGAACAACCATTCCTGCATTCCCACGCTTTGCTAGGAAACTTGCCAGCGCCTTCTGAGTGGGCACTTATCCATGCGGATTGGTATAACAACAGTAAGTGAGAGGCAGTTCATTGTGACTATACTGGCAGTAAATAATTGTTAATTGGGCAAGTCTGTCTGAGGTCTGGTGCGAAGATAGCTTGCAAACTTTGGCTTTCCATTTTTAGTTAAGCCGTAGTACTTAAAAGTTACCCAGCTACCGATAGCGGGTGGAGATTGGCGCTCATTTTCTGAAAAGCCCGTTCCTAATTTAAATTGAATGCCTTCTCGCGTTTCTACAAGAAGCGAGCCCATCATTCCCTTAAATCGTCCTTTTCCCGGAAGCAATGCCAGTACTTTCCCTTCTGCATCTTCAAAGCGTTTTACTTTGAGCAACATGTCACTTCGCCCGGATGTGTACAGCGCTTGTTCATGATGAAGCATTAACCCTTCTCCGCCTTCCTGGGTTACTTGCTCCAGCTTTTCATCAAGTGAAGCAATAGACGTAAGCTTAAATTGAGGGATAACTGCAAACGTTGGATTAGGTGTAGATTTACTTAGGCTGTTAAGCATGTTGAGTCGCCGACCAAAGGGCTCACCCATCATAGGCATGTCAAAGGCCATAAATCTAACTTTGGCCCAGCGTTTTGCAGATAGAGAATTTGCTGCGGCTACAGTGTCTGCTGAAGACACTGTGCTAGATGAAGCGTTAGCGACAGAATGCAGCTCGATGTTTGTCATCGTTGAAAGCACAATAGAAGCTGTACGTTCAAACTCCCCTCTTCCTATCCAAAGTTCGCCGTCAATAGTGGTTTCTGGCCAGTTGGCGGTGAACCATGTTGGCGCGAATATCTTGTTCCCATTACGGGTAAGTAGTTCAGTACCGTTCCATCTTGCGCGAATACCGTCTAGCTTCTCACTAACCCAATAGTCAGCTACGTTAATATCAGTGCGACTTTGATCGTATTGCTTAGCAAGCTGCAGCTCTTCGACAGTATCGAGCATGTGATTAGCATTAACGTTAGCTATGGCGGTGATTGAAAGTACATATACAGCGGTCAAAAAATTTCGCATCGGCTCTTCCTATAACGTGTTAACCTTTGCTTGCTTTTATGCTTTTAATAGAGAAGCAAAAACAAAGAAGGCAGAGTAAATTACTCTGCCTTCTTTGCTTTTATAACTGTACGTAGGAAGGTTTTTTCGCTTAATCGAAGGTGCTCTAGTCGGTAATAATATCAATAACTGAGATCAGCACGTCTTCAGCAAACGCTTCACCTGCCGTTCTTTCTTTATCACGTCGCAGTTTGTAAGTCTCCAAGCAAGCATTTAGCTGCTCATCGGCGGTGTACACCCCATGAACATCTGCGTTGTTAGCTTGCTCAATACAGCGATCGGTTTGGCCTGTCGTGACGGTACTGCACCCGCTCGTTCCCAAGGCCATTCCAACCATAAAAACCGCAGTGGCGATCCAATTTACGTGTTTAACTGTGCTTTTATGGTTCAAGATAACTTAATCCTTCAATAAAGACTGCAAGCGCTTTTGTCTATTAACATAAACCTGATGGCCATCGTGCTCAGACGTGGAAAGTGCTAAGGCTTGGTTTACGCTTTCCAGCGCTTTTTTGTACTCGCCCATCTGCTCATAACCATAGGCTAAGCCATTATAAGCGTCTGGCGTTTGAGGATACTCAGCAATATCGTATTTAAACAAGGCGATGGCTTTGTCGTAATTTTGTTTACCCACATAGTGATAACCTAATTCGCGAATAACCCATTCCGGCGCGTCGAGTCTCTCGCCTCGCTGCTTTGAAACACGGGCGTAATAGTCTTTAATACTTTTAATATCTCCACTGAACTGCTGTGGCCTTAAATAAGCTGATAAGAACAAATGGTGGTAAGCGCTAAAGGTTGAAGCAGCTGAAACCAAATTATGTGTAACCCCCTCGTAGGCTTCGTTCTCCCATCTTAACCCGGCAGGTTGATTTGCCCGCATTCCAGAAATCATATCGTTATAATATGCGCGCATGGGCGCGCCTTCATTGCCGATAGACGTGTAAATGAAGTGGTCTAAATGATTGGCAGATTTTAAGAATGCAACCGTACTTTTCGCAGATGCGCCATAGTTCCACCACACCGCAGCACTGTAAGTCAGCGCGGCGTTAAAAAGCTCAGGCTTCTGGGAAAGTGCGTACAACGCGAATACACCTCCGGCTGATGCACCCTCTATCACTCGAAAGTCATGCACGCGATATTTCTTCTCTACCATCGGCATAAGCTCAGTGGTTATAAAGGAAAGAAAGTTCGCACCGCCACCGCCATAGCCTACAGGCCCGTTTGGATCTTCATTTGCCGTGGGATATAAATCGCGAAGTCGGTCGGTATTTTCAATGGCGACTATAATGACTTCCGGTGCAGCATTCTGAGATTGCAGCGATTCTAGCACTGCATTCATCATAGTAAGATTTCCCGCACCATCTAGACGATAAATAACGGGGTATTTCTTGTCGGGGTTTTCGGCGTAGCCTTTTGGAAGCTGAACAACCACTTCTCGTTGCTCGTTTAGCACTTTAGATTGGAGTTTCTCTACCTTCAATTCGTAACGCTGGCTGTCGCTGCCTGTTTCGCTGTTAGCCGGAAGGCTCGTGAAAGCAAGAAATAGCAGGGCAATTATAATATGTATTTGTGACTTCAAACTTAAATCCTTTTATAAGACGCTTTGCTTTTCGCAGTAATACTATTTACTTGATTGGGCCAAGCGAACTTTTATTATTATCTATTGTGTAACAGGGGTTTATTCGGATTAATGACAATTTCATAGGCACATTACTCTGTATATTCCCCTTTAGCAATACAGGAACTTTCTGTAGACATTTCTCCGCCCAAATATTTAGTTAGCATAGCGTGTAGTTCCGTTTTATTGACTGGTTTTGTGAGATATCCATTCATCCCGGATGCTAACGCTTTATCTATTTCTTCGGCAACCACCGCAGCAGTGAACGCGATAATAGGAATAGTGATGTTAGCTTTTCGCAACGCTAAAGCGGCTTCAGAGCCATTCATTTCAGGCATGTGTAAGTCCATCAATATAAGGTCGAAATGCTGCTTTAGTGCAATATCTACTGCTTCTTTACCGTTATTAGCAAGCGCAACTTTCAATCCTGTGTCTTCTAACAAGGATTTTGCTACGACCTGGTTAATGTCGTTATCTTCTGCAACCAAAACAGTAAGGTTTGAGAACGACGGTGTGCTTTCCTGTTCTTTAGCGCCGATTACACTATCTGCAATTTCAAACGGTAGCTCGAAATAAAATTCACTCCCCTGACCTACCGCGCTTTTCAGATAAACCGTGCCGCCCATAGCTTCAACCAAGCTTTTTACTATCTGTAAACCAAGTCCCGTTCCCCCGTGCATTCGATTAATGCTGCTGTTGGCTTGTGTAAATGCATCGAATACGCGCTCTTGTTCAGAAGCATCAATCCCGTCCCCCGTATCCTTAACTGAAAATCTGACAAATTGATGGGTCTTTGACGCTTCACCTTTCGATAGCCCTAAAGTGACACTGCCCTGATGCGTAAACTTTATCGCGTTGCTCACTAGGTTGTTTAACACTTGAGAAAGGCGCGTTGCGTCCCCTACAACACAAGTATTTAATGTTTTATCTACTTCTATTCTCAGTGAGATACCTTTGTTCTGCGCCAATTGTGCATAAAACGCCACGCAATCTTTGGCAGTACTTTTTAGGTCAAAGGGAATGATCTCCAGCGCAAGTTTTCCCGCATTCAATTTGGAGAGATCTAGTATGTCGTTCAAAATGCGGTTTAGCGAGAGTCCTGAACGCTGAATCTTCTCGAGGTTAGGCCGTGCACTTTCCGAAATATCATGAGAAAGCACTACATCGGTCAATCCCAAAATACCGTTTAATGGCGTGCGAATCTCGTGTGACATAGTGGCGAGGAATCGTGATTGTGCAGCCGACGCTTGCTTTTCGCTTGCAAGCGCCCTGTTTAGCTCAAGAGTTTTGTTTTTACTCTCAACAAGGGCTTTCTCTAATTGGCTCGCTAGAGCATAGATAAGAAGGGACACAACAAGGTTGGTCACACAAAGCCTTAGCCAAAGGCCCTTGTCATAATCCCCTTCGTAAAACGGCACAAGAAAAGTACAGCATGCGAGTACTACCATTGCACTTATTCGCCAACCATTAGAAAGCAGTAAAATGGGAAAAATAGTAGCAATTGGAACTAAGGTTGCGGGCATAAGCCCATTGCTTATTACAAGGTAAGGCGCGACGGGAATGGTGAGTATTGCCCACAATTTCGCCAAAGGTTCTTTGTAGTTAGAAAAGATAATTCCCGCTATCGAAATTGCACACCAAGACAGGCCGAAAAATACTGCCACATACACATTTTGGGGTTGTGCTATGACGATTACCGCTAAGATGAGTAAAGAAAAAACCAGCAGAATTTTGAAGCCAGCTTTTTGCAAGGCCGATGTAACTTCGCCAAATGATTCAGGCTTTGTAGAGTACTGCTTTGGCATTAGGGTTTCTAAGTATTATTAAATGACTAATAACTCAGTATAAGTACCAAACAACAACTCTGCATAAAAATAATGGGGTCAGAGTACATTTCTAGCTGTTTACCGCTAGCTCTACAACCGTACTAATGTACTCTGACCCCATTATTCAAGTTGGCTACCGCTGGGTTCATTACCCTATTAATGTACTCTGACCCCATTATTTGGGTACAAAAAAGCCCCAACCGAGGTTGGGGCTTTTAATGCGTTTAAAAGCGTTAAGTACTTATACGCGCTTAACGGCTACATCTGCTTCGAACTTAGGCTTAACTGCCAAGTCTTCAGAAGGTGGAGCAAACTTAGTTAGGTCAATGCCTGCAACTGCTTGCTTGTACTCTTCAGTGGTTGGGAAGCGACCAAGAACCGTTGAAAGTACTACTAGCGGCGTAGAGCCTAGTAGTGATTCACCTTTCTTCTCAGCAGAGTCAGCTACAACACGACCTTGGAAAAGACGTGTAGATGTCGCGATAACTGTATCGCCTGGCTCAGCCTTTTCTTGGTTACCCATACATAGGTTACATCCAGGACGCTCTAGGTAAAGAATGTTGTCGTACTTAGTACGCGCCGCTTCTTTAGGCTTAGCATCATCGAACTGGAAGCCTGCATATTTCGCTAGAACGTCCCAATCGCCTTCCGCTTTTAGCTCGTCAACGATGTTATATGTAGGTGGAGCTACAACTAGTGGCGCTTTGAATTCAACAGAACCGTTAAGCTTTTCTAGGTTACGCAGCATTTGTGCGATGATTTGCATGTCGCCTTTGTGCACCATACAAGAACCAACGAAACCTAGGTCTACTGGCTTACCATCATAGTAAGAAACTGGACGGATAACGTCGTGGGTATAACGCTTAGATACGTCTTCGTTGTTTACGTCTGGGTCAGCAATCATTGGCTCGTCGATTTGATCTAGATCGATAACCACTTCTGCGTAGTACTTCGCGTTGTCATCTGGCGCAAGCGCTGGCTCTTCACCAGACTTGATTTCAGCAATACGCTTATCAGCTAGGTCAATTAGGCCTTGAAGCATGTTCGCTTCGTTGTCCATGCCCTTGTCGATCATGATTTGGATACGGCTCTTAGCAAGTTCAAGCGACGCAATCATTGTCTCGTCATTTGAGATACAGATTGATGCTTTCGCCTTCATTTCTGCAGACCAGTCAGTGAATGTGAATGCTTGGTCAGCCAATAGAGTACCGATTTGAACCTCAATTACACGACCTTGGAACACGTTCTCGCCAGAGAATTGCTTAAGCATTTGCGCTTGAGTCGCGTGAACCACGTCACGGAAGTCCATGTGCTCTTTCATGCTACCTTTAAAAGTAACTTTCACAGACTCAGGGATTGGCATTGCCGCTTCACCCGTTGCAAGTGCTAGTGCTACCGTACCTGAGTCGGCACCGAATGCTACACCTTTAGACATACGCGTGTGCGAGTCACCACCGATGATAATGGCACGATCGTCTACTGTAATGTCGTTAAGCACTTTGTGAATAACGTCAGTCATTGCATGGTAAACGCCTTTAGGATCACGTGCAGTGATTACACCAAAGTTGTTCATGAACGACATAAGCTTAGGGATGTTAGCTTGTGCTTTTTTGTCCCATACTGATGCTGTGTGACAACCAGACTGGTAAGCACCATCTACAACAGGAGAAATCGTTGAAGCGGCCATTGACTCAAGCTCTTGGCACGTCATTGGGCCAGTCGTATCCTGAGAACCTACAATGTTTACTTTAACGCGTACGTCAGAACCAGCGTGAAGCGGAGCATCTGAATTTACGCCAACTGCATTACGGTTAAAGATTTTTTCAACCGCTGTTAGGCCTTGGCCTTCGTGAGACACTTCTTTCGACGCTGCATATACGGCTGGCGCTTTTGTACCTAGAGTACGTGCTGCGAAAGACTGTAGCTGCTTACCGAATACAACTGCGTAAGAACCACCGGCTTTCATGAACTCCATTTTTTGAGGAGTAAATGATGCAGATACGTCAGCAAGTTCTTCTGAACCGTTGTAAAGCTTCTTCGCCTTAGTATCGATAGTTAGTACAGTACCTGTTGCTACTGAGTACGCTTCTTCAAGTACTGGGTCACCGTTTGCATCGCGAACGATTTCACCATTTTCATCAGTTTTCTTAACCCAGTTCTTAAGGTCAAGACCAATACCACCGGTTACGTCAACAGTAGTAAGGAAGATAGGCGCAATACCGTTAGTACCAGCAACAATTGGCGCTTTGTTTACAAATGGAATGTAAGGGCTTGTTGGCTCACCTGCCCATAGTGCAACGTTGTTAACACCAGACATACGAGATGAACCTACACCCATTGTGCCTTTTTCAGCGATAAGCATCACTTTAGCATTCGGGTGCTTCTTACCAAGTTCAACAATTTCTTGCTGCGCTTCAGGAGAGATCATGCACTGGCCGTGAAGTTCACGGTCGGCACGTGAGTGCGCTTGGTTACCTGGAGAAAGAAGGTCAGTTGAGATATCACCTTCAGCGGCGATGTAAGTCACAACTTCAATTTTCTCTGGAACCTCGGGAAGCTTGGTAAAGAATTCTGCTTTTGCGTAGCTTTCTAGTACGTCTTTAGCAATAGCATTGCCAGCTTTGAATGCATTTTCAAGACGCTCAGTGTCAGCTTCATATAGATAAACTTGAGTCTTCAATACTTCTGCCGCAGGCTTAGCAACCGCTTCGTCATCAGAAAGTGTTAGGTCTAGTAGTACTTCTACAGACGGACCACCTTTCATGTGTGAAAGTAGTTCAAGCGCAAACTCAGGGGTAATTTCTTCTACTTTTTCTTCGCCAAGTACAATTTCTTTTAGGAATTGTGCTTTAACACCCGCCGCAGGTGTAGTACCTGGAAGCGTGTTATAGATAAAGAATTTTAGAGAGTCTTCGCGATGCTCGTTTGTTGTATCTTTAATTTGAGCAATAATTTCAGACAGCAGATCTGCACTGTCGATTGGCTTAGGGTTAAGACCTAGTTCCGTTTTACGGGTTTCGATCTCTGCCAGATATTCTGAATACAAACTCATATAGTTCTCTCGGTCTTAGTTTTACTTGGGCGTAGTGTTAAGTCGGTCTTAGCTATACGCATATAAAAATGAGGGATATTTTAACCGATTTTTAGCGGTTACGTAATGACTGAAAGTAAACAGTTAGGTATTCACCCGCCTAAACTGTCGTTATGTTAAAGCACTTACATTTTTACTAGAAAAACGCATTTTAATTAAAAGCAAAATTAAACCAATAATTTCATATGGTTAGAAGCAAATCATTTGAAATCAATGACGATATTCAGCTTGAATGGTTTGACCAATAAAGATAAATAATAGTGTTGTACTTATGACAGACATTCATTTTATTTATGGTGCTACCAGTACAAATTACCATCAATTTTGAAACAAAATTTCATTTATTCATGTTTTCTGTGCCTAATTTCCTCTTGGCGATACTTCGATCACTCTTCCATTTTCACCATCGGTCAAAAGAAGCAGGTTACCTTGATGGTCAAGCGCAATATCCCGCAGCCGTTCCCCAGGTCCCTCAAAAATTTTTGTAGAGATATATTCGTTCGATACGGCTCTAACTGCATACAAAGCTTTAGCTTTCAAACTGGTAACAAGTAACGTATTAGCTAGCATCGGGAAACGCCCATGGGAATAGTAGATCATGGAGGATGGCGCTATAGAAGGTGTCCAGTCTACAATGGGGCCAGTCATACCCGGATAGGTCGAAAAAGGCGAAATTCTAGCGCCGGAATAGTCTTTGCCCAGTGTAACAACAGGCCAACCATAATTTGCGCCTTGTTGAAGAAGGTTTACTTCATCACCGCCATCTGGGCCGTGCTCATGCAAAAACAGGTTGCCGTCATTCCCCTCTACAAGTCCTTGGGGATTGCGGTGCCCAATACTAAAAATAAAGGGGTTATCAGGAAAAGGAGAGTTGGCCAACGGCTTGCCGTCTATTGTAAACCCTAGCACTTTTCCTAGTTGTGAACTGATAACTTGCGCTTGCTCGCGATAATCAAAGCCATCTCCTGTCGTAACCAAAAAGCCCTGTTTTGTGTTTAAAGCACTGCCCTCTAGTTGAAGCAGTTTCCCACCGTAGTGCACAGGCGTGTCTTTGGCTTGTGCCAGTGCTAACACTGGCTGAATGTTAGTAATGCCAGAAGTAAGGGAAAGCTGTCCTTTTACTATAGCAAGACGGTTTGCACTATCGCTCCCCTTGGAATAACTCAGCAACACGGTTCTGTCTTCAGGGAATTGCGAGGGTATAAGAAGATCGAGTACGCCTCCTTGCCCTTTGGTGTACAAGTCATCGAGCATTAAAGAAAACCGCGCACTTTCCCCCTTATTGTCAATAATTACCAGCTCACCATCTCGCGTTACTATTAATATATGGGTGCTTGCCTGAGCCTTATCGATAACCGTCGTTAAGGCCTTGGGAAACGCCAGTGAGGTAGCGATATCTTCTGTCATGACATGCTGGTCGAAATTTTCATAGGCCGTTAGATTTGAGCTACCTGCTTCACGTTGCTCAGTCTTAGATGCGTGCTTTTGAGTGAGTTCAGAGGCAGTAGTTACGGCAAAAGCAGGAGCCAAAGCAGCTCCCAATAAAGAAAAAGCCAGTAAACTGATCATCGTACGCCATGACTTCATTGTGATTGTCCTCTTTTACTTAACATACTATGGTATACCCTATTGCCACGCTCAAACCATTTGAGGCCTGTTGAGTTTTGTTCTAATGCACTGTGCGACAAATCTTGGACTACAAAAATGAACAACCTAATACGACGCACTATTTTCCATTTTTTACCATCATGGGCCGTCGGCTTTCTACTAGCAAGTACGTTTCACTCGTGTGCCGTTTTAATCGGACTCATTCGAATTGATGTCGATATGAATCCAAGCGATTGGTTTTTCATGATATGGCAAGATGCACTAGGCCTTTTGCCTACTTACGGCGTGATTATTGCCGTTACCTTATTGTTGGCGTTCTTGGCGACACATTTCATTGTTAGACGTCTTAATCAAAATGCTAGTGGCTCTACCAACCGTACCCGATTTATTCTTTTCACAATAGCGGGAGGCCTGTCGTTCTTATTAATGCTCATTGCCATGCAGCCCATATTGAATGTGACCCTAATTGCAGGCGCTCGCACTACCTTAGGACTTACCGCACAATGCATGGCAGGCATCTGTGCTGGTGGGCTATATAGTTACTTAAGTAATAGTTCTACAAACAATTGATAACTAAAAATTATAATACTAAATAACCCAACCCTGATGTAAATGAAAAGTTAAGTTTGCTACTGTAAGGCATAAACACCCTACTTACTTTGCCCTACTAGGAACAAGCAACATGATAACGTGACCTGCTTAGCCGATTATATTGAAAGCGTTTTGCAAAAATTTGCCGACAGGCCAGCGTATACGGCGCTTGGACAAACACTTACATTTGCCGAGATAGACCGTAAGTCATCAGCGTTAGCCCGCTACTTTGTTCACGAAGCTAAATTGTCTCCTGGTACCAAAGTCGCCATACAGCTTCCTAATTTAATTCAAAACCCTATTGTTGTTTATGCTGCCTTACGCGCAGGCCTTGTTGTAGTAAATACAAACCCGCTTTATACCGAACGCGAGATGAAGCACCAGTTCACTGATAGTGGCGCGAAAGCTCTGGTTATTCTGGGTGATTTGCTCCCCAAATTCACTAGCATAAAAGATGATACTAGTATCGAAACCGTTATCACCACATCGGCAACAGAGCTTTTAGACCCTAACACTGCACCAAATCTTGATGGTACGGTTTCATTCACACAAGCAGTGGAGCTAGGCAATACACTGCCTGCATTTGAACGTCCTTCTATTGCTCTAGATGAACTTGCCATGTTGCAATACACCGGTGGTACTACTGGGGTATCGAAGGGCGCAGCCTTAAGTAATAAAAACGTTTTAGCTAACTGCATCCAAATGCTCGACCGTATTGGTGAGGGCTTCAAAGATGGTGAAGAAGTATTGGTATGCCCATTACCGCTTTATCATATTTATGCATTTACGGTTGGAATGATGGCGCTCTTTGCCAAAGGTACTCAGATAATTCTTATACCCAATCCGCGAGATATCGACGGTTTCATTCAAACACTCAAGCCCCATAAAATTTCAGCATTCATGGGGATCAACACCTTGTTTGTTGGTCTTGGGAGACACCCTGAATTTGCAAAGTTAGACTTTTCTAAGTTACACCTCACAATGTCTGGCGGCACCGCACTTACTCAAGCCGCAGTATCCATTTGGCGAGACGTAACCGGGAACACCATCACCGAGGGCTATGGGCTATCAGAAACTGCGCCAGTTGTATCTTTTAACATTCCAGGTAAAGAAGAGATTGGCACGGTGGGGCACGAACTAGAAGGCACTGAAGTTGCGTTACTGGATAGCCATGATAAGCCAGTGGCCGATGGTGAGTCGGGGCAAATTGCAGTTCGCGGACCTCAGGTTATGCTGGGTTATTGGAACCGAGACGACGAAACTGCCAAAGTCATGACCCAAGATGGCTTCTTTAAAACCGGGGACATTGGCATTCGCACCGAATCTGGGGCAATTAAAATTGTAGATCGTTTAAAAGATATGATTATTGTCTCTGGCTTTAATGTCTATCCGAACGAGATTGAAGATGTACTTACAACTCACCCTAGCGTGATGGAAGCCGCAGTTGTGGGTAAACCCGATGAAAAGACCGGTGAGCGAGTATGTGCATTTATTACTGTTTCAAGCGATGTATCGACACAAGACGTCATTGATTTTTGTAAACAGCACCTCACAAATTACAAGATCCCTAAGTCGATCACGATACTTGACGAGCTACCAAAATCTACCGTCGGAAAAATTCTACGTAGAGAGCTTCGTTCGGCTTAATGACTCCCCCACTTGCGCCGCACATTCAGCGCGGTGCTTAATACCTAGTTTTACGCGTTTTCCATTGAAAAATCAGGTTATTGCTACCAAAGGATAATCTGATTTCATTGGAAATAAGCGCGGTACAGACTATAACTTATCTATACCCCATTCACTTTTGTTGCACATATGCAATTTATGACATTGTCTGTCAAAACTAGCCGTCGTTCTGTCCTGCAATTCAACATTGTTGTAGGAGAGTTCACATGAGCGCGCAGCTTTTACAGCGGCAAGCCATGGATAAACACGGCATTGTTGCGACAATGGACGTAAACGGTAAAATTCTAAGCGCTAATGACAAGTGCAGCCAACTATCTGGTTTTTCAATTGACGAGATAATTGGGGAAAATATCTCCGCATTCGATATTACCAATATGTCCGAGCAGGAAAAATCAGATATTTTTGTTTCGCTATCTCAAGGCCAAACCTGGCAAGGCGAGGTACATAGTTTGACTAAGTTGGGCGAGCCTTGGTACGTATTTGCCACTCTGGTTCCCGTCATTAAGTCGCCGCCGCGGGTAGACCACCTAATTGCTATTGCCACCGATATATCAGAACAAAAGCGATTAGAGACGAGACTTTCCGAAGGGCGCGCGTTCTATCGAAGTATCACTGATAGCATCGGCGAGGGTGTGTATGCCGTAAACGGTGAAGGTACAACACAGTTTCTCAATCCCGCTGCCTCGCGATTATTAGGGTGGTCGCTTGACGAATTACAAGGCCGACGTTTCCACGACACGGTCCATTATCAAAAAGGGGATGGAACCCTCCTTCCTAGAGAGCAATGTCCAGTTAACCTCACTATCCGAAGCGGTCAGTCTTACACGTCGTATGAAGACTTCTTCACCGATAAACGGGGCCGCCTTTTTCCCATATCTATTGTTGCGGTTCCTCTGCTCGATAAAGAAGGAAAGCCCGATGGACACGTGGGCGTATTCAACGACATAAGCGGCCAAAAAGCCATTGAACAAAAACTCCAAAAAGCGTATGACGAAGCTCAAAGTGCTAACAAGGCAAAAAGCGACTTCCTTGCCACAATGAGCCATGAAATAAGAACACCGATGAACGCCATTATCGGCCTCACTCACCTTGCCCTAGAATCCACCGACAATGAGCAACGTCAGGAATATTTAGAAAAAGTGCAGCGCAGCTCTACAGCATTGTTAGACCTGATGAATAGCATTCTCGATTTTTCTAAAGTGGAAGCAGATAAAATAGAGATAATTGATGAGCCCTTCACCTTAACAAAAACCATCGATAAACTCGCTCAAGTCTTTCAAGTAAAGGCGCAACAAAAACAGCTTCAGTTGCTTTTCGATATTCGGTGCCATACTAATTTGCAATGCCGTGGCGACAGCGAAAAGATATACCAAATACTGCTCAACCTTTTAAGTAATGCTATAAAATTTACCGCCAGCGGCCACGTAATACTGACGGTTGAAAAGCGCGAAAATCAATTAGCATTCAGTGTTTCCGATACCGGTATGGGTATCAGTGAGCAAGTAAAATCAAAACTTTTCAAAGCCTTTGTTCAGGCTGATGCGTCCATTTCCAGAGAGTATGGGGGAACCGGCCTTGGCCTTGCGATATGTAAGCGTCTGGTTGAACTGATGGGTGGTAACTTAACCTTGGAAAGCGAGGTAGACAAGGGAAGCTGTTTTTCCTTTGCATTGCCTGTCTGTTCTGATGAAGGCCCTGATACAGGCCCTCAACTTCCCGTATCGGTTCCAGACAATGTACTGTGTATTCAAACGCACCAAAGTGTGAGCCAAGGATGCGATATACTTGCGGCGACATTGAACAGACATAACATTCGCTGCCAAATAATAGACCAAGTTGAAGGGCTATTGCCGAGTAAAGCCTCTCAAACTATCGCTTTTTTACCGGATGACGAGCAAAGCTGGAATAGCTTCATCAAACACATGCAGTTTGGTGAATATCAGTCGTTAAACCTTACTACATTAATCAGTCCCCTCAACAAGCAAGACGTGCA
Organism: Alteromonas sp. CNT1-28; assembly: GCF_022348345.1. Taxonomy (NCBI): domain Bacteria; kingdom Pseudomonadati; phylum Pseudomonadota; class Gammaproteobacteria; order Alteromonadales; family Alteromonadaceae; genus Alteromonas; species Alteromonas sp. CNT1-28. The sequence goes on along the minus strand of NZ_JAKREZ010000006.1, from coordinate 185,861 downwards.
AAAGCGAATGGGAAGTGCCCTTGTTCAAAATATAAATATCATTGAGCTTCCGTTTACCGACACAGAACTTATTTCAACACTATCTCCAGCTCAACTATCACTCAGTAAACGGACACTAGAAGGCCTTGAAAGTCGAAAATGGCGAACCAGACGCCTTTTAAACAAACATGTGCTTGTGGTAGATGACGACGCAATTAGTGTAGAGATTAGCCAGCAAATACTTTCTGATCTAGGCATTAATGTTGCTGTTGCTTCATCAGGTGAGCAGGCACTTGCGTTATGCGAAATGAGCAAATTTGACGCTATACTCTTGGATTGCTATTTACCCGGCATATCGGGCTATGAAGTTGCAGAACAACTTACCCAGAAAACAGACTGGTATACGCCAATTATTGCGCTTAGTGCCGATGAGTCTCAGGAGGCTTCTGAAAGCGCGCTTACCGCCGGTATGTGTCAGCACTTGGTTAAGCCCGCTACCGCGGATGAAATCGTTCATACCATCGATATTCACATACATTCAGGTTACATTGAAATAACCCCTCCAGACGAAATGAGCCAGTTTATCTCGTCACTGCTAACGTTTTATAAAACCTACAGTCAGCGTGGTGTTATGTCTGACTTGCTCGATATTTTTCATACACAGACGAACACGTCGAAACTGTTAACCTCTCTGCTTGAAGATGCTCAGCTTATTGGCGCCACAACGCTTGAGCAAAGCCTGCTTCCTCTTATTGAAGCACAAGAGAGAAATGAAGCTGTTAATGCAAAACACGTAACAAACTTATCGTTTCAGCTAGATGCAACGCTACGCCTAATTGCTCACACTATCGATAAGAACGACACCGACAATATCCATCAAAGCGGTACTAACTTCGATAAATCCTCCATGCTATCGACCCTACGCAATGTTGAGCAGGCGCTTCAATCTTATGACGCGAAAGCGGTTGAATACATCAATGCATTGGCAGCCAATTACAGCGACTCGGTCTATGCACATAAAATTAACCGATTGAAGCAGCTTGCTACCATTTACGATTTCGAAAGTGCTCAAGCGGTTATTACGCAACTGATAGGCGATATTACCGATGAATAATCAACGTAATGAAGCACATAGATTTAGCATATTAGTGGTTGATGATGAGCCCGCAAATATCGATATTCTATTAGGCATTTTGGGCCCTTACTATGATGTAAAGGTTGCGCCTTCGGGAGCAATAGCACTTAAGATTACTCAGCAGTTTACTCCCGACCTTATATTGTTAGATATAATGATGCCCGGTATGGACGGGTTTGAGGTATGTAAAAAGCTCAAAGCTAACGAGGCGCTTAGCCATATACCTGTTATTTTCGTTACAGCCTTAACTCAAGGAGAGGACGAAGAAAAAGGTTTCAAACTAGGTGCAGTAGACTACATAACCAAACCCGTATCACCGAGTATCACCCTCGCTCGCGTTAAAACCCACATTAGTTTAGCCCATCAAATGCGGACGGCTGAAAACCTTGTAGCGGCGCGTACTAAGGAACTAAGTAAAAGCCAACAAAGCGCAATCAGCATGCTAGCTGCCGCTGGTCATTACAATGATACCGATACCGGTCATCATATTTGGCGGATGGCAGCTTACAGCCAATGTCTTGCTCTGGCTCACGGTTGGCCTTTCGAAAAAGCGTGCCTGCTCGCGCAAGCTGCTCCAATGCATGACACAGGCAAAATAGGTATTGCAGACGCAATATTAAAAGCACCTCGGCGATTGTCATTGAGCGAAATGGAGGTTATGCGCTCTCATGCTGAAATAGGACACAGAATACTGTCTCAATGTGATACCCCGCTCTTTAACCTCGCAGCCGAGATTGCTTTATGTCATCACGAAAAGTGGGATGGCACAGGCTATCCAAGAGGATTAAGGGAAGAGGCGATACCTGAAAGTGCACGTATCGTAGCTATCGCCGATGTTTTCGACGCCCTTACAATGAAAAGGCCTTATAAAAAAGCGTGGGCTGACGATGATGCTTTTGGTCATCTTAAACGAGGTTCAGGCCAGCACTTTGATCCCGTATTGGTCGACTGCTTTCTTTCAATAAAGGAAGAGGTTTTAGAAACCAAACGCTATTGGAACCAGTTAGAGGCAGAAGGAAAGATGGCCTCGGTGTCTGACTTATTGCCTCAAGTACTTTTCCCTAGCGCATAAAAAAGGTCGAATATTATTCGACCCTTTTAAATGATGTATTAACGAAAGTACGATACTTAACTTGTACCTAGCTCAGCTGCAATGGCGTCTGCCTGACGCTTTTCGCCCTGCACAAACTGCTTCCATTGCTGTGCCATGGCACGACTTTTCTGATGCTTTTCTGCTTCAGCTAGCTGATTAAGCGCAAGGGCATATTGCTTCTTGTTGTAAAGTGCCATGCCTTTAATCAGGTAAACCAAACCAGGGTTTCTCAAATCGCCCTTTTCAACCGCTCGGTCTGCCGCAGCAATTGCATCGTCGAAACGCTCTTCATTAAGAAGAATTTGCGCTAACTGTGCATCTAACTCACCGTCTTCAGACAGTTCAGCCGCTTGCATCATAACGGGAATGGCTTTGTCTTGCTCTTTAGCAAGTGACCAGCTTTGGCCTAAGAACTTAAGGTTGCGCAAGTTTTTCTCTAGCACGCCGTCGTTCATCGCCTGCTCCATCAACTTAGCACCTTTGTAAGGTACGCGATGATAGTAATAAAGCTGCGCCATGTTAAACACATCAGCGGATGTATTAACGAACCCGCGCTGATAAGCGGTTTCCATAATAGCCAACTGCTTGCGCTCTTCGCCTAGCTCACCGTACATACCCGCTAGCTGGATCCAATACTTAGGCTCGTCAAATAGCTTCACCATTTTAACCAGAACGTCTTTAACCTTTTGAGGCTGCTTGAGTTCATAGAAAATAGCACGCTGTAGTATTAACCAACCTTCGTCAGGGATCATGCCTTCCGCTTCGTGATCGGCAACGGCTTCAGAAATCCACGTTGCGGCTTGCTCGTACTGTTTATTCTGATAGTACGCTTGAGCCTTGATGACTTTGTTTTTCACCGGCACAGGGCCCGCATTAAGACTTTCCCAACGCTCTAAGTAAGTGATGGTATCGTCGTAATTACCCTGCATAAGGTTAAGCTGCGCCAAACTGAAAAGTGTAGTCATTTCGAACTTTTCAGGAATAGGCTGTTGCTCTACTACCTTGGCAAACGACTCCAACGCTTTTGCATAGTCTTCGTTGTTGTAATAAATGAAGCCGAAAAAGTTGTACATCATCGCTTTTTCGTAGGCGTTCATAGAATGAGACTTATCTTCCACTTCTTTCAAAATGGAAATAGCTTCTTCTACATTGCCCGCTTCATCAGCTGCCGTTTGTGCACGGGCTAGCTGCTCGTAGACTTTACCGCGAAGCGTAGGCACGCGACGGGTTTGCTTATCGCTAGCTTTTATCTCTTGTCCATCTTGCTGCTCAGCCTCTTGCGCTGTAGCGTTAGAAGCAATGAACATAGTAGGTACAGATACTGTGGCCGATGCAAATGCAAACGCCAGTGCACTAAGCAATGTATTCGTCTGTTTTCTCATCATGTTCTGTTACCCGTCAATTTGGAACGTAATACGGTTTTGTACACCAGACACTTCCGTTGCTTCGCCATTTACCACTCGAGGCTTATATTTGAACTTCATTGCCGCATCAATAGCCGCTTGTTCAAAAATACCTGAAGGGTTAGCTTCAACAACAATTGGGTCGCGTACTGCGCCTTGTTTAGTTACTGTAAATTCAACAATAACGAAACCTTCAATACCCCGTTGAAGTGCACGTCGTGGATACACTGGCGCAACCTTAACAATAGGAAGATATTCACCGTCACCGGATTCGAGGGCCAACCCGCCTTCTAGCGAGATGTCGTCTCCGACTTCAGCACCAAAGTCCATCGACGTACCTTCTGCATCTGGAGAAGGCGAGTCCATTTGAGGCTGCTCCATTTGCGGTGGCGGCTCTTCAGGCTTAGGTGGCTTCTTCGGCTTACGATCTTTTTTCTCAACCTGTTCATCCTGCTTAACCCTTACGAAGTCAAGCACGCTTCCCTTAGGCGGCTCAGTTAGTGCGCTGCCACCCATCTTGATAAGCGATTGCATCAAGAAGAACAGGCCTAACGTGATCGCAAGGGAAATAACAAATGCGATTAAATATCGTGGCATGATTTATTGCTCTTGGGCTGCAATCGAAACATCGTAAACGCCAGCGGCTCGCGACGCGTCCATAACCTTAATCAGTGTTTCTGTTGTGGCTTTTTTGTCAGCCTGAATTACAACAGAACCCTGTGGGTTTTCTGCGCGAAGACGCTCAATGTTCGCTTGCACTGCGCGAACGTCGATACGGCGCTTGTTAATCCAAATTTCGCCTTTATCTGAAATAGCGATAAGGATATTAGCGCGATCCTTTTTCACAGCAGTTGCTGCTTCTGGACGGTTAACATCGATACCCGCTTCTTTCACAAATGACGCAGTCACAATGAAGAAGATCAACATGATAAATACAACGTCCAGCATGGGCGTCATGTCGATGGCTGCTTCTTCTTCATCGACTAAGTTTTGAAAGTGCTGCTTCATAATAAATACCTTACCTTAACGCTTAGCTAGCATTAACGTTGAATAATCAATGCATCCTCAAGATGCGTGCGTTCTGATTTCACCATACGAGTTAACCAGGTAGCGGCGAATACGCCTGAAAGTGCGCCAACCATGCCCGCCATTGTGGGGATAGTGGCTTTCGATACACCTGACGCCATTGAACGAGCATTACCTGAGCCCGCAATCGCCATTACATCGAACACTTCAATCATACCGGTAACCGTTCCCATCAAGCCTAGCAGCGGACAAAGCGCAACCAGTGACTGGATAATTGGGATGCTGCCGTTTAGGCGCATGGTTAACTGTGAAATTGTTTTCTGACGAACCTGCTCTGCGAACCAAGAAGAGCGATCGGCACGTGCTGTCCACATTGCTATCGCTTCTTTCTTGGCTTGCTTGTGCCAAACCATCAGATACATCGCACGCTCGAGGATCAAAAGCCACATAACGAATATCAGCAGACCGATGACCAGGAGAACCTGGCCACCTGTTTCTGTGAAATCGCGAATTGCTTCTAGAAACTCGATCATGATTAGCCTCGCTCAGCGCGCTCTGCAATTACGCCAGACGCCTGTTCTTGTAGGATGTACACAATGTTCTTAGAACGTGTGTTAAGCATTGCATAAAGCAGTGTCATTGGAATCGCTACAACTAGACCTAGTACTGTTGTTACAAGTGCTGTTGAAATACCACCTGCCATCAGTTTCGGGTCACCCGTACCAAACAAGGTGATAGCCTGGAAGGTGTTGATCATACCGGTTACCGTACCTAGTAGACCCATAAGCGGTGCTACAACAGAGATAATCTTAATGATAGTTAGGTTACGACCTAACTTAGGCACTTCGCCCAAAATCGCTTCTGTAAGGTGAAGTTCAAGTGCTTCAACGTCGGCGTCTGGGTGCTCGTCACGTACTTTAAGTACACGGCCAAGCGGGTTGTTTGTGTTTACTTCTTTGCTCTTAAGCTGTTTGTTCACTTTCATGCGAATAAGCGTCAGCGTTACAAGACGCTCAAGGGCAAGTAGAAGACCGAATGCACCAACGATAAGAATGATGTAACCTACAACACCGCCTTGCTCTACACGCTCTTGAAGGTTAGGCGCTTGAACAAGAAGACCTAGGATTGAACCACCCGTTGGGTCGATACCGAACTGCACTAATTCACCGCTTGATGCTTGTAGTTCAGCAGCAGAATCCATGTAACGGTCAGCAGGCTGACGTACAAGTTCAGATACTGTGCCTGTTACACCGTTGTACTCTAGGTATTTACCATCAGCAACAAGTGCAAAAGGACCTACGCGAACAACAGACTTATTCACTTTTTCACCGCCTGCTTCAACAACGTCTGTCTTGAACGTAGTGACTTTGCCGGCTTCAGTCATTTCGCGTTGCATTTCAAACCAAACGCGCTCAATTTCTTCAATTGATGCAAGTTTTGAGCTTGAACCCATGTCTTGTGCCATCTTATCAAGGAAGTCAGCACGGCCAGGGATTTGTGCAGAAACCACTGAGTTATAGAATTTGTTTTTGGTGTCGCCAGCGATTTGCTGAAGCACACCGAATAGCTCTTTAAGTGAACCAAGACGTGTGTCTAGTGCACCGTTTAAGTCAGCCAGTTTGAATTCGTTTTCTTCAAACTGTGTTTCAAGCTGCTCTGATTGTGCAAGCATTTGGTCGCGCTTTTCACGAGTTTCGCGAAGAATGCGATCTTGCTCTGCACGTTGCGCTTGGAAATCACGCTCGCGCTGTTTGTTTTGCTGAGACTGTGCGAACTGACCTTCTTCTAGTTGCTTAAGAAGTGCGTCTAAGTCCATGGCACGGTCGCTTTGTGCGAAAGCACCAACGCTGATGCTAAGGGCTGCTAGACCAACAGCGATACGTTTTACTGTGTTAAACATTCTCATCAACCTCTTAGTCTGTAATTGCCACTGGCAGCATTAGCAAGTCTGGTGCAAGTTGCTTCTTCGCCATGCGCAGACCTTTTGTAATTTGTGTACGGTAGCTGCTATCAAGCTCTTCCCACTGACGAGTTTGCTTGTTCCAAACACCCTGCATGCTTGCATCACGTGTTTGATAAATTAGCGCTGTGCGACCAAGGCGTAGGAATTCAACGTCACGCTCTTGACCGTTAATTGAATGAATACCGCTGTACGCTTCCATAGTGCGGCCGTAGTCCATCTCTACTTGATACGCTTCCATTACGCGGCGGAATTTCTCAGACGCAGCAACGTCGGCACGGTCCATCATAGCGCGAAGGTCAGCAACGCGATTCGCGCGCTCTTCTGGAAGGAATGGTACGTCTAGCGCAACAAACTGCTCTAGGCCGTCAATCATGCGCATCATTAGTGGTGTGATTTGACGCTCAACAACAGACACTTCATCGATAGCAGCATTTAGGTCTGCCATTTCTTGTTCTTGGTTATTGATTTGCTTACGAAGCTGAGTGTTATAAACCTCAAGGCCTTCGATTTCTTTCATCAATGTTTTGAACTGTTGAAGTTTGCTGTCGATTTGATCGGTAATACCGTTAATCTTTTCTTGCGATTTCGCCGCTGACTCGTTTATTTTCGCTGCCTCATCGACAACGGGTTTTAAGACTTCATCGTCTTGTGCAAGCACGGGTGTCGCTGCTAGCGCACCTGCCACAAGCAAGGCATTGATAAGCTTCATACATTCAAACCTTTAAAGTTAAAAGAAATCGGTTGTATCCGACTATAAATTTCTGCGCGTAGGATAGGAGTTTTCTGTGACAGTTTTATTACGAAACTGTCATAAATCGATGACTATTGTCACAAATAGAAAAGCCCGGCAGGAAAACCGGGCTTTAGATGATTGTTGCTGCTCTGTTTTTGAAGAAGCAGCACTGGCTGTATTTTCTTAGAAGTTATAAGTAATTGAAGCGTTTATACCTGTACCCACGCTTAGCTTACGCAGCGTAAGACCTTCTTGCTCAATTTCTTTCTCGTCGTTGAAAATGTTTTGCACACGTAATTTAATCGTAGTGTTGAAGTCTGGATAGTAAGTATAAACGGCATCCAATGAATGGAACGGTTTTTCAATACCATCTTCAAAACCACGTACGCCAGGCGCAATGATACGTTCACCGAATGAGTTATAGACTAATGACGCTGAATGCTCACCGTTATCAGAATCCCAACCTAACTGAAGGTTAGCAACCCATTCTGAGTGACCCACTAGGCGACGTTTGTCGTTAGTAATGGTCGCCGTGATAGTACCGCCGTATGCTTCACGAGCCTGCTGAGAGAACAGTGATTCTTGATCGCCACTACCAATGGTTACTTCTGAGTCAGAAAGCGTCATGTTTCCTGATACAAAGAAGTTACTGAAGTTATCACCAATAAAGCCAAGGTCGTGCAAGAATTCAAACTCGATACCGTACAACTCACCTTCCTGACCGTTTGCCGTCAATAGCTGAGGTACACCTTCACCGCCGTCAAACTGCACCATCTCGATAGGGTTTTCCATATCTTTATAGAAGAGTGCAACAGACAAGTTGTTACCTTGTGACATATACCACTCCCAGCGGAAGTCGATATTCGTCAATTCAGTTTCAACCAATGAAGGAGAGCCACGTACAAGGAATTCTGTTAGCGGGTCGATAAAGAAGGTTGAGCTGATATCACGTAAGTCAGGACGGATTAGCGTTTGGCTGATGTTAAAGCGATACTGCATTTCTTCACTTGGAATATAAGTGAAAGCTAATGACGGTAGTACATCAGATTCATTGTAGATGCTGTCAATGATGGCATCTGTGTCGTCAGCAAACTTATCCGAGTGCTCGATAAATGGAATCGATACTTGCTGGAAGTCTTCATAACGAGCCCCCCCACTTACGCGGAACTTCTGGTTGAAGAATGCATCAACCATGAAATAGCCTGCGGTAAGTTTAGTTGCCGCTGAGTACTTATCACCTGCACCTGTATTGTCCTGAAACACAGAACGACCCGTTGAGCTGGTGTAGAAGTCGTCGTTATAGATATTTTCTTGTGAGAAAATTTCATTCAAACGGCTACCTTCTTTAAAGTCAGAAGAAATACCAAAGTGACGCACCGCTAAGTCAATATTGTTACCGTCACGGGTTTTGTCGTAGTAATCCATACCGGCTTTAAGTTCAACGTCGTAGCCATCGCCGAAGAACGCGGTAGACACGTTGAAGCCATAGGTATCAGACTCATCATAAAGCACCTGATATTGGCGGTTAAGGTTAGTTCCTGGCGTATCATCAAGACGCTCAAGCTCTAATGCACCCGACTCATCGTAGAACTGCTGGAATGTTACTTCCATGATATCTGGCGCTTCACGAGACGCACGGCTAGTTCCCACGTACCAATCGAAAAACACACCATCTAACAAGTTAAGGAAGTTGTGCGTACCTTTAAGCTGTGAAGAAACCATTTCACGCTCTTCGAAAATGATATCCATGCGGCGGAATTCTTCCACGCCAGGGTTAGATTCACTTTCGTCAAAGTAGTATCCATCGCGAACACGGTCACGCATGTCGTGAAGGATCATGTTCACAAGTTCTACTTTGTGATTGCTGTTGTACTCGTAACCTACGTTGAACATACCACTCCAACGCACGTTTTGCTCAGTAGACACCATGTCGCGATATTTAGTGAAACGTGGATTTTCCTGACCACCACCAATATCGTTACCTAACATCTCTTCGGCAACTGTCCATTCATTGCTGTAAGAAACCGTTGCAAGGAAACCAAGTACAGAGTCGTTGTCGAAAACGTAATTGTTACCAATGGTCGTACCCAAGCTGAAGTTCGGGTCTACAGACTTTTCGTCTGGGCCGATGTCCCAGTTAAATGAACTTAGGATATCCTGCGTTTCAGCCAGTGTTCTTGTACGGTCACCCTCGAAGCCTGCAGAACCATTTGCAGCAAGACCCGAGCTGATAATGTCAGGCAGTGCACGAGTACCGTCATCACGACCTGTCCAATCATCGCCGCCACCAGAATAGAAAACACCAGTATCGCTGTTCTGCGTATTCCAACCGCCACCTGCACTTACGTTGAATACAAACTCAGATGGGATTGATTTAGTACGAATGTTTACGTTACCACCACCAAAGTGCCCAGGCATATTGGGTGAGTAAGATTTCTGAACGTTCAGGCTTTCGATGATACTTGATGGGAATAAATCAAGCGGTACAACCGAGCGCGTAGGATCCGGACTTGGTACCGTCATGCCATTTAGCTGTGTGCTTGAATAACGCTCACCTAAACCACGAACGTAAATAAATTTACCGTCAACTAGCGTAAGACCTGTTACACGTCGAAGTGCAGCAGCGGCATCGCCGTCACCGGTACGAGAAATTTGTTCTGCGCCAAGAATATCAGCAACGAACGCCTGATTTTGACGCTCTTGTAAAACCGCCGTTGCGGTTCCTTTAAGTCGCGTGCCCGTAGCAACGACTTCTTCAATTACTTCGTCTTCTGACTGCTGTGCTACTGCTGATAACGGTAACGCGCTTGCGCCAAGAATGGACGCGATAGCCAGCGAAAGTCCACCGACTTTAAATGCTGACGTTTGATTGTTTTTCATTGTGTAACTCCTAAGAAACTGTAATCAGGTAGCTGCGCTTACACAAAAGCTAAGGCGTAAAAACGCCTTAGCTTTACTGTGTCTCGCATTCACTTATTAGTCTTGAAGACCAACAGTTACCCAACCCAGTGTCCAGTCAGACTCACCGTCGAATGCACCTTGGAAGTCTGTGCTATCAAAGAAAGCGTCCAAAGTAGAAGCGTCGAAGCCTGAACCTAATAAAACTGAATTGCTTGCAGGTACGAAACCTGTTGAATCAAAGCCAAGTGCTGCAGTTTCAGCAAGAACGCTGTTGCCGTCTTGACCTTCAAACCACGCTTGCGTGCTGTCTGTACCAATTGTGTCTGAACCAAATGCGCTCGCAGATGAACATGCTACTGTTGAATGTGTCACAGTTAGTGAACCTGCTGCTGCGTTAGCAATTGATTCATCACCATTCACTCGTAGGCAGTTGCTGTAGTTTGCGCCACCGGTAACCACTAGGTTTTTGATTGTTCCCGCTGTACCGTTGCGAAGACGTACACCGTTTGTATTGTCTGCACCTAAAATTGTTACGTTAGATACTGTTGGTGTCGTCAATGGTGTCCACGCAGGGTTATCTTCGTTGTTGTCAGCTTCGAACGCATTGTCGCCGCCCGCTGCATCTTGCTTGATAACTACGTACTGCGCCTTACCTGTCCAACCGAATGACCAGTCTAGAGAATCATCACCGATAGCCGTTAATACTAAGTGGCTTACGTTTACTGTACCGCCGAAGAACTCAACGCCATCATCTAGGTTTTGGTGAACTTGGATGAAGTCAACTTCAGTGCCGCTACCTACACCCGCAAATGAAATACCGTTTAGCTCATCACCTGCCGCAAGTGCTTTACCTGCGTGCTTCACGATAACGTAGCGAAGCGTACCTGAGTTATCTTCACTGTCTGCACCACCGTATAGGCCTGCATCACCTTCTGCGGCTACACCACAGTTAGCCAGTTCAGCTTCAGACGTATCACCGTCGTCACCTGTGTTACATAGGTTTGTTGGTGCGTTACCTAGAATAACTAGACCGCCCCATTGGCCGATGGCTGTTTCGCCGCCAGTCATATCTTCTGAAGATGTGAAGGTAATTGGCAGTGTTGCAGTACCAGACGCTTCAATCTTAGAGCCACGACGAACAACTAAGAAATCATCACCATCTTCACCGAATACTGTAGTACCGCGCTGAATGTAAAGTGAAGCGCTGTCAGCGTTGTCGTTACCTACCGCTGTACGACCTTTAATTAGCCAGTGAGCATCGTTAGTTAGCGATACATCAGCAGTAAACACGGTGCCAGTAGTCAGCTGATAAACAGGCTTGTCAGTAATGTCTGGGAAGCTAGCAGACACGTCGGTCGCCAAGCCTTGCTCTAGTGCCGTTGTAACGTCAGCAGGAATGCTATCGTTTACCGCAACAGTCCAACCGTCCATCCAGTTGTTGTCACCGTCAAATGCACCGATATAGTCAGTTGCTGCGAAGAAGTCATTCTCTTCTGATACATCAACGCCCGCACCAAGAAGTGGTGAGCCAGAGCGAGGTGTAAAGCCATCGTTAGAAAGCATTAGTGCATCAGCGGTAAGCACGCTGTTACCTGTTTGACCTTCGAACCATGTTTGAGTAGTACCACCACCGATAGCGTCTGAACCAAAGTTATTGCCTGCTTCACAAGCAACCACTGAATGTTCTACAGAAAGCTCGCCAGATACTGCGTTAGCAATCGACTCGTCGCCGTTAACTCGTAGGCAGTTAGAGTAGCCTTCACCAGCTGTAACAACTAGATTGCGGATGTTACCCGCAGTACCGTTGCGTAGACGAACGCCGTTAGTTGTGTCAGCGCCAACGATAGTCACGTTAGAAATAGTAGGCTTAGTGAGTGGAAGCCACGCTGGGTTGTCTTCGTTATTATCCGCTTCAATAGCGTTGTCGCCACCAGCAGCTGATTGTTGGATATAAACGTTTTGCGCGTTACCTGTCCAACCGAAAGACCAATCTAGCGAGTCATCACCGATATCAGTAAGTACAACGTTACGTACGCTAACTGTACCGCCAAAGAATTCAATACCGTCATCAAGGTTTTGATGAACTTGAATGTACTCAACTTTAGTACCTGAACCGATACCTGCAAATGAAATACCGTTTAGCTCGTCACCCGCTGCAAGAGCGCGGCCTGCGTGCTTAACTACTACGTAGCGAAGTGAACCTGTGCTATCTGCAGGGTTATTACCGCCGTAAAGACCCGCGTCACCTTCAGCAGCCACACCACATGAAGCAAGTTCAGCGTCAGAGGTATCTGAATCGTCACCGGTATTACATAGGTTAGTTGGTGCATTACCTAGAAGTACGATACCGCCCCATTGGCCGATACCCGTTTCGTCACCGATAAGGTCTTGTACAGAGGTAAACGTGATAGGTGCGCTTGCTGTACCGTTAGCTTCAATCATTGAGCCACGACGTACTACCAAGAAGTCATCACCTTGCTCACCAAACACAGTCGTACCTTGTTCGATGTATAGTGTTGCGCTGTCTTCGTTATCGTTACCTACTGCAGTACGGCCTTTAATTAGCCAGTAAGCATCGTTAGTAAGTGTAACGTCAGATGTGAATGTGGTGTCTGCAGTAATTTCGTAAACCGGCTTGTCTAGGTCGAAGTCAGCCGATACGTCTGTTGCTAGACCTTGTGCAAATGCGTTTTGAACGTCAGTTGGGAAACCGCCGTTTACGCCTACCGTCCAACCTACAGTCCAGTCTGTGCCGTTAGGATTGAATGCACCAATATATTGACCGCCGCCAAGTGCTACAGGAGATGAGGCAGTTGGGAAGTAACCGTTGTCTTCAAGCATTAATGCAGACGCAGCTAAAACGCTGTTGCCATCTTGGCCTTCAAACCACGCTTGAGTAGTGCCACCGTTAATGGTGTCAGAACCAAAGTTGTTCGCAGGTGTTTCACACGCAACAATTGAATCAGTGATAGAAAGCTCGCCCGACTCAGCGTTAGCAATTGCTTCGTCACCGTTTACACGTAGGCAGTTGTTTGCAAGTGCAGAACCCGTTACTAGAACGTTTGAAAGCACGCCTGCTGTACCGTTACGTAGACGTACACCATTGGTGTTGTCTGCACTAACAATAGTCACGTTTGAAATAGTTGGCTTAGTTAGCGGCAACCAAGACGGATTATCTTCGTTGTTATCCGCTTCGATTGCGTTGTCGCCACCGTCAGCTGACTGTTGGATATAAACGTTAGTTGCGCTACCAGTCCAGCCAAATGACCAATCTAGTGAATCGTCACCGATATCAGTAAGTACAACATTACTTACGTTAACTGTACCACCGAAGAATTCAATACCGTCATCAAGGTTTTGGTGAACCTGAATATAGTTAACTGTGGTGCCTGAACCGATACCAGCGAATGAAATACCGTTTAGCTCGTCGCCTGATGCCAGAGCTTTACCCGCATGCTTAACTACAACGTACTCTAGCGTACCTGAGTTATCTTCTGGGTTATTACCGCCGTAAAGACCTGCATCACCTTCTGCAGAAACACCACAGTTTGCAAGTTCTTCGTCAGACGTATCTGCATCGTCACCCGTATTACAAAGGTTAGTCGGTGCGTTACCAAGTAGAACTACACCGCCCCACTGACCGATTGAAGTTTCTTCACCAGTAACGTCCTGTACCGATGTCATCACGATAGGCGCTGAAGACGTACCAGATGCGTCAATTTGAGAGCCACGACGAACAACTAAGAAGTCATCGCCGTCTTCGCCGATTACTGTAGTACCTTCTTGAATAGTTAGTACCGCTGCATCAGCGTTGTCGTTACCAACCGCCGTACGACCTTTGATGATCCAGTGAGCATCGTTCGTTAAGGTCATATCTTGAGTGATAGTTAAATCGGTATCTAAACGATAAACAGGCTTATCTGTAATCGTTCCTGAGAATTCGCTTGATACGTCTGTGGCAAAGCCTAGAGAGAACGGCGTATCTACATCAGGGGTAGTCGGTGTTGTTGGTGTTGTAGGTGTAGTTGGTGTTGTTGGAGTTGTTGGAGTTGTTACTACTTCATCACCTTCATTAATATTGATGTCACCGCCACAGCCTGCAAGGACAAGCGCAGTCGTGATAGCACTTACCTTAAATATGTTACGAATTTCCATTAAATTCTCCAGATTTTTGTAATACGGATTCTAAGGTTTGCTAGAGAGTAAAGGAGATCGGTGACATTTTTGTTACAAAGTAAAAAACTTATCGAATTTATTTGAACTTTTTCAGCTTTGAACTAAAGCCAGCGTAAAGCTATTACTTTTCAATTAGATAAAACAAGATTGATTAAAAATAAAACTAAAAGCATGGCCTGAGGTGTTTAGTTTTTCGTTCTAAACCATTTGGTTATGACAGTTTTGTGACCACGAGTGACAGGTTCTGCGAAATGAATACTGTTAAGGTTGGGGTCGCCAGAGGGCAGCAAATTATTCCAAAAGAGTGCCATCCCCTTTTTCGGTCTTACTGCAATATCTAGCTTGGTAAAGCGAGTGTGACCGCCGTCACATTCATCATTCAAGTAAATCATGCATGTCCACGTTCGCTGACCACGCGATAGACAATGCGCTTTGTACTGCGGGCTTCCTGGAGGAAAGAAGTCGTAGTGAGGTTTGTAATATTCCCCAACATTGTAGTGCTGGGCCTGAATAACTTCTCCTTCTCCCACGCCCAAACTAAGGGTTGAAACAATGCGACTATCAACGTCTTTGACTAGCTTATTACCGAGAAAGGCTAATTCACATGTTGAAGAGGTTCTAATGTCATCAGCGCTAGCGGCTCCTGCCAATTTAGAGGGCGCGAGTTTATCTTTGGTCAGAGCAACAATGTCGTCACACTCTTGGCTGCTCAAGAAGTCATCGTACGAGAAGAGCTGAATGTCACTGGGCTCGGCAAGCGGCTTAGCCTGCTCCACGCGGGCGATAGCACTTTTTGCTAGCTTCTCGTAGAAACTTGAAGAGGGTGAAAACTGATAATTAGTGGGCAAATTGGCGCCGAGCACTTTTTTAATAGTGTCGGGAGAAAAACCGTTTTCCGCTAGGGTTGTGACGATAGTTGGCACAGCTGTCCCTGATAGCAGGCATTTGACAACCCATTGTTTCCACGCTGGCGGCATATATGACACAGTTTTATCCTTTGCTTTTAACGGCGAGTGATGCGGCTTCTACTTTCGCTTTTCTATTCCAATAATCGACGCTGGCGTACCAGTACGTCTTCACGAATGGGGAAATATCCGTCTCTTAACACCTGCTGCTGCCCTTCCTGTGACAAGATATAGCGCAAAAACTCCCTTTCCAGAGTAGGTAAAGGCTCACCAGGCTTTTTATTTATCACTAAATAAAGAAAACGGGCAAACGGATACGTTTCGTTGCGCACCGTATCAATAGAAAGAGGGATTAAGCTGTCTAGCGACTCACCTAAAGGCAGAGCGCGAACTCCTGCGGTTTTATAGCCGTAAGCGGCATAGCCAATCGCGCCTGTACCGCTGGCCACAGACAATACTACAGATGCAGAGCCAGGTTGTTCGTTTACCGTATTCTTAAAGTCACCATCGCACAGCGCCATCACTTTAAACAAGCCGTAAGTACCCGATACTGAATTTCGACCGTACAGCCTGATAGGAGAACGATAGCCTATATCGTCAACGCCGAGCTGAGACCAATTGGTAATGGCTGTATTGCTGCCACAAAACTGGGTTTCAGAAAACACCGCGTCAACTTGCTCAAGGGTCATACCCGGCAGCGGATTGCGTCTATCCACAAAAATGGCGATGGCATCCATTGCCACTTTTAATACTGTAGGCGGGTAACCGTGGGTTCGCGTAAAATCCCGTATTTCACTGGGCTTTAATTCCCGGCTCATAGGGCCAATGGTAGCTGTACCTTCAATAAGTGCCGGCGGAGCGGTGGATGAACCAGACGCCTGTATTTGAAAGCCGACCTGGGGATAAAGAGTTTTGAACTCCTGTGACCAAAAGGTCATTAAGTTTGCCAGCGTGTCTGAGCCAACAGAGGATATTTTTCCTGCCACCCCAGGCTTACGTTCATAGGCAGGTACTTGATAGCTACCAGAAGCAGATGACGAGCTTTGAGTATTTTGAGAATCCGCCAGGGTTCCAAATGGTAACAATAAGCCTATTACTAAAAGTAACGTTGAAAGGCGATAGCGTTGCCCTTTCATCTTATTATGCTTTTTGCTCACCAACACTTCTCGCCTCTTAGGGTTACAGTTGCTCTGCAATCAACTCGTTATCCAGCACAAACGAGAAATTACTGCCCTCACCCAATGTGCTGGTTATATCTAAACGAGAATTATGATGACTTAGTACATGTTTTACAATGGAAAGACCTAAGCCAGAGCCACCGGTTTTGCGAGAGCGCGCTTTATCCACGCGATAAAAGCGCTCGGTAAGGCGGTTTAGATGATTTGGCTCAATACCATCACCGTTATCTACCACAGAAAATTGCGCGCCATTGGGTTTACGTCGCCAGTACACATTAATTTCACCACCAGCAGGTGTGTAGTGCACCGCATTAAACACTAGGTTTGAACAAGCGCTACGCAGTTCGGTCTCAACGCCGAAAATACAGAGTTCTTTGTCGATGTGGAAGTTTATTGTGTGGTTTTTCTCTTTATTAAGCGCCTGCGCTTCTCTTTCCACCTGAGCAAGGACCACAGGAATGTTCACAACATTTTCGTAGATGCGCTCCGAGCTTGCTTCAATGCGCGACAACACCAGCAAGTCTTCTATCAAGTTTTGCATACGGTGGGTTTGCGATGTCATTTCTTTCATCGCTTTTTGCATGAATGGATCGGAGTCTTCATCAATAGGAAGAATTTCGAGGTATCCGTTAATGACCGTTAGCGGTGTACGCAATTCATGAGACACATTTGCCACAAAGTCCTTACGCATTTCTTCAAGCTGGGACACCCGCGTTATGTCACGGGCAATCAGCAACAAATGCTCATCGCCATAAGGCATAATCCGGTATTCAAAGGTTTTGTTGGGGTTGGTAGGCGACGGTACTTCTATGGGGTATTTATAATTCCCTGCATGAAAGTACTGAATGAACTCCGGATGGCGCAACAAATTGTCGATTCGACGCCCAGAGTCTTGCGGCCATTTAAGCCCTAAATCCAAGCGAGCAAGGCGGTTACACCAAATAATGCAGGCCTTTGCATCAACCACTACCGCCGCATCAGGCAAGGCTTCAGAACCCTCTCTAAAGCGCTTTACCAATTCACCAAGCTCTTTACGCTTGTTGCGGTTACGACGCTGAAGGTAATAAATCCCTTCATAAATATGTTCCCACACGCCACGCACGGTAGGTGGAGACATTTTACGACTATGCCATAACCAGCGATTTAGCTTGTAAAGATGCCAGTAGTTAAATAGCAGTAGCAGCGTTGCGCCAATAGCAACGGCGAATAACATATCATCTAAATACCACCCGACTAGCGCAAAAGCCACAAGGAATAGCACTAAGCGCAATGTACTTCTCAACCAAGAGAACGGGTAATACATGAAATAGCTCGCGTTGTTAAAGGTGGAATTGGGCGCATGCCCAGATGGCGCAGCGGCATCAAGGGAATAACACCATGTTACTCCCTAAACACTACATTTATTACAGCTTAGTAGAAAAACGGTAACCCGCGCCGCGTACTGTCTGGATCATAGCATCATGTCCGTGGCGAGAGATAGCTTTGCGTAGACGTCGAATATGTACATCTACCGTTCTGTCTTCTACATAAACATTGGTTCCCCAAACATTATCTAGCAGTAGCTCTCGGCTATAGACACGTTCTGGGTGCGTCATAAAGAAGTGCAACAACTTAAATTCAGTCGGCCCCATGTCTAACGGTTCTTCATTCGCCATTACGCGATGTGATACCGGTTCAAGTTTAAGACCATTAAATTCAATGGGCTCTTCGCTTGATGTAGGCGTAACTCTTCGCATCACTGCTTTTATTCTTGCCACAAGCTCTTTCGGCGAGAATGGTTTAGTAACGTAGTCATCAGCACCTGCATCCAGGCCGCGAATTTTGTCTTCTTCCTCGCCACGGGCTGTAAGCATGATGACGGGAATGTCACGAGTAAACTCGTGCTGCTTTAAACTTTTAGCTAGCTGTACACCGCTTCCTCCCGGCAACATCCAATCTAATAAGATTAAATCTGGGTAAGGTTCGCAAATTTTTTCTTGCGCGATGTCGAAATCTTCGGCTTCAATAATGTTAAAACCAGATTGCTCAAGCACAAACTTAAGCATTTCACGGATAGGCGCTTCGTCCTCAACCACCAACACTGTACGAGACATCGTAATATTCCTGCTCATTTTTAAACGCCGTTATTATTAATGTGGTCTGTGACAGTTTTATTAAAACGATTACATTTATGTGTCAAGTTTAATACAAGCTTGTTCCAAAGTTTAAATACATAATCTTGTTTATTCATACGATTACGCATATTCTTGAAATTACATAAAACCGACTGTTATTGTTGCAAAGGTGAGCAACTACCAAGCGTTGTCGGTGATTTAAAAGGTCTGATGTAACAGGGGTGTGTTTATCGATGGCTGCGGTCAAGACAGGGTTATCAAGGAAACTCTTAGCCAGAGTGTTGTCAGTGTACTTTTCTCTCACGCTGCTAGTGACGGTAGGACAGATCTTTACAGAATATCTCAGCACCAAAAATCACGTTGAAGGCGAGCTTCAAACGCTAAAAAACACCTTTTCTTCTAGCCTGACCCGCGCTTTGTGGGAACTTAACCACGACCAAGTGCGTGCCATCGCCGAAGGCCTTATGTCATTGCCTATTGTTGAAGGGCTTCAAGTTCGTGGTGAAAACGGTAACTACATTGCCGAATACGGCATCCGTGCTCAGCGCTCTCCTGCTCCGGTTGACCGTGAAATAATTGAAGATCATCCCGGCGGCGTATTTAGCTACAGCTTCCCACTAGTATTTAAATTCTCAGGTCGCGAATCTACGGTTGGCGACGTCACCTTGTATTCTAGCTTTGATACTATTTTTAGCCGTATTGAAGTGGGCGTATTTTTTCTTATCGGTAATGCGTTAGTAAAAACCACTTTTCTGGTCTTCTTGTTCATGACCGCATTTCGCACCATGCTTTCTGAACCGCTGCAAACCATCACCGAGCAAATGGGTAATTTCGATCCTCAGCACCCAGAAGAGAGCAAACTCAGCATAAAGCTCGATGATGACAACGAGCTATTACAGCTTAAGGAATCATACAACCACGTTATTGACGACCTTATTATTTCAAACAATAAGCTGAAAGACGCGCAGAATGAGCTCACTCTTGCCAACAAGAAGCTAGACGACCAAAACCTGATTTTAGAACAAGAAGTGGCAAAGAAAACAGCGTCGTTGTCTCAGATCATGCTCGACTTAGAGCAGCAAAAAGACGAGCTTATTGCCCACCAGAGAGAGCTTCGCCAGGAAAACGAAAATCGTCAGTATATAGAAGCCGAACTGCGCAAACGTAACCAAGAGCTAGCCAGTTCGATGGATACACTTCATCAAGCGCAAGAGCAATTAGTCGAGTCGGAGCGCATGGCGTCGCTTGGTGGTCTTGTGGCCGGTATCGCGCATGACGTAAACACGCCATTAGGCGTAAGCGTGACCGCAGCCAGCTTTCTACAAGAGCGACTTAACAACTTAAAGACCGACTTCGAAGATAAAAGCCTGACCAGTAAGAACATGGCAAGCTTCATCGATGAAGCGGAACAAACTGCGCTATTACTTTTAAGTAACCTGGAGCGCGCATCTGATCTTATCGCCAGCTTTAAACAGGTGGCCGTTGACCAGACCAGTGAAACCGAGCGCGAATTTGTGTTGGGCGACTATATTAACGAGATCATTCAGTCGCTTAAGCCAAGTTTTAAGCATACTGAACATCAAATTAACGTATCCTGCCCCGACAATTTAGTTGTAACCTGTGCACCCGGCGCCATCGCTCAAATCGTTACCAATATGGTGGTTAACTCAATTACGCACGGCTTTGAAGGCAAAGCGGCCGGCTCTGTAACACTAGATGTAAAAGAAGATGGTAATAATGTTGTGATCCACTACCAAGATGACGGAAAAGGTTTAAGCGAAGAAGAGCTCAGTAAGTTGTTTGACGCCTTCTTTACTACCAAACGCGGAGAAGGTGGTAGCGGTCTAGGCACACATATTATGTACAACCTAGTTACACAGTCACTGCATGGACATATAGAGGCCGACAGTACGCTTGGCAACGGCTTACAGTACACCATTCGTTTTCCGAAAAAGAGTGCTTAACCTTTCTTGCCACTATCAATCTAAGGTGCCCGCTTTTTAGGGCCAGTTATTCAATTGCATCGCAAGTATTACGTTGATACGCTTGCGCCCTATTTTTATCAAGAGAATGCTTACACTATGTGGTTTAAAAATGTAAAAGCCTATCAAATAACTCAGCCGTTATCGCTAGACGAGGGCGATTTAGAACGTGCGCTTAACGAACACGCTTTTCGCCCATGCGGCAGCCAGGATTTAGCAACCATGGGGTTCGCCTCTCCGTTTTCTCAGGCGGGTAAGCAAGGCACCATGTTTCATGTTGTTCAACAGCGTTTTTGGATAACCCTAAAAAAACAAGAAAAGATCTTGCCCGGCGCGGTGGTAAATGCCGAGCTTGACGAAATGGTGGCCAAAATTGAAATGGAAACCGGTTCGCCAGTTGGTAAAAAAGCCAAGGCAGATATTAAACAAGAAATTCAAACCCGCTTGCTGCCCCAGGCCTTTACGAAAAACACCTACACTCACGGCTTTATTTCGCTTGCTGACAACTTAGTCGTGGTTGACGCATCATCTGATGGCAAAGCCGAAGCCTTTTTGGCCATGGTAAGAAAAGCCATAGGCTCACTGCCAGTTGTGCCATTTACGCGCAGAAGTCTTCAAAGCGAGCTTACGCACTGGGTTACTGAATCAACGCCTGAAGGTGTAGGGCTGCTTGAAGAAGCTGAACTTAAATCTACCGATGACACCGGCAGCGTTATTCGCTGTAAGAACCAGCCGCTTGATAGCGAAGAAATCAGTATTCACCTTGATGCAGGTAAGCTGGTCCAAAAGGTCGCATTCGAATATGCAGAGACGTTAACGGCTATTATGTGTGAGGATGGCGCCATCAAACGTGTTAAGTTCACCGATCGCATTAAAGAAGAAACTGACGATGTGCCAAAAGATCAGGTTGAAGCGCGCCTCGATGCAGAGTTTGCACTAATGTCAGCTGAAATTTGTACACTGCTTAACTTCCTTCGCGGAGCGCTTAATCTTAACGACGATAGTTTATAAGCGAGCGGCAAGTAAGTAATAAGCAAAGTAAGAAAGATAGCCTAGTACTATCGAAAAAGCCTAATTACCTTAGGGTAGTTAGGCTTTTAATCAGGGTCATTGAAGTACTTTTTTAACTAGTTCATTTGAACTGGCAACCAACTTTTAGCACAAAGTCTTTCTGGCTTTTACAGAAAAGTAGCCAAGCCGCTTTAAGTTCAAGCGGGATAGTGAATCACTACAACAAAGCGCGTCTCTCCTACTTCGTCTCGATAACCGTGGGGCTGGTCTGCGCGTAATATACATTGCTCTTGCGCTTGATAGGTTTGCCATTGACCATCTTGCAAAACCCCTAACTTTCCTTGTAGTACGTGAATATGTTCGGTGACGCCTATTTGGTGAGCCGAAGAGTGCTGCTCATGCAAGTCTGTTAGGCATAGTTCAAACATTTCAAATTGGGTGGCTGAATTAAACGGGAATAGCGTTTTTATGGTTACGTTTGGATCGTTAGCGAACTTGTTATCGGCATGTGGGGACGTAGGTGCGGTTTCATCACCTGACAAGAAAGAAGAAAAAGAACACGCAAGACCGGTTGCTATCTTCCACAATGTCGCGATTGTGGGGCTAGATTCGCCTCGTTCTATTTGCCCCAACATGGCTTTAGACACTCCCGTCAACTGTGCTGTTTTATCAAGGGAAAGCCCCCTAGCTTTACGAATAGACCGCAGGTGCTGTGCAATACTTCTCGAAATAGCAGAAGGCTGCGCATTTGCTTTTGTCATGTAATCAAGGCCTTTTATTTTGTCGCTGACGTTAATAAAGCGGTTGTGCGTTATAGCGCACAGATGTTAAATTACCTATTGTACGTTATAGCGCACAAAAAGGTAGAGTAGCACATTCGATAGACACTAGAAGCGTGTTTCATCGCTCGATCGATTCCAAATCGAAATTCCATCACGAGGGTTTTCATGAGCAAGTGGAAGTTAAGTCATATCAGCGCAGGGCTAACCGCGGTTACAGTAGGTTACAGTAGTTCTGTTGTCATTATCATTGATGTAGCGCGTAAAGCCGGCGCCAGCGACGACATGGTAGTGAGTTGGTTGTTGGCGCTTGGGCTCGGTATGGGCATTACCTGCATTATGTTCTCGTGGCTATCCAAACTGCCCGTTGTTACCGCTTGGTCTACCCCTGGCGCGGCTTTTTTGTTAACCAGTATCGGTGACTACCGTTTAAGTGAAGCCATTGGTGCATTTATACTATGTGCCTTGCTTTCTCTTGTAACTGCGCAAAGCCGTAGCCTGCTCAAACAAATAAGTCGGATTCCCCCTGCAATCTCATCGGCGCTTTTGGCCGGCATTCTCTTACCTATATGCCTTGCGATATTCAGTGATGTTAATGACGCACCGTACTTAGTTGCGTTATTTATCGCAGCTTATTTAGTAGGAAGCCGACTATTTCCCCGCTATCTTATGCTGTTGTTGCTGATCATGTCGGTGACCATTAGCTTGTTTATGAGTAGTGCAGATGGTGTGGTTGCTCTATCAAGCGACTCACCAGGGCTGCCATCAATATTCACCCTGCCCGAGCCTATTTGGGTAACGCCCACTTTCTCACTGAGTGCTGCCATTGGATTAGCATTTCCCCTTTTTCTTATCACCACGCTTTCTCAAAACTTGCCAGGTATAGCTATTCATCACGCCCATGGCTATACGCCCGACCACAAACCCATTTTGTCAGGCATTGCCATTGTTCAAGCCCTATTAGCACCTTTCGGTGGTTTCACCTTTAACTTAGCGGCGATAACGGCAGCGCTATGCATGGGCGAGCAAGCGGATGATGAAAAGTCGCAGCGCTATAAAGCCGCTATAGCAGCGGGGGTGGCGTATTTGTTCATGGGGTTATTAGCGTCTGTGGTCGTTGCGCTATTTGTGAGTATGCCCAGTATCATTATTCATCTGCTTGCTGGACTAGCCCTATTAGCTACGCTGCAAGGAGCGGTGGTTCGCGCCATGGAAGTAGAGCACCACAGGGCTCCTGCGTTGCTTACCATGCTGTGTACGGCGTCAGGATTTAGTTTATATTCTATGACTTCAGCGGTGTGGGGATTAGGATTAGGTTTATTGCTACTTTACGTTCAAAAGAAGCCTGTTAGCGCGTAGCAGCATTTGTTTGCTTTATGCTGTTTCATTGTCAGCTTTCCATTTTTCAGCTTTTCATAACGAAAAGGCCGGTACTGAAGTTATGCTTCAGTACCGGCCTTTGCAGTATTTTTTAGCTTAAAACACTTACAAGAAGATCTGCTTCGCTGCGCTTGCAAGCTCTTCAAACTCATCAGAATGAAGCTCGCCCATATCTTCAACCACACCGCGCTGAATAGCTAAGTTTAAGATCGCATCTTTTTGACTGTCTACCGCACCTGAAACTGCAGCGCCAACACGAACGAAATCAATGTAGGTTAACTCTTCTGGCATGTAGCTTAGGTCTTTCCAATTTTTTGAAACATTAACGAAGGTTTCTCCGAAGCCCCACTCTGTCATAATGCTTGCACCAATACGGCCAGCTAATTTATCGATTGCCACTTCAAGGAATGAAGGGTTCGCAAAGACTTCAGGGTGACGCTCAGCCTCGGTCAAAATAGGCAGAACACCAATGTTGTGAACCAGTGCCGCTAGTGTCATGGTATCCATGCTCATTTCACGCTTTTTGGTACGCGCTATGTAAAGCTGAAGCACCGCCATAGAGTTAGCCACGATATTAACTGTATTTGCCCACTCTTGTTGTAAATAGCGTGCAACTACATCGTTTTTAGAGACGAATAATTGCTCCATAGCGAGTGCAGTAGAGATGTTTTTAATTTGGCGTAAACCAATTCGTGTAACCGCTTGGCTGATAGAAGTAACTTTTACGCTACGTCCCATATAAGCACTGTTCGCAATTTTGATCATTCTTGCGCTAAGTGATGGATCTTGACCAATCACATCTCCCATCGCGTTTAAATTAATGTCGGGATCGTCTGCCGCTTTGCGGACTTTCAATGCAATAGCAGGAAGCGTGGGAAGGACGAGTGTGTCATTGTTAATTTTTTCAACCAAAATGGTTGAAAGCGCGTTCTGTGTAGACATATTTCTACCCTTAGAAAGTTCCAAATAGCCTCGTGAAGGCGATAGGTTGCTTTACCAGTTAATCATCTCGACCACCAGCAAAACTGATGACTAAAATAGATTCGATGTTTGTGCGTTGCATTCCGTGCGTTAACTTACATAGGCCTCTATGCTTCACGCTAAAATACAAACCGTTTATTGTTTTATTATGGTATTTCTATCACCATACTATAGTAGCTCTTTAGTTTCGACCAACTAAAAAAATACAGTGTCGATGCGAATTATTAGCAACGGTAGAACCACCAGAGCTTTTTTAAAGTATAGTCAACTGGTAGCAAACCACTATTGATATTAAGCAAATATTTTTCATACTTTTGTATTAAATCAAAAGCATAGCTATAGTGAGCTATCTATTCACCGCCCCGCATACTGTAAATCAATGCGGTTAAACCACACGGTAAGAGTCATTATGAAAAAAACAATTACAACTTATTCTCCTATTGCAGCTGCAGTAGCGGGTTTATTCATGCTAACTGCCTGCAGCAAAAGCGCCGATACAACACAAACTCAAACGGCAAAACCTGAAACTGCAGCGGAGCAAACCTTACTTGTTGATGAGTCTCGCTTGTCTATTTATCACGGTGTAGATCTTACCAGCGATTTGTCACACCTTAGTGACAATCAACATAAGATGCTTTCACTATTAATCGATGCGTCGAAAATCATGGATGACTTGTTTTGGAAGCAAGCGTTTTTCGATGATAAAGATGCGTTTCTTTCTTCTATTAGCGACGAAAAGGTTCGTCACTTTGCAGCGATCAACTATGGCCCTTGGGATCGCTTAAATGGCGATACGCCTTTTTTAAGTGGCTATGAAGACAAAGCGCTGGGCGCTGAGTTCTACCCCCATGATATGGAAAAAGAGGAATTTGCCACGGCAGATTTTGGCGACAAACAAGGCCTTTATTCCATGGTGAAGCGCGATGAAGCGGGCAACCTTTATTCGGTGCCTTATTCTGAAGCCTTTAAAAGCGAATTAATGAAGGCGTCTGACTTACTTAAAAAAGCGTCAGAGCTTGCTGAAGATGAAAGCTTTAAACAATATTTGCAGCTGCGTTCTGAAGCCCTACTATCAAACGACTACCTGGCTTCTGACATGGCGTGGATGGATATGAAAACCAACCCTGTTGAGCTGGTTATCGGTCCTATTGAAAGCTACGAAGATCAACTCTTTGGCTATCGCGCAGCGTTTGAAGCCTATGTACTCATTAAAGATTTAGCATGGAGTGAAAAGCTAGCTAAATACGCGGCCTTCTTACCTGAATTACAGCAAGGCCTTCCGGTTGCTGAGGCATATAAAGCGGAAATGCCAGGGTCTGACGCAGACCTAAATGCCTATGATGTGGTTTACTACGCCGGTCACTCTAATGCAGGCAGCAAAACCATTGCAATTAACTTGCCCAATGACGAGCGTGTACAGCTAGAAAAAGGCACCCGCCGCCTTCAGCTTAAAAACGCGATGCGCGCTAAGTTCGATACTATTTTGGTGCCTATTGCGGATACGTTAATTGTACCAGAGCAACGTGAACACATTACGTTCGACGCCTTTTTCGCGAACACCATGTTTCATGAAGTGGCACACGGTTTAGGGATTAAGAACACCCTAGATGGTACAGGGACTGTGCGCGGAGCACTTAAAGAGCATGCGTCGGCTCTTGAAGAAGGCAAAGCGGATATTCTAGGTTTGTACATGGTACAAAGTCTTCTTGAAAAAGGTGAAATCACTGAAGGAACACTAGAAGATTATTACGTTACCTTTATGGCTGGCATTTTCCGTTCTGTGCGTTTCGGCGCAAGTTCTGCACACGGAAAAGCGAACATGATCCGCTTTAACTTCTTTGCCCAGCAAGGCGCCGTCGAGAAAACAGAAGACGGCATGTATCGCGTAAATATGGAGAAGATGGGCGCCGCAGTAGAAGCACTATCTGAACTAATCCTTACGTTACAAGGTGACGGCGATTACGATGGCGTAGCGAAGCTAGTAGAAACTATGGGTGTAATTAAACCCGATCTTGCTTCAGATTTAGCGCGCCTAGAGGCAGCGAGCATTCCAGTTGATATTCACTTCAACCAAGGTAAGAAAGTACTGGGGCTTGCTAACTAAGTAAGTACTGTACTCATTAAATAAAAATGCCGCCCTGAGATAACATCTAGGGCGGCATTTTTGTATTCTTAACTTTACACGCTATTCTACGTGTTGCTTCATATTTTCAGTATACGGAGGCCAGCCTAGCGGTTTGCCTGCCAACACGTGAAGGTGAATGTGATACACCGTTTGACCACCGTATTCATTACAGTTCATTACCGTACGAAAGCCTTGCTCAGCAAACCCTTGCTCCTTTGCAATTTTTGCTGCAACAAATGACAAGTGCCCCACCACTTCGCGATCTTCTTCGGCTATATCATTTACCGTTGCAATTTGCTTTTTCGGAATAACCAGAAAGTGAGTCGGTGCCTGAGGGTTTATATCTTTAAACGCCAGCGCCAATTCATCTTCGTACAATATCTCCGCTGGAATTTCCTTGCTGATGATTTTGTCAAATATTGTTTCTGCCATATCTCACTTCCCTTACCAATTAGGTGATTACCAATTATGTTAGCGGTGTTAAAACATTTGCCTGCGAACATAATTAAAAATTAAGTGCTATTGTGCGGCGCTGGGGCACATTCTCATGCGAATACCCCCCTCATACGAAGACCCCTCATACGAAGAATAGCGCCCTTTTTCTTTACTTAAGCGAAAACAAACCACAGTAGTATCACGCCCAACGCCAAGCGATAGATAACAAAAGGCAGCATGCCGATACGCGATATCCAGCTTAGGAACAAATAGATACAAAGGTAGGCGCTTACGAATGAAAACGCCGCGCCATAAAGCAACGCATACCAGTCTACCGCTTCGTTGGCATTAAGCAGGTCGAGAGTGGCCAAAAGCCCCGCGCCTAAAATAACTGGAATAGACAGCAAAAAGGAAAAGCGTGCACACGCTTCGCGCTTAAGGCCTAACATCAAACCTGCAGTCATCGTAATACCTGAGCGAGATGTGCCAGGAATGAGTGCCAATACTTGGGCTAACCCGATATAGATGGCTTGCTTAAGTGTCAGTCCTTCAAGCTCTTGTTCGCGTTTTGCAGTGGCATCGGCGTACCATAGCAGCAAACCAAAAATAATAGTGGTACCCGCTATTACCAGCGCCGTACGTGCGTTTTCTTCTATCCAGCCTTTCATTAAAAAGCCAATAATAACCGCTGGAATAGTTGCCACAATAACGTACCAAGCAAGCTTACTGTCGGTAGATTGTTGCTTGCTAAACCCTTGTGTTACCCAAGCTACGGTCATCTGAGCGATTTCTTGACGAAAATAGATCATAACCGCAAGCAGGCTTCCCACATGAACGGCGACATCAAACGCTAAGCCCTGACTTACCCAACCAAAAAGTTCAGCGGGCAACAACAAGTGTCCAGAGCTGCTGATAGGAAGAAATTCAGTAACGCCCTGAATAATTGCTAAAATAATAATTTCAAAAAGTGTCATTCCTTTGCTTAACTCCAAGTAAAGTCAATCGGCCATAATTGCTGTTTCTGTTTATCAAAGTTTTGCCACATTTTGGCATAGGTTTCTTGCGTTTCAGGGTGAATGTCGTTGGGAACAAGTTCAGCTAACGGCCAAAGCACAAACGCGTTGTAGCAAATCTCTTCGCGAGGTAAAACCACAGGGGTTGTGGTCACCTTACTATCATAGGTAAGCAAGTCGAGATCAAGGGTTCTGGCACAGAATTTTTTGTCTGTATGCACCCTGCCATTGTCTTTTTCAATGGCTTTAAGAATTGCGCACACTTCCTTAATACTTTTTGACGTCGTCGCACGGGC
The DNA here is from genome assembly GCF_022348345.1 of Alteromonas sp. CNT1-28. NCBI lineage: Bacteria > Pseudomonadati > Pseudomonadota > Gammaproteobacteria > Alteromonadales > Alteromonadaceae > Alteromonas > Alteromonas sp. CNT1-28. The sequence continues at coordinate 157,253 of NZ_JAKREZ010000006.1, read as the reverse complement.
AGCAGCATTATAAAAAGGGCTTCCATTGAAGCCCACCGCTTCGCTCTCGTAGACCGAAGACACTGCAACATCTGAGAAGTGCTGTTTCAGGGCAACTAAAGATTGCTTGGTGTAATGCTCACGTTCAATATTAGAGCCAATGCTGATTAAGATGGTGTGTTGTGACATCAATTGCGCTCTTTACGCATTTCAACAGCAACCGTTTGCGCATTGGGAAGGATATTAGGCTTAACAATTTTAAGTGTTATTGACGCAACGGTGAAATTATCAAGAACGGCGTCCATCACTTTATTACCTAAAGCTTCAAGCAGCTCAAATGTGCTTTCTTTGCCTGCTTCTACAATACACTCTGCCACTTTTGCATAGTCTACTGTGTCTGCAACATCGTCGCTTTGCATCGCAGCGCTTAAATCAACATCAAGTGTTACATCAAGAAGTAGCTGGGTGGTTCTTACTCGCTCCCAGTCATAAACACCAATCAGGGTGTCTACTTCAAGCCCTGTTATATAAATTTTTCCCATGGAATTTTTCATCTTGTTCTGTTATCAAACCAGTTTATCGCCGTTTTTATTGGCCCTACTACTGGTCTTACTACTGCGCTTTCACCCACATATTGCTGGTAAACGGTGGCATATCGCGTTTGGATGGAGTAGCTTTACGCTTGTGTGGCACAACTATACCGCTGTATGACAACTGGGAGCAACCAAGGTTTCACAATTTAATGCGACTAAAGCCCATTGAACTTGCACACACCAAATTTAACGTAATAAAAGGCAATATTTTTAATAATTAGAATGACAAAATGATTTCGCTAACTCTTTTGATGATCGCTGTTGCCTATCTTTTCGGTTCACTTTCAAGTGCTGTGGTTATAAGCCAGCTGTTTGGTTTACCAGACCCACGAACCGCCGGCTCTAAAAATCCAGGTGCTACCAATGTGTATCGACTGGGCGGTCGTGTTCCAGCACTCCTCGTGCTTGTCATGGATATACTAAAAGGCACTATTCCCGTTTACGGCAGTTACTTTCTGGACATAGAGCCAATTATGTTAGGCGTCATTGCTATTTTTGCGTGCTTGGGGCATATCTTTCCGCTCTATTTTGGTTTCAAAGGTGGAAAAGCCGTCGCCACTGCGTTTGGCGCTATGCTCCCAATAGGCCTCGATTTAGCAGGTTTGCTTATTTTGAGTTGGGTAGTAGCGGTGTTTCTTACAGGCTATTCTTCATTGGGCGCGCTTATCGCAGTATCTCTTGCGCCGTTATTTACATTTTTGATTAAGCCTTTATATACCGTGCCCGTGGCAATGCTTTCGCTGCTTATCATTCTACGCCACAAAGACAACATTGCCCGACTTCTAGCGGGCAATGAGAGTAAAGTATGGGATAAGGGAAAAGTTAAAGAGTAAGCGCCTTTTCCAGAACATCTAACTTACCATCTATCGGCGTAACCGGCGCAATGCCAAGTATTTTGGCCAACGCAGGATAAACCTCCAGATTGCTAAACACTGGTAGGGTGGTATTCGTTTTAAACGCAGGTCCCACTGCAACAAACGTCGCCCCCATATCAGGCAGCGTGTTCATGTAGCCATGCCCACCTTTACTAATATGCATGCTGTTGGCGTTTTTAAAGCGTGCTGGCGGGGCTATCTCAATAATAATATCGCCGGTTCTATTTCCCGCTTCCATATGTCGCTCAGCGCGCTGGGTATCGTTAAGCACAATGTAACGGTTTTCGGCTATATGGGTAAGACGTTCTGTTTCTTCGGTGATTTGTTTATCGTTCACGCCCACTTTGGCGTAAAGATGAACTTGCGCTCCTTCATTTTCAATAATGAAGCTATCAGGTATAGATAAAGACTCAACTTCTATAAGCTGACTTTCATCAATGGGTGTCATGCCGTGATCCGACACCACCACCAAGTTTACCGGCAAATCTAATGCGTTAATGCGTTCATAAAGTTGACCAATAAGCGCATCCACTTCCTGCACCGCATCATTGGTTTTGTCGGCAAAAGGTCCTTCATCATGTCCAACCGAATCGGTAAGCGAGAAATAACCCGCAATAAAGCGAGGGCGCGACACCTCAGGCAGTTTCAACCAAGTTATAATTTGATCTACCCGCTGCTGGTAATCGGCGTATTTAGAGTAGTGATAGAAGTAGCTAGGTAAGGTACCTGATATGCGTGAATCAGACTCTGGCCAGAAGAAGGTAGCTGCCTTCATGCCATGATATTCCACTAAGTTCCATAGCGGCGTTGCCGTAATCCACGTGCTGTCCATGCCGCCGTAACCCAGCTTGTACTGCGCGTAGCCTTCTTTCGTTGGGCGAGACTTATCAAAAAATCGATTGTTCACGATGCCGTGGTGTTTCGGTAATAACCCAGTGATCAGTGAAATATGGTTGGGAAAGGTATTTGAAGGATAAACAGGGGTCATAGACGACGCTCTTACCCCTTTCTTTGCAATAGCACCAAGGTGTTGCGCGTTGTGCAATTCGATATAGTCGTGGCGAAATCCATCAAGAGAAATGAGCACTACATACTGATCTTGCTGCTCTTGCTTAAGGCCTTTTACAAAGTCATTCAAGGGTGCTTTGCTTGATGCAAATGCATTGGACGCAGTGAGCGCTGCAAAGGTAAGCGAAATAAATAACGACAATGCTAAATAGAATAGCGATGCATTTTGTTTTGTTCCGTCTGTTGCTAAGCGCATGATGTTTAACGTCCTTACTCAATGTTCATTTTAGTAAAACAAAAGGCAATGGAATGCGCTCCCATTGCCTTTTATTTATGATTTTTTGTTTTACCTGCTTGCTATGCTCAATATTTCCCCAGTGAACTCAGGGAAGACATAGTAGCGTTTACAACGAGGTGTTGCGCCTAATTACCGTTTTTTTATGGGTATCTAAACCGCCGATAAAGTATCAAGGGGCCAGCGCGGCTTGGCTTGAGAAGACAAGGCCAAGGTTTCTCCAGCTTTCAATCGCTGCATGCCCGCATAGGCAATCATGGCACCATTGTCTGTACAATACGCTAAGCTAGGATAAAACACCTCACCTTTTAGCTCTTGCATCAGGGCTTTCATCTCACTGCGCAACATTGTATTTGCACTTACGCCGCCAGCAATAACCAAACGCTTCATGCCAGTCTGCTTTAATGCTCGCTTACATTTTATAATAAGCGTATCAACTACTGCTTCTTGAAACGCGTAGGCAATATTGGCTTTAATTTGCTCAGCATCACCACCGGTTAGGTCAGCATCGCGAATGGTGTTCGCCGCAAAGGTCTTTAAACCACTGAAACTGAAATCTAGTCCTGGTCTGTCGGTCATCGGGCGAGGAAACTTATAGTGTCCCGCTTCTCCCTTTTCAGCCAATCTTGCTAAAAGAGGGCCGCCTGGGTAATCAAGGCCAAGTAACTTGGCGGTTTTATCAAAGGCTTCACCAGCGGCATCATCAATAGACTCACCAAGTACTTCATATTGACCAATGCCTTCGACTTTAACTAGCATTGAGTGGCCACCTGAAACCAATAAAGCAACGAAAGGAAATTCAGGAGCGTCGTCTTCAAGCATAGGCGCTAATAAATGCCCTTCCATATGATGAACGCCCACTGCTGGCACATTCCACGCGTAGGCCAATGAACGCCCGACAGACGAACCCACTAACAATGCGCCCACTAAACCGGGGCCTTGGGTAAAAGCAACGCCGTCGATCTCTGATGGTTGGGTGTTAGCGTCTTCCATAGCCTTTTCAATTAAAGGAATGATCTTTCTCACGTGATCCCGTGACGCAAGTTCAGGCACAACACCACCGTAGTCTGCGTGCAGCTTTACTTGGCTATATAGTTCGTGCGACAGCAACCCTTTTTCATCGTCGTAAACGGCGATGCCAGTTTCGTCACAAGATGTTTCTATTCCTAAAATACGCATGGGGAGTAACCCTTTTACTACTAACTTCAATGCTTCGTTTTTGGATTTGCTGTCGTCTTTTTATCACAACACGTGTTCACACAATTGTTGAGAACCATAATGACTAAGCAAATATCAAAAACTGAGAAAATAATTCTGGCGATCTGATGCGATCATCTTTATGATCCCGCCGCGATCATAACACTACCCTAGTCAGGATCATCTGATTCCACACTTTTGATCACTCATTTTTCAAAAGGGAATTGAGCAAGAAAACATTCTGAAAAGGGCGCTTACACAAGCCGAGTTAAACAACACGGTGCTTAACGAGCGCAGAGTTTACCTTTAATCCTGCATTCATGGAATGCCAGTGAACAGGTAAATGAACGGTAAATGCACAATATTGGCTATTTTTTGGCAATTCATCCTTTACTTTCTCTGTAGATATGATTAGAATTTCGCACCATTTTTAACCCGGGTGGCCTTTTTAGCGCACAATTTTACCCGGATTTACACAGTAAAAGTTTTGAGGTGAGTGTTTAATGCCTATCGTTAAAGTTAGAGAAAACGAGCCGTTTGATGTGGCGCTGCGTCGTTTTAAGCGTTCTTGTGAAAAAGCAGGTGTTCTTTCTGAAGTTCGTCGTCGTGAATTCTTCGAAAAGCCAACTTGGGAACGCAAGCGCAAGAAAGCTGCCGCTAAGAAGCGTCATCTTAAGAAGCTAGCTCGTGAAAACGCACGTCGCGTAAAACTCTACTAATATAGGGTTAAGTAACGAGTCTGAAAGGTGTTGCAATTGCAGCACCTTTCGCGTTTCTGGGCCTTTATTTTTTTGGCCTTATTCTTAACGACTCCATTTTTTCCTTTTCAAATGGTTGCATTTGATTTTCAACCTGGGGCTTAATAATACCAGTCCGCATAGATGATTATCCACTCAGCGAGCTACATCAAGGTGACACAACAAAGAGTACGGACATTTTAAACTCGCCCTTCGGGAAGGTCTGGCAAGCTTCCTAGCTTCATTCTGGGAATTTGAAAGGGGACACATTCCTGCATTCCCACGCTTCGCTAGGAAACTTGCCAGCGCCTTCTGAGTGGGCAATGATCTATGCGGATTGGTATAAACTCTACTAATAAAAAATCAGGAAACATCATGGCACTAATTGATGATTTAAAAACTGCGCAAAAAGATGCGATGCGTGCAAAAGAAAAAGTACGTCTTGGTACTATTCGTATGGCAATGGCTGCCATTAAACAAAAAGAAATCGATGAGCAAATTACGCTAGACGACAGTGCAATCTTAGCGGTACTAACCAAAATGGTTAAGCAGCGCCAAGACGCCGCCGCGCAATACGACGCAGCCAATCGCGACGACCTAGCTAGCAAAGAGCGTGAAGAAATCACTTACATTGAAGATTTCTTACCTCAGCCTTTGACTGACGATGAGCTAAATGCACTTATCGACGAAACCATGGCTGCGACCGGAGCATCGGGTATGCAGGATATGGGTAAAGTCATGGGCGCCTTGAAACCTAAGGTTCAAGGCCGCACCGACATGGGTGCTTTGAGTGCAAAAATTAAGGCGCGTTTGAACGCTTAAACTCTGCTCTTTCGTAAAAGTGAAGCGTGTAGAAGGTGTGCATTGTCACACCTTCATTGTTCTCATTTTTACACTTCCCTGTTAAAGTAGATTACTGTTTTCATAATGTTGTAGCCTGTCGCTTGAAGCGCAGTTACGACTTGTGCTTTTCTCATTCTTTTTGAACTGAATCTTTTTTAACTAACCCTTTTTGAAAGTACCCTCATGGCTGGAAAGATACCTCGCGATTTTATAGACGACTTGCTGTCACGTACCGATGTGGTAGAAGTGGTAGATAGCCGAGTTAAACTTAAAAAAGCAGGTAAAAACTACCAAGCGTGCTGCCCTTTTCATAACGAAAAGTCGCCATCTTTCACTGTTAGTCAAGACAAACAGTTTTACCACTGTTTCGGCTGTGGCGCTCACGGTAACGCTATCTCGTTTATTATGGAATTCGACCGCTTAGAATTTGTCGAGGCGATTGAAGAACTAGCCCGTTATCACGGGCTTGAAGTGCCACGTGAAAAAGGCAGTCGCCCTGCCATGAGCGAAGAGAAAAAGCAGCAACAGCAAGACGATTATGCAGTCATGGAGCAAGTTGCGCGCTTCTTCCAGCACCAGTTACGTCAAAATGGTAATAGCAAAAAAGCCATCGACTACTTGAAAAACCGTGGATTAAGCGGCGATATCGTTAAGCAATGGGAAATTGGCTACGCGCCAGACAGTTGGGACGCGTTGCTAAATACCTTTGGCAAAGATCCACAGCGCATCAAGCAACTGGTCGATTTAAAGCTGGTCAATAAAAACGACCAAGGGCGTACTTACGACTTCTTCCGCGACCGCATTATGTTTCCTATCAGGGACAAACGGGGTCGTGTGGTGGGTTTCGGCGGCCGAGTATTAGATGACGGCGGCCCTAAATACTTAAACTCGCCAGAAACCCGCATTTTCCACAAAGGCAGTGAGCTCTTTGGCTTTTATTCTGCCAGACAAAAAAATCGTAGCCTGGATACCGTCGTTATTGTAGAAGGCTATATGGACGTAGTGGCGCTCAGTCAATTCGACATTAATATTGCTACCGCTGCGTTGGGCACAGCTACCACACCTGAACATATTCAAATGCTGGTTCGCGCTACGTCTCACATTGTATGCTGTTATGACGGTGACCGCGCAGGGCGTGAAGCTGCATGGCGCGCGTTAGAAAACGCCCTGCCCGCGTTAAAAGACGGCGTGCGTATTTCGTTTTTATTCTTACCCGACGGCGAGGATCCTGACACTATGGTGCGTCAGGTGGGGAAAGATGCGTTTATGGAAATGCTAGATGACGCCATGCCGTTATCCCGCTTCTTCTTTGAAAACTTATTAAAAACGCACAATGTGGGCACGCCGGAAGGTAAAATTGCCCTTAAGAAAGCGGCAATGCCGCTTATCGAAAGCACATTAGGTGATGATCAAAAGCAAATGCTGCTGGAAGAATTAGCCAAGCACACTGGCGAGTTTGACCGGTTTAAACTTCAGCAAGATATCACCAAAGCCAATCAAGGTTCGAAGCAAGCTTATTCTCCGAATCGCAATCAAGTAAACAAGCCTAAACTATCACCGCTTCGCATGCTGATACGCTTGCTGCTTGATAAACCTGAATTAGCCACACTATGTGAAGACGTTCAAATTGATATTTTTGCGGGCAGCAACGCTGCTGGCATGGATTTATTACGCGATGTGCATCGCTATTGCGTGAGTCACCCTCAAGCAAAAACCGCGCAGCTTGTTGAAAATTTCCGCGACCATCCCCATTCTTCTACTATCGCGAAATTATTGTTACAAGAACACTTGGTTAAAGACGAGGATGCTGAACGGGTTTACAACGACAGCTTCGCTCGCTTACTGGACGGGCATTTCGATAGCCGCATTGAAACCTTAATTTCACGCTCGCGGGTTCAGCCGCTGACACAGGCGGAAAAACAGGAATTGAACCTGCTTATGAGGGAAAGACAGAAGAGTTAACCTTGGGCAAACTGACCTAGAGGTTAGCCTGTTCTTCTGTAGGCTTTTGCATAAGGCTTTTTTTAAACGCTTATGTTAGTGAGATTAAGTTAACGAGATTATTTTAGCAAGAATACGCGCTGTAAGTATGCGCTGTTTTGTAGCTTAAAAACACTGGCTAAAAAATCGGCCATCAATCTGGTAAAACCACCGTTTATTCTGCTATACTGGCTAATTCGCTGTGGGCACAGATAAACGTGTCTCATTCACTATAAAGTGAACAAAAATACAGCAGCACGAGTAGCAAAGATATAGCCGAACATAACGGGCAGATCCGAACCCGAGCAGATGTGCATCGCAACATAATGGTTTAGACCAGCGTGGCATCGAGCATTAACGGCCTTGATACAAAAGCAGTACTACAGCAGAACGGGGAACATACCTAGACGTATGTTGTCTTTTCTATTGCAAACTAATTGAATGTGAGAAGTGTAGGTTATATGGCGCAAAGCAAGCAGTCTCAGATTAAACTCCTGATTGCAAAAGGTAAAGAGCAAGGTTACTTAACCTTTGCAGAAGTAAACGACCACCTGCCGCAAGATATTGTCGATTCTGATCAAATCGAAGACATAATCCGCATGATTAACGACATGGGAATTCAAGTTTCTGAATCAGCTCCTGATGCAGACGAACTTCTCATGCAAGAAGCGAATGCTGATGAAGATGCTGCAGAAGCGGCAGCTCAGGCATTAGCTACTGTAGAAAGCGAAATTGGCCGTACGACTGACCCAGTTCGCATGTACATGCGTGAAATGGGTACGGTTGAACTTCTTACTCGTGAAGGCGAAATTGAAATCGCTAAACGAATTGAAGATGGTATCAACCAGGTACAATGTTCAGTTGCTGAATACCCAGAAGCTATCACTTATCTATTAGACCAGTGGGATCTTTACGAAGCAGAAGAAATTCGCTTGAGCGACATCATCTCTGGCTTTGTTGATCCTAACGATGAGCAAGACCTTGCTCCAACGGCTACTCACGTTGGTTCTGAATTATCTGAAGAAGAGTTAGATGATGAAGACGACGATGAAGATGATGACGATAGCGACGAAGACGATAGCGGTGTTGACCCAGAGTTAGCCCGTGAGCGTTTCACTGAGCTTCGTGAGCAATACCTTAAAACTCGTGAAGTTATCGAGAAGAAAGGCCGAGCTCATGCTGACTCTCGCACGCAAATCAATGCATTAAGCGATGTTTTCAAAGAATTCCGCCTAGTTCCAAAACAGTTCGATCGCATGGTTAAGAACATGCGTGAGATGATGGACAAAGTGCGTATTCAAGAGCGTCTAGTAATGAAGTTCTGCGTGGTTAACGCAAAAATGCCGAAGAAAGACTTCATCAAAGCATTTGCGGGCAACGAAACGTCTAATGCATGGTTACATGAAGCAGTTAAATCAGGTGCACCATACGCCGCTGACCTTGCTGTAAATCAGGAAGAAATTGAGCGCTGTATTAGCAAGATGAACCAAGTTGAACAGGAAACTGGCTTGGTGATCGCAGATATCAAAGACATCAACCGTCGCATGTCAATCGGTGAAGCGAAAGCACGCCGCGCGAAGAAAGAAATGGTTGAAGCTAACTTACGTCTTGTTATCTCAATTGCTAAGAAGTACACCAACCGTGGTCTTCAATTCCTAGACCTTATTCAAGAAGGTAACATTGGTCTAATGAAGGCGGTGGATAAGTTCGAATACCGTCGTGGTTATAAGTTCTCAACTTATGCAACGTGGTGGATTCGTCAGGCGATTACTCGCTCTATTGCTGACCAGGCGCGTACTATCCGTATCCCTGTTCACATGATTGAGACGATCAACAAGCTTAACCGTATCTCTCGTCAAATGCTTCAGGAAATGGGTCGTGAGCCTACCCCTGAAGAGTTGTCAGAGCGCATGTTAATGCCTGAAGACAAAATTCGTAAGGTACTTAAAATTGCTAAAGAGCCAATCTCGATGGAAACCCCAATCGGTGATGATGAAGATTCACATCTTGGCGACTTTATCGAGGACAGCACGATTATTCAGCCCCTCGACTCAGCAACTGGCGGTAGCTTGAAAGATGCAACGCAGGAAGTACTAGCAGGCCTGACCGCCCGTGAAGCAAAAGTACTTCGTATGCGCTTCGGTATCGACATGAATACTGACCACACCCTTGAAGAAGTAGGCAAGCAGTTTGACGTAACCCGTGAGCGTATTCGTCAAATTGAAGCGAAAGCACTTCGCAAACTTCGCCACCCTAGCCGTTCTGAGCAGCTACGCAGCTTCTTAGACGAATAGAAAAAGCATTGCTTTGACTAAAAATCCCCAGCCTTGGCTGGGGATTTTTTTATGCCTTCGTTTTATGCTAATTCCGCTTTACTAGCGCTAGTAACAATGACTTTTGAAATGTAATTAGCACCTACAAAAAAGCCTCCTTGCGGAGGCCCTAAATAGCATTTGATAAGGTGTTATACTCTAAATTGCTTCGCAATTGACTCAAGGTGCTGCGCTAGGTCGGCAAGCTCATTACACATGCTGCCTAGTTCACCTGAACGGCTCGCTGTTTGCTCGGTACGCTCATGAATCTCATCAACGTGACGAACTATGTCAACCGCGACTGTGCGTTGATCTTCCGTGTTGTGCGCGATTTGCTCGTTCATTTGGTTGATGCGCCCAATAGTACTGGTAATAGTTTCTAGACTGCTTCCCGCTTTGTTGGCTGTTTCAACGCTGCTAGTTGCTTGTTCGGTACCACGTGACATTACCTCTACTGCCGAGTGTGCGGCACTTTGAAGCTGTTCAATGGTGCTTTGAATTTCTTCCGTAGACTGCTGTGTGCGCGATGCTAGCGTTCTCACTTCATCTGCGACTACCGCAAAGCCTCTACCCTGTTCACCCGCTCTTGCGGCTTCAATGGCGGCATTTAGTGCTAACAGGTTGGTTTGCTCTGCAATACCTTTGATCACATCCAGCACCGAGCCAACTTTATTAGAATCAGACTCTAAACGAGCTATAACGTCAGCAGTTTCGCGTACGTTCTCAGCAAGCTGCTGAATACTGGTAACGGTTTGCTGTACGATTTGACGACCTTCACTCGCCGCTGTTGTCGCTTCGTTAGCGTCACTGGCCGCCTGCGCTGCGCTATGTGCAACACCGTCAACAGAGCCACTCATCGTATCTACCGCACGCTTAGCATTGGTTGCAGACTTTTGCTGTACATCAATGGTGCGCTGGGTTTCTTCCGTTACACCGCGTAAGTTCTGCGCTAGGTTTGATAGCGGTAAACTCGCTTCTACCACATCACGCACTACGCCTTGCAGTTTGTCCATGAATTGGTTGAACCAATACACCAACTCGCCAATTTCATCTTCGCTTTTGGTTTCTATGCGAACCGTTAGGTCACCGTTTTCTTGAGCAATATCTTTAAGGGAACGAACAACGTCATCAATACTTTGCTTAATGCCGCGAACAATAGGTACCGCTGTTCCAAACAGCAATATAGTCACAACCACGGCTAAAATGACGCCTGTGCTAATTAACGAGGTATTGGCACTGTCTGTATTTTTAAATGCTTCTTCAAATGCCGCCTGTTGAGCATCACGAAATTGAGACATCGCAGCGATGGCACCATCGTATGACTGATTCATTTGGGCTGAGAGTTCGCCTAAACGACTGAAGTCGGCAGTGCCGTTGACCATAGACTGTGATACGTCGTAGGCAACATCGAAATAATTATCAAAGCCTGAGGAAATGCGGGAAATTTCACTACGAAACTCAGGGCTAATAGAAGCAATTTGGTTTAAGCCGCTTTTTGCTTCTTCGGCGAGCTCTTGCGCCATAGTAAGGGTGTCTTGATCACCAGTGGTCACTGCGCTCGCAAGGGTATCGCGAACCTTTTGCATATCAACTAAGGTCGATGCTGATAGTTGAAGGGCAGGAAATTGAACTTTCTGAACTTTTTCTAGCGTTGCACCATTATTGAGTGCGGTATAGACAGTGATAAGCAAGTAAATAATAAAACTTAGCGCTGCGATCCCAGGAATGAGGAAAATCTTTGTCGCAATTGGCATTTTTTTTAGAAAGTTCATCAGCTATCCCACTGTTTTTTATAATTGCTTAACTACGTTTCAGTTTTACCTGAAAAAACATCATATCTAATTTATCTACCCAATAGCTAAAATCTTTAATGAAATTATGGCCTCGCACCAAAATGCAAGGCCATAACGAGTAGTTAGAACGTATAGTTTACGCCTACTTTGAGCAGTGTTGCATCATTTAGATCGTTTAGATCATCTGAATACCAAGTTACGTCAGTTTTAAGTGCAAAACCTGGCTCAACATCGTAGCGAAGACCAACAGTAACTGCAGATACATCTAGCTCCTGTTGAGCAGCAATACCTGCCGCAGTTTGGTAAATACCCGGCGAGCCATTTGCGCCGTTCCACGTAGCATCAACCACGGCATCACCTGTCGCAATCGTAGCAGGCAATGCAGCAATTAAACCTAGCTGAGTACCATTATCCGCTTCTTCAACTTCGTAAGTAATATGTGGTGTAAACTTGCCAAAGCGCATACCCGCCGTAACGTACCATGCTTTATTATCGGCAATAACAGAGCCATCAACTTCTGTTTGGGTAAATTCTGCACCCACAAACCAATCGTACTTATCGATATCAACAGCCACTTCAAAGAAGGTACCTGTATCTTCGTTAACACTCAGGCCTTCAGCGGCTAAAGACGCCGCAGGAATAAAGGCACCATATTGATTTAAACCACCAACAAATGTGTCAAAGTCAGCATTCGCAGCACTTGTTTTACCACGTGCTAGCAAAGTACGCGCACTGAACCAATCACGTGTTGCTTCAAATGAAACAGCGACCACGTTTTCCAACTCTAACGCAGCAGGCGTTCCTGAAATGGTGGTATCAGCCTCAACACGACCAACGGTAAACTGCGCACCATATTCCCAGTCACCTGAGTAGTTCATGTAGTCAACACGAACACCGTCAATGTTGTTGAAGTCAATGCCATATACAGCATCTGGTGGTGTTAGCCAGTGATACGAGTAACCGATATCTAATGACGCAGAGTACTTAAATAAAGGCATGCGCAGACGGCCTGCACTGATGTTGAAGTTGTTGTTCAACATATAGGTCATGTACGCCCATTCAAAATCGGCGTCGTAATCTTCACTACCACGGCCAACCAGCTGGGCGGTCGCAGAGAGCTTATCGCTAACATCACCACGAACCTGAAGGCCAAATACACTTGCAGGGTCGAAGTTAAAGTCGCTGTCGTAATCGTACACTGACTCGTCATCGTCTAGTGTCATACCACCAATAAGGTTTGCAAAGCCGTTGATTTGAATATCAGCCAGTGCCGGAGTAGCTAACAGGCCAGCCATAGATAAGATAGCAAGTTTGGTTTTCATGCGTGTTCCTTAAATTCTTTGTATAAACGGTCAGTTAAAAGGTAGCGACTACTCGTACGCTGTCATTAACAGCGCCAGCGTCGACGTAACCAATTGCGCCAGGGTTTCCTGCTACTGCAGATACAACTTCTGCATCGCTACCCAGAGCTTTTGGCGGTTGACCTTTACCGGTAAATACTAGTTTTGACCAAAACGCAGTTAATTGTGCTGCGGTTTTGTTTAATACCTTGCCGTTAAATTCATCAGTGGCAGATTGGCCTTCAGCTAACGCAACTGGCTCGGCTTGCGTACCGCTTGGAAACGCCTTTGCTTTATTTAGAAATAAACGGCTAATACTATCTTTATCAAGGGTGTCAGCGTTACTTGGATGAACAATAACTGCTACATCGGCAAAAGCTACGTTACAGCACAATCCTGCTGCAAGTATCCATTTCTTCATGATATGTCCTCTAGAGTCTGTTGAATGCTTGCTCTTCGCTTTTAACTTTCTTGCTAACCCGTTTGCACGGAAAGTGGAGCTTTTAAACGGCTTGAGACAAACATGTGCGTGTGTGCTCATACTCATACAACGGGGTAAGTATTGGTCACAATTGCCATATTCGCCAATTTGAGCGTGAAAATTTTAGCGTTTAAAAATTAATGACTTATACAAGCGTTTGATTTTGGCGCGAAGTGTAGATGAAGTTGTAAGTTAAGCAACTATACAAATGTCTAATACATACCTTTATGCATTATGGCTACAAATAAGAATTAATGATGAGAACAATAAAAAGCAAATTATTTTATCTTATTCAGTAGGTTAAGGGAGTTCACCACAAAACACTTAGTGATAAGCGCTGATATTTACGTATATAAAAACATACGAAAAAGATAATCCTTACAGCCCCTTCCTGTATATTTTTGAATCAGCCCTTGTTGAGAATGTATTGAAGAAAATAAAGGATAAGCGGGGCTTGTACCCCGCTAATGGTTACGATTCGCCTTTTTTATAAGGGATCGACTGCTCCAGCTTCTCTATCTCCATTGTTCGTTGAAGTGGAGAACCGGTGTTTCTTGCCAGCCAACTATAAGCGGTGGGAACAACATAAAGTGTCATGAAGGCAGAAACGAGAACACCAGAGAAAATGACCATACCAATAACCATTCTGCTTTCTGCTCCTGGTCCAGACGCGAGTACAAGTGGTAAGGAGCTAAATACCGTAGTGAAGCCGGTCATTACGATAGGACGTAGGCGCTGCGCGGCTGCGCGTTTAAGCGCATATTCAAACTCCATACCGGCATCCCGTAGTTGGTTTGCAAACTCGACAATAAGAATACCGTTTTTTGCGGCAAGTCCAATTAGCATAACCAAACCGATTTGACTGTATATATTGATCGTCATATCGCTAAAGAATAGCCCGATATAGGCTCCAACAAGCGCCAACGGCACGGTCAGCATGATGACTAACGGGTGCACCCAGCTTTCAAATTGCGCAGCCAATATTAAGTAAGTGACAGCGAGTGCCAGCATAAATACATATACAAATGAATTACCCGCTTCCTGATACAGCTGTGACTCGCCTTTGTAATCTATTGATACATTGTCAGGCAGTTCTGTACTTACAATGTTTTCTAAATATTCAAGTGCCTGCCCTAGCGTATAACCGTCCGCCAAGTTGGCAGAAATAGTGACAGCACGCATTCTGTTGTAGCGATTTAACTGTGCTGACGTGGCTTGCTCTTCAAACGTGAGTAAATTGTCCATAGGAATGAGCTCGCCAGTACGGGATGAACGCACGTACAAATTTTCTATGCTGTTAGGGCTTCGAAAATCTTCCTCTATACCTTCCATGATGACATCGTATTCTTCGCCCCTATCAAGGAATGTTGACACCCTGCGCTGACCCAGCATCACTTCCAGTGTGCCGCCAATATCACTAATTGATACCCCAAGATCAGCGGCCCTGTCGCGGTTAATATTCACCAATAGCTGTGGTGAGGTTTCTTTATAATCGGAGTCTAGTCGAATGAGCCTTGGGTTCTGCGCTGCCTTTTGTAGAACAATGTCTCGCCATTCAACCAGATTTTCGTAGGTATCGCCTTGTAAGACGAACTGAACAGGACGGCCGAGGCCTCCTCCAGAAATCCCGCTGCGCATGATGGCAAAAGCACGAACGTCAGGCACGCTGTTAAGTTTGGCGCTGATTTCATCCATGAGCGAAAATGTACTGAAATCTCGCTCATCCCAGTCTGCAGACCCCACAATTGCGATACCCGCATTACCGCCGAAACCAGGTGTTCTAACCAAAAGGCGATTGATTTTCCCACTCTCGCGGTAAGGCATTAAGATACTTTCAATCTTTTCGAGATTCTTTGCGTTACTTTCGAAACTAGCCCCTTCCTGCGCGTTCATCAAAATGAAGAAATTGCCTCTGTCTTCTTTGGGAACGAACTCGCTAGGCACTTTTTCAGAAAGCTGTACCAATGCAACGATAGCAATAGCAAGCATAAGCAGCATCAAAATAGGCTGATGCAACGTTTTACCTAGCGTATTGAAGTAGCCGTTCTCTAGTTTAGAGAACTGCTTGTCCATCCAACTTCCAAAGCCAGACGATCGGGTTCTTTTTTTAAGGATTTTCGACGCCATCATGGGCGACAACGTAAGTGCGGTAAAGCTTGAAAACGCTACCGCAGCAGCTATGGCCAATGCGAACTCCGTAAATAGCCTTCCAATGTTGCCCTCAAGGAAAACCAACGGTACAAACACAGAAATAAGCACCAGCGTTGTTGCAATAACCGCAAACCCAACTTCTTTAGCGCCGCGGTAGGCGGCCAAAATAGGTGGTTCGCCCATTTCTATGCGTCGGTAGATGTTCTCAAGCACAACTATGGCGTCATCCACCACCAAACCGATGGCTAGCACCATAGCAAGCAGGGTAAGAAGGTTGATCGAAAACCCCAGTGCATACATCACGATAAAAGCGGCAATAATAGAAACGGGTACGGTAACTGCCGGAATCAACGTGGCGCGAATATTACCTAGGAAAAGGTAAATAACGATCACCACCATGAGCATCGCTATACCTAAAGTCTCATATACTTCATCGATCGACGCCTCAATAAATACCGACGAATCATAGCTGGGTACAATAAAAATATTATCAGGAAGGGTGGCTTCAATTCTTTCAATTTGCGCTTTCGCTGCACGGGCAACGTCTAAGGTGTTGGCTTTGGACTGTTTAATAATTCCGAGTCCAATCATATTGACGCCATCACCACGAAACTCGGTTTCGTCATCTTCGGCTGTTAACTCAACATGGGCTATTTCGCCAAGCCGCACAAGATAGCCGTTGTCGCCTATCGCAACCGTCAGCGCGGCAAAGTCGTCAGGTGTAAGAAAGGTTCGCGCAACCCGTACTTCAAAGTTACGGTCAGTACTTTCCACTTCCCCCGCCGGCAATTCCACATTCTCGGCGCGAATGACTTGCTCTACATCGTTTACCGTAATACCTCTTGCCGCCATTGCATTGCGGTCTAAGAACACTTTCATGGCATAGCGCCTGCCTCCCCCAATTTGAACTCGGGCGACACCATCGACAATTGAAAGCCTATCCACTAATACGCGCTCTGCGTAGTCAGTTAGCTCCATGGTATTTAGGTTTGTGCTTCGCAAGTTGTACCATACCACGGCACTTTCATCGGAATTTGCTTTAGACACCTCAGGAGGATCAGCTTGATCAGGCAAGTTATTGAGTGCGCGACTTACTCGCTCGCGCACGTCATTCGCGGCAGCATCAATATCACGAGAGAGCTTAAATTCAATGGTAATGTCTGAACGACCATTACGAGAGGTCGAGGTAACGTTTTTTATCCCCTCTATACCCGATATTCTATCTTCCAATAGCTGGGTGATCCGAGTCTCAACAATATTAGCCGATGCCCCTGTATAGGTCGTACTCACCGAGACAATCGGTGGGTCGATATCAGGGTATTCACGCAAACTCAACATGGTAAAAGCGACAATACCGAAAATGATCAGCAGTAAATTAATAACCGTTGCGAAAACAGGGCGCTTTACAGAGACGTCTGACAATAACATGACGATATGCTCCCTTAGCGGTTTAACACATTAACCGGAGATTGGTCGCGTACCCGAAGCGTGCCTTCGGTAATGACCTCATCGCCTTCGTTTAACCCACTAACAATTTGTACCAGCCCGGGACGACGCTCACCAATTACCACTTCGGTTTGATGTGCAACGTTATCTTTAACGACATACACATACTGCTTGTCTTGAACGGGAACCAGCGCCTTTTCCGGCAATACCAAAGTATTCAGCACGCGCTTTTCAACAATTACGGTAAGCAGCATACCTGGGCGTAGACGATTATCTTGGTTGTCTATCGTCGCACGTACCCGAATAGAGCGGCTAATCGGGTCGAGTCGTGTGTCAATGTTAGAGATTTTCCCTGTAAACTCTTCTCCGGGGTAAGCCACCGAGGATGCACTTAATGCCTGCCCTTTAGCCACGCTTGCAAGATGGTTTTCAGCGATACTGAAATCGACCTTAATTAGACTGATGTCATCTAAAGTAGTGATAGTGTCACCAGGTTGCACCAAAGAGCCGATACTGATTTCGCGATTACCTAGTAGTCCACTAAATGGCGCGCGTATCTGCAAGTCATTTAGCTGAGCTAGCGCAATATCTAGCTGAGCTTGTAAGGCTTTAACCCGTGCTTGCTGCTCGTCAAGAAGTTGTTCAGAGGTAGCGTTTGACTGACGCAAGTCAGAAATTCGCGTGAACTGGCGTTTGGCCTCATCAATATTCGCCTTAAGTTCCTCTACCCTGGCGCGTTCTTCCGTATTGTTTAGCTGAACCAGTAACTCGCCTTCGGTGGCTTTATCGCCGTCTTCAAAATTAATTGTTTTTACGGTATCGGTGACTTGTGCGGTAATATTCACCGACTCATTGGCGGTAGCAGTACCTAATGACTCAATAGTAATGGGGAATGCCTGTGATGATACTAAGGCTGTTTTTACCGGCGTCGCCCGCACGCTACTATTACTCGCGCTCTCTTCTTCGGGCATATTCAAATACACTACAACACCTGCAAGTAGTACTACGCCAAGCAACAAAGGCGATAAAGATAATCGTGAAGACATAACCTTTCCTATAGGTAAAAAAGTATCCCATCACGTATTTTTCAAAACGTTTAGGATACTCAAGTACACAAAATCGGCTTACGATTCTTCGCAAGCGCCGCTATACGTTAAGATTGTGTACCGCGTTATTATTTTTATACCAATCCGCATAGATCATTGCCCTCTCAGAAGGCGCTGGCAAGTTTCCTAGCGAAGCGTGGGAAGGCAGGAATGGTGTTCCCTTTCAAATTCCCAGAATGAAGCTAGGAAGCATGCCAGACCTTCCCGAAGGGCGAGTTTAAAATGTCCGTACTCTTTGTTGTGTCACCTTGATGTAGAGCCACTACACCTGCGGTAACACGCCGCGATTCCGAACATTTTAAATCTCGCTGAGTGGGTAATGATCTACGCGGACTGGTATTAGTTGTGTTATTTTTATTTTTGCGTAGAGTCTGTCATTTAATATTGATTATTTTTAAAACAATCACAAACAGCTTCTAGAGTATTTTACCCAAATCGATGGTCATCTTATTTCGCTTATCAGCTATATTCGCTGTTTTAACGCTTTTCGCATGTTCACAGTCTTCACCCAACGCGCCGGTTTGTCGCGTTTCCGATAGGCTTTTATCTCAACAAAACCAAGTCGGAGAAAACAGTCCAGCCCCTTTGATTGCTGCCGCGTGCCTAGTCAAAACAAATAACAAGGTACTGTTAGTAGAACACCGTCTTTCAGGTAAATTGGATTTTCCTGGTGGAGGGTTGCTTGAACATGAGTCGGTCGCCTGTACTGCACACAGAGAAACGTGGGAAGAAACTGGGTTCAATGTTGAAGTTACCCAATATTTATCCACCACACCTAATGGATTGGCTATATTTGGTTGTGATTTAGATGCTGGTATTGAGACCCTTCCAGACGCCTTCGATGCGCCTCCTTGGGCCAAATTAGAGATAAAAAAACTCGTAAAAGCCGACCCCTTTACCCTTGACCACGACGCAATGCGTTTCGCTGACGATCTTATTCCCTTGCGCGATGGCTATACCCAATTCGATATAACGCAGCACTGACAAAGCATTGTTCATTGTTGCGGGTATTGGTAAATTGTCACCATGAAAAGAATAGGAGAAGTGGCTTGTTTTCACTGCCAACCTTAAGCCTTAAAGGCAAAGTATCTGAACAAGAATGGCAAACTCGTGTCGATTTAGCAGCATGCTATCGGTTAGTGGCAGATATGCGATGGGGCGACCTTATTTACACGCATATCTCAGCTAAGGTACCGGGCACTGATCATTACTTGGTTAACGCCTTTGGCCTGACGTTTGACGAGGTTACCGCCTCTAACCTGGTTAAGGTCGATTTAGAGGGTAACATCCTTGACGATACACCTTACGGCATCAACCCCGCTGGCTTCACCATTCACAGTGCTATCCACGAAGTGCGCCACGATGCCCAATGCGTTATTCACCTGCATACACTAGCCACAATCTCAGTCGCATCTGTTAAAGGCGGGCTTAAGCCCTGGAGCCAGTATTCAATGTTTTCGCTACCATCACTTTCTTATCACAGCTACGAAGGTTTAGCCGTTGATGATAGTGAAAAGAAACGTTTGCAGGACGATCTTGGCGACACTAATCACATGCTTTTGCCTAATCACGGCGGTCTAACCCTTGGCCCCACCGTTGGTGACGCCTTTATGCGCTTTTATGATTTGCAGCGTGCGTGCGAAATTCAGCTTGCCCTGATGCAGTCTAATGAAGAGGTTATCGAGATACCGCAAAGCATTATTGATGGCATATACGCACAGGCTAATGTGGTTCACAGCGGCGAAACAGGCGGCCAAAAAGCATGGCCTGCCATGCTTCGCAAAGCTTACAAACTAGACCCGGGCTTCTGCGAATAATTTAGCTTAGCCAGCTAAACGCCAACTTATTTCAAACAGGAATTGTTTATACATTATGAAAGTCACCAAAGTAGAAATTTTTGATATCGAATGCCCTAAGCGCCCTCAGTGGAACCCGGTTTTCGTTCGCGTGTACACCGACGAAGGTATTACCGGTGTGGGCGAAGCAGGACTGGCTTATGATTGGGGTCACAGCGCCGCTGCACACATGATTAAAGAAATTGCCGAAGCCATGCTGATTGGCTTTAATCCTTTTCACACTGAACTGCTGTGGTCGAGAATGCTGCGCGAAGGCTTTTGGGGATTAGGCGGCGGCCCGGTTATTTATGCTGCGATGAGCGCTATTGATACTGCACTTTGGGACATTAAAGGCAAAGCGCTTGGCTTGCCGG
Organism: Alteromonas sp. CNT1-28; assembly: GCF_022348345.1. NCBI lineage: Bacteria > Pseudomonadati > Pseudomonadota > Gammaproteobacteria > Alteromonadales > Alteromonadaceae > Alteromonas > Alteromonas sp. CNT1-28. Next base: position 136,908 of record NZ_JAKREZ010000006.1, on the reverse strand, counting down.
TTTACGAATTACTGGGTGGCAAAACTAATGGCAAGCTCCGTAGCTACGCCAGCCAGCTACAGTTTGATTGGGACAAAGAAGTGACCAAGCTTAACGACCCCGCTGACTATGCTCGCGCCACTGAAAAAGCACTTAAAGATGGTTACGATGCGGTTAAAGTTGACCCCATCGTTTACGATAAAGACGGCAACACCCATTTCGACAGAACCAAACTATTCACTAAGCCCGAGCTTAAACTTTTCAAAGCCCGTCTTCAGGCGATTAGAGACACAATGGGCGAAGATGGCGACATCATCTTTGAATGTCACAGCTTATTAGGTGCATCAACGGCTATCCAGCTGGGTGACATCGTTGAAGAAATTGGCTGCCTATACTACGAAGAGCCAGTGAATTACCTTAACTCGAAGCTTCACGACAAAGTAGCAAAGAACGTGAACGTGCCCATTGCCGGCGGTGAGCGCTTGTACCACCGCTGGGATGTACGCCCTTACCTTGAAGACCAATCTATTGATGTACTTCAGCCTGACGTTGGCCTTTGTGGTGGTTTCACCGAAGCGAAAAAGGTGTGTGACTATGCCGACATTTACGATGTACGTATTCAGGCTCACGTTTGCGGAGGCCCTGTAGCGACAGCGGCAAGCCTGCATCTAGAAACGGCCATTCCAAACTTCTTAATTCACGAGCACCATACCTACGCTATTAAAGACTGGAACCGTGAACTTTGCATTCAAGATCCTCAGCCAGTAAACGGCTTCATTGAAGCGCCTGACACACCGGGAATTGGTATCGATCTAAACGATGAGGTGGTTTATCGCTCGCCGCACATGACGGTAACTGCGCTTAAATAAAGCTGAAATCCAACGGGTTTATTGAAGGCAATAAACCCTAGGCTAGTTCAGCAGCTTAAGTAAGCTAGCTTTATGCGATGTCGTACCATCGCTTCGCATTTTCGTGCAGCAGCGCCGCTTTTTGAGTTACAGAAAGCGGCGTTGTCATATCAATGAACCCATGCCAAAGCGCGGCATACGGCATTCGCCACTGACATAGCGGGAAGTTGCTGGCAAACATCATGTGATCTGTGCCAACGGTGTCCAGCAAGGTTTCAAAAACATAAGACGCACGCGGCCACTGCCAACGGCGATCTTGCATTTCTAACCCCGAGAACTTAAACACAACTTGCTCAGCTTCATTCAAGTCGCGAATATTCTGCCGCCATGTTTTAAACGCAAAGCTATTTACATCAATCGGCGCTATTGCGGCATGGTTTATAGCCACTTTTAGCGAGGGTGTTTGTTCTAGTACCGTTAGCAGCGCATGCACAGCATTGCTATCTGTAAGATTTAACTGCGCTTCAAAAGACAAGCCTTGCGACGCCATATGATGAAGCCCCCATTTAACTTTAGGGGTGCGTAAAAGTACTTTAGCATCGTCATCTAATATGTGACGAAGCCCACGTATTGAGTGGTACCGCTTTAGCTTATCGATATGACTGCCGACATTATTTCCTGTTAAATCGATACACCCAACTGAACGGAATGGCAGCGTACAATGACGCTCCAAGAACGCAATTTCACGCCAGGGTCTTTCGTTATCGTAACCCGCTTCAATGTGAACAAAACCGCCTAACTGCCCTAACGACGCGCAATAGAGCATGTGCTCTGTAGTATGTTTTGCAATCGCTTTTTTATCTGGCCAAAAGGGGGCATTGGCTGGTTTCAGCCAACCATAGTGCCCTTCGTTTAAGGCAAAGAAGTGAATATGAGGGTCTATCCAAGTGATTGAAGGCTTGCTCATCTTTGTTTATAAAACCTTGGTTTATGCTATTGCTGATAGGGCATTTCGCGTTGCTTTTCTGTTCAGCTCTTTCTATTGTGCTGTGTAGCCCCCATCCACCGCATACAAGCTACCCGTGATGAACGACGCTTTGTTGCTGCATAGGAAATAAGTCAATTCAGCTACGTCTTCGGGCTGGCCCAAACGTCCAATAGGTTGTGCAGCGGCTTCTTCTGCTACCACTTCATTTTTATCTGCCCCAGAGCGTGCCACGTAATTATCAATAGCGTTATGAAATAGAGGTGTTTCGATAGTACCCGGGCAGACCGCGTTAACGCGGATATTATAGGGTGCGTAGTCAAGCGCGGTGGTTTTCGCCATAGACGCCAATGCACCTTTGCTGACCCCGTAGGCGAACGAATTGCGCTTTCCAATAAAGGACTGATCTGAGCCCATCACCACAATCGCGCCGCTGCCCTGCTCTTTCATGGTTGGCAAGCAAGACTTAATCGCGCCATACGCCCCTTTTACGTTCAAGTTTAGTACCTTATCAAGCAGCGCTTCATCAGTGTCTTCAATGGTTGCTGAAACATGTATACCGGCATTACACACCAATGCGTCTATGCGTTGATAAGAACTAATAACCTCATTCACCGCGGCTTCAATATTACGCACAACACTTACATCACACGGCTTCCAGATAGCATTAGGTAGCGCTTGCTCAAAGTCTCTGATATCTAAATTAATGACTTGATATCCGTTTTGACTAAACAGCTTGCAGACTGCAAAACCGATACCCAAGCTTCCCCCCGTTACAATGCAAACCGGGCTCTGCGCATCATCATTGCTATGTTCAAGGTTTTTCTTCGCGCTTTCTGAATTCATGTTTTTATGTACCGTGTTGCTTGTGCGTATGTGAACGGGTTATTTCAATGTAGGCTAAGCATGCCAGTGAGAATTTGAATTGCAAGCGAGCTTACCACTTGAGTTCACTTTTCTATATTAACATCAATGCGTCAGTCATCATCATCAGAGCCTGTGTGACCTTTACTGCACATTTAAGTCTTGGTAAACCTATGTGTTTCTCTCATATCAGTCCGCATAGATCATTACCCACATCATCCAAATTTATTATTAACTTTCCTTTAACGGACTATTCGGACTACGCTTTTTGTGACTATAATAGACAAAATTAAAACACTTGTTTGAAAAAGGAGTCATCCATGCCTCTGTACCACGCCCCTACGACTGATTTTCAGTTCTTGTTAAAAGACTGGCTTGGACTTGATGCTCACTACGAAAAGCTCGGTATCAGCGACTTTGATAGCGAACTTGCCAACGAAATTATTGCACAGGGTGCAAAGTTTGCTTTGGATGTGGTTGCCCCTCTTAACCGTGAAGGCGATGAAGAAGGCTGTACGCTAAAAGACGGCAGCATTACCACGCCTAAAGGCTTCGCTGATGCCTATCAGGAATATGTTGCTAACGGCTGGAATGCAATGCTAGGTACTGCCGAGTACGACGGGCAAGACTTGCCGTACACCATGGCTGTGCCTGTTCACGAAATGCTAAACGCGGCGAACTTAAGCTGGCGTTTAACCACCATGCTTACTGAAAGCGCAACACTTGCGGTTACTAAACACGCCAGTAAAGAATTAAAAGATATCTACCTTGCTAAGCTAATCAGCGGTGAGTGGACAGGTACCATGAACCTGACCGAACCTCATGCAGGAACAGATTTGAGCTTGCTTAGTACCAAAGCAGAGCCACAAGGCGACGGCAGCTATAAAGTCACCGGAAATAAGATTTTTATTACCGCAGGCGATCACGACTGGAGTTCGAACGTTATTCACCTTGTTCTAGCTCGTCTGCCTGATGCTCCCAAAGGCGTTAAAGGCATCAGCTTATTCTTAGTGCCTAAGTTCCTTCCAGATGCCAGCAATGAGCCTGGCGAGGCGAACAGCTTGTCAGTAGGAAGCATCGAACACAAAATGGGGATCAAAGCGAGCCCGACTTGCGTGATGAATTTTGACGGTGCAACGGGGTACCTTGTAGGTGAAGAAAACCAAGGCCTAGCATGTATGTTCACCATGATGAACGATGCACGCTTCCAAGTAGGGCTACAAGGTTTAGGGGCGGCAGAAGCCTCTTACCAAGGCGCGCTGACCTATGCCCGCGAACGCGTTCAGTCTCGCGCACCTCAGGGAATTCAAAATCCAGAAGGCAAAGCAGACCCGATCGTCTTTCAACCTGACGTAGCGCGTATGTTACTTACGCAGAAATCACTGATTGAAGGCTGCCGTGCACTTTCACTTTTCTATGCCAAGTTTATGGACGTTGAGAAGCTTGGTGAAGGTCAAGAAAAAGAAGATGCCGACAAGATACTTCAGTTTTTAACTCCAATCTGCAAAGCTTTTATGACGGATATGGGCCTTGAGACCACCAGCCTAGGTGTACAAGTATTTGGTGGTCACGGCTTTATTCGTGAATGGGGTATGGAACAACTTATGCGCGACGTGCGCATTGCTATGTTATATGAAGGCACCAACGGTATTCAGGCGCTAGACCTCATTGGTCGTAAGCTTACCCGAGATGGCGGTCAAATGATGGAAGCGACCTATAATGCGTTTAACGCTTTGGTCAGCGACATTCAAGACAGTGAGGCGAAGGGTCTGGCTCAAGGAATTCTTGATGACTGGCGTGCATCTTCAGCCGATTGCTTAGGTATGGATGCCACCACCGCTGCAGCTGCTGCTTGTGATTACTTGGCATACAGTGCCTATTCCTTGATTGGTGTACTATGGTACAGCATGGCCGACAAAGCGCAGGCATCAGGCAATGCGGTACTTGCAGCGTCTAAGATGAAGACACGTGACTTCTATATGGAACGTATCTTAGTACGTCGCGATGCGCACAAAGCCGCTTATAAAGCTGGCCCTGAAAGCACCCTTGCAATATCAGGTAATGAGTTTGATTATCTGTAATTAGCGCATGCTTTACGCCCATAACATATGGGCTTAAAAACTAAAAAAGGTCACATATAGTGACCTTTTTTAGTTTATTAGTTATCGCGCGGTACTAGTTGTTTGCCGCTACCTGTGTCGAAAACGTGTCTGCAAACCAATCATTCAACATGGCTTTTTCGTAGGTTAACGACTCGGTCCTATTGCGGCGGATTGTCGATTCCATAAAGTCCATGTCTTTGAGTTTTACATCTTCGCCGCTTAAAATGACTTGTCCTTCGGCATTGGTCAAAGAATAACTAAACGCCATTCTTGGAATATCGATGCGCTTAATGATACGAACGTCACTCCCACCACCTGTGCCAAACCCGACGAACTGACTAGGCCATACTTGCCCCGCTAAGTCCACATTAGTCACGGTCATAGACAGCACTTGAGATTCAGGTAAATCACTAGCTAACTCAACAATGTGCTGTTCCAGATCTTCTAATGTTCGTTCGCGAAACCGTTTGCGTGACTCATTAGTTGGCTTAACATCGCTATATGTTTCAGGTTCTTCCCAAGTAATCTTTACTTCTGCCGCCTGGGTGGGAGCGAAAACAGCAAGAAGTCCAACCGCAGTGGCACAACCTAAATAAGAAAAAGTACGTAATTTATTCACTTTTATGCTCCTAAATTCAGTCGTTTAAACTATGAGTTAGCAAGACATTTAGAGAAAGCTTAGCATGCAGCAATTGTCGGCTTTTATATCAGCTTAATATTTAACCAACCTTGTTAAAATTGGCTAGTCTCGCTTTGCTACTTGCATAACTGACGACTGTTTAATGATTAGGCATAGTTGAACGCGTTTAGTTCCCGTAAAGTTGGGGTTTATATCGTCCTTTTCACAATAGGTGTGATAAAAACGTTTAACGCTGGCGCTATCAGCGGTGATTTGCTGAACATATGTTTGCTGGTAAGGCTTTAAGGGACTCAGCTGGATATTAATTTTATCTTGTAAACTACGCAGTTCCTCTCGCTCCGGTAAGGTGGCAATTGAAATTAGCCATTCAGAAAGCGAGTTCTGGATATCTTCAAAGAGATACTGAACAAAAGGAGACCGCAGCACAATTACCAAAACAATAATTTCAGCAGCGATGATAAAGAACCTTAACATGACTTCTCAGCTAACTTTGACAGACGTTTACTACAAATAGTGCCAATTTTTTAGCACCTTTCTCACTATGTGCTCAACTACACTTTGCCAATTTACATTTTCACAATGCTCACTGTACACGATTCAAACGGTAATTGACCACATTATTATCGACGATAATAGGGTCATATCGGTTTACCTGTAAATACAGCAAACTATACTCATGTATAGTAGGTAAAGCCTAATCGTCGATGTTGGGCATCAAATGGCATTTGGCCGTTAGATTAATCCTCATTATTCACTTAGCTGTATTTAACTATTTACAAAGTTACATAGACTGAGGAAATCAAAACAAAAAACGACTTACGTTCTGAAGTTTCAGTATTGACTGAAACTTTAAAAAGATACACCATACGCCGCATTATTGATCTACATTAAATATGACGTTTTGAACGCAGTTATACTGCACAGGCAGTTCGTTACGTCACATAAGGTTAAGCTATGAATGAACAAATACCGGTAAAGACCGTTACACCGGTAAAAGTACATAAACCCAAAGGTGGACCTGAGGGTAAACGCCACGACTCTCGTAGCCGTATTTATGTGCGGGCTGTACAAGGCCCTCTGGAGACGTTTAGACGCATGTTTGGCCTTTTCTTTTTGGGCCTCTTTGCCATCATTCCATGGATTCAGTACAACGGGCATCAAGCCGTGCTACTCGATATTGGTGAGCAGCGATTTACTATATTCTCACTAACCTTATGGCCTCAAGATCTCACTTTGTTGGCCTACATTTTTATTGTTTCCGCCTTTGCGCTGTTCTTCGTCACCACTTTCGCTGGTCGAGTGTGGTGTGGATTTATGTGTCCTCAAACAACGTGGGTATACATTTATACGTGGTTCGAAGAGAAATTCGAAGGCCCGCGCAACAAGCGTATAGCGCTAGATGCACGCAAGATGGATGCAGATAAATTTTTGCGTAAAACAGCTAAGCACACCGCTTGGGTATTGGTAGCACTGTTAACGGCTTTAACCTTCGTTGGCTACTTTACGCCAATTGATGAACTGTTTATCGATTTTGTAACATTTAACACCAGCTTCTGGGCAGGTTTATCGGTTATTTTCTTTGCCGTATGTACGTACGGAAACGCTGGCTACATGCGCGAAATCATGTGCACGCACATTTGCCCGTACGCGCGTTTTCAGTCTGCCATGTTCGACAAAGACACGTTTACTGTATCGTACGATGCAAAGCGTGGAGAGCAACGCGGCCCGCGACCACGCAAACTTAGTCACGAGCAAGTAAAAGAAAAAGGGTTAGGCGACTGTATAGACTGCAACCTGTGTGTTCAGGTATGCCCAACCGGTATCGACATTCGAAATGGCTTACAATACGAATGCATCAACTGCGGCGCCTGTGTTGATGCCTGTAACGGTGTTATGGATAAAATGGGTTATCCTAAAGGCCTGATAAGCTTTACCTCTGAAGAAGAACTAGCTGGCGGTAAGACTCATATTTTACGTCCAAAGTTAATTGGTTACTTTGTAGTTTTAGTGGTGATGATAGGCTTGCTGTTTGCCAATATTTGGATGCGCAGCCCCACCGAAGTTGACATTATCCGCGACAGAAACTCGCTATACCGCGAAACGAACGAAGGGCTAATTGAGAACGTTTATACAATAAAAGTACTTAACAAAACTCAACAAACCCAAACCTACTCTATTGCTGTAAAAGGTTTGCCTGACTACAAGTACATTGGTGAGCAAACTGTAACAGTTGAAGGCGGTGCGGTGTATAGCACGCCAATTTCAGTTGCAACTGACGCCTATAATCTGGAAGATACGGTTACCGATATTTTTATCAGTGTAACCACCACTATTGATGGGGAAACGGTTACTGTTGATGAGCCAACCAAGTTCCTTTATCGATGACAGATTTTTCATTCTCTGGGCTTAGCCCAGACACCATATTAGATGCCCTGGAAAGTCAGGGCATTTTTCTTCAAAGCGGTTTGCTAGCACTAAATAGTTATGAAAACCGCGTCTATCAGTTTTTGGCTGAAGACGGTCAGCGCTATGTAGCAAAATTCTATCGCCCAGGTCGATGGACCGACGCTCAAATTCTTGAAGAACACGCGTTTGCTGCAGAGTTAACCGAAAACGAAATTCCATTGGCTGCGCCCATTTCTCTCAATGGCAGCACGCTGCATCATCACACCGTGGCGGAAACTGACTATCGATTTGCGTTATTTCCTTCGGTGGGCGGTAGACAATTCGAAAATGACAACCTTGATCAACTCGAATGGATGGGACGTTTCATTGGCCGTATTCACCGCGTGGCTCATGCTAAAGGGTTTGCACATCGTCCCTCGATTGATATTGAAAGTTACCTCGATGAACCGAAGCAGGTGCTTACGCAAAGCACACTGCTGCCAGAGCATCTAAAGACTGCATTTTTTGCCATACTTAACCCCGTTATTGATGCCACGAAAAAAGCGTATAAGCCAACATCAAGTATTCGGCTTCACGGTGACTGCCACCCAGGCAATATACTGTGGCGCGATGGCCCTACCTTCGTTGATTTAGATGATTGCCGCATGGGCCCTGCTATCCAAGATTTGTGGATGATGCTAAGCGGCGACCGCCAACAACAACTATTGCAGCTCGATACTTTGGTTGAAGCATACGAGGAGTTTCACCCGTTTGACACTGCACAATTGCCACTTATTGAGCCCCTCCGCGCTATGCGAATGGTGCATTACATGGCATGGCTTTCACGACGCTGGGAAGACCCTGCTTTTCCGCGGGCATTTCCTTGGTTTGCTGAAGACAAATACTGGGAAGGCCAAATACTTGCTCTGAAAGAACAGCTATCGGCCCTTCAAGAGCCTCCATTGAAATTAGGATATTGAGCCAGCCCCTTTACTGCTGAAAAAACGCTTTTTCGATGACCGTTACCGATAATCTTATGGCGGTTACGAAAAAGCGTAAGGTATAAGAAACCGTATTCGCTATCACTTTTTAACTTAGATATAATCGACAGTGTGTAGGTGCTCTTGTCTAGCTCCGTATTATACCAGTCCGCATAGATAATTACCCACTCAGCGAGAGTTAAAATGTTCGCATTTTAAACTCGCCCTTCGGGAAGGTCTGGCAAGCTTCCTAGCTGCATTCTGGGAATTTGAAAGGGAACAGCCATTCCTGCATTCCCACGCTTTGCTATGAAGCTTGCCAGCGCCTTCTGAGTGGGCAATGATCTATGCGGATTGGTATTAACTACGGCGACAAGGGTTAAACGGGAAATCAGTGAAAAACTGATGCTGCCCCCGCAACGGTAAACTCAACGCGTTGTCGTTTTCTTTTCATACGCCACTGTCTTTTATGCGTTACGTATTAAACGCCATTAGATGGGAAGGCAAAAGAGCTATTACATTTGTAGTAATGGTGAGTAAGCCCGGATACCGGCCTGTACTTCATGGTGTCGTTTGCTTGCTCACATCCATAATTAAGCAAAAACGCGCACTTTCCCTAATCATGTGCTCGGGTGGAGCGCATCAAAGACAACATAAAAACCATGCGTACACATTTTACTAAAGCAGCCCTTAGCGCTGCAGTTATTTCGTGCTTAAGCACACCTGCCTTTGCTCAAACTTCTGACCAAGATATTGAAACCTTAACAGTAACAGGCACGCGTTTGCCTATTTCGTTAACCAAACTTCCTGGTTCAGTATCGGTGCTAACTGAAAGCGACATTAAAGCTTCGGGCGCACTTCAACTTACCGATCTAATTCGCGGCCTACCTGGCGTTAGCTTGTCTCAGTCAGGCAGTCCTGGTGGCTTAACAGAGCTGCGCGTGCGCGGCGGTGAAACCAACCATCTACTTGTTTTAATTGACGGCGTTGTTGCCAACGACGTAGGCCAAGGAAGCCTGGTTGACCTTGCTCACTTAACTAGCGCAAACGTGGTGCGCATAGAACTTCTTCGAGGCCCGCAGAGCGCAAGATGGGGCAGCGGCGCTATCGGTGGTGTATTGAGCATTACTACGAAATCAGGCCAGTTTGCCGATAATGCGTCACACGTAGACTTCTCTGCTGGCGTTGGCACACAAGGTACGTTGCAGGGCAGCATGAACGCGCGCTCGCAAAGCGATAACGTAGGTATTTCTGCATACGCCAGCTACATACGTACCGACGGTGACAACGTATCTCGTGTTGGTAACGAAGATGATGGCTACGACAACATGACCGCTGGCATTAATATTAATTATGCCGCAACGTCGGAGCATACGTTAATAGCTAACCTTCGCACGGTTCAGTACGAGAACGATTACGACGGCACTGATTTTGTGACGACAGGCCTTCCTGCTGACTCAGATAACGTGACGGATGGTTCACAAATTAGCGCGAAATTGAGATGGGAATTTGCTCCGGAAAATACAGGTTATCGCTCAGCGCTAAGTGCGCATTATCGCAAAGACGATAACGATAACACCGAGTCAGGTGCAGACACTGGCGGTACCACTGGTGAGCGCATAGAGTTAAACTGGACAGGTTTCTATACCATGGATAACTGGGATTTTGCTGGCGGTGTTGAATACCTACAGCGCCTTTTTACCCAGCGCGGCCCAATTGCATTTGGCGATCCGAACCAGAAGCAGCACGACAATACTTCTAGCGTATTTGCCGAGACAAATGGCCAGCTAACCGAGTCGCTAACCGCAACACTAAGCGCACGATTCGACAACAACAGTGAGTTCGACAATGCCGTAAGTTATCGCGGCGGCCTCACATGGCAACTTAACGATTACTACGCTGTTTTTACCAGCTATGGTAAAGCTGTTAAAACACCCACCTTCACCGAGCGCTTTGGCTACTTCCCTGCAAGCTTCATCGGCAACCCAAACTTAGAACCTGAAACCAGTGAAGAATGGGAAATAGGCGTTAAGGCAAACTGGAAATCACTGTCTGCACAAATCAGCGCATACACTACCGACCTTGAAGATGAAATCAATGGCTTCGTATTTGTGTCAGATTTGGGGGCATATAGTGCCGATAATATCGACGGTGAAAGCTCGCGAGAAGGTATTGATCTAGAACTTAACTGGGACAGTGGCTATGGTGATTTTACCGCAGCGTATAGTTATCTAGATGCGGAACAAACCGATAATGGTATAACAACCACTGAACTGCGTCGTGCCCGTCACCAAGGCTCATTAACCTACAACACTGACTTTGGAACGGAGAAGTTCAGCTTCTACACCAAGCTAGCTTACACAGGGAGTCATTACGACACCTTCTTCCCTCCTTTCCCTGAACCGTCTCAGACTCTGGCGCTGTCAGCCTATACGCTTGCAACCGTTAATTTAGGCTATCAAATAGATAAGCAGTGGCAGGTCTCGTTGAAGGTCGACAATGTATTTGATACTGATTATGAAGACATTGTAGGTTATGCAGGCCAAGAGCGTCGCGCTCTACTTTCAGTTAACTACAGCATGTAAGTGATGTAACGTTAATGAACCTTCTGTTGAGCGTTGCTTAAAGGCAAAACTCAACGTGAAATCAACAAACAATAAAGGGCTATACATGGTTATAGCCCTTTTTCTTTGAGTTTCTGTTAGGGCCTGATGATTCAGACTCTGTTCATCATGCGTATATAAAATACTGCATTTACCTAAACCTTGAATCGCGTTTTTTAGTGAGCTTGTCGCGTAGTAAGGCATTGAAGTAGAACAGGTCCTAGTTAAGCGAACAAGCCTGTGATAATCTCGGTATCGATAATAGTTTTTTGAACATAGGATTATATTCCATGAAAAAGTTTGCAGTAATGTTTGTCATGGCAATGCTTTTGCCACTAACAGCATGCGCTCAAGAGCCAGCGTCTAAATGGAAAGAAGGTACCCACTATACTGTGCTTGATAAAGAAGCCACAGATAAGCCTGTTATTACTGAGTACTTCTCATTTTGGTGCCCTCACTGCTTCCAGTTCGAACCAATCGTTGCGCAAATTAAAGAAAAGAAAAGCGACGGCACGAAATTCAATAAGGTGCACGTAAACTTTATGCGTTTTACTGGACCTGAAGTTCAAGATGATGCAACTAAAGCCATGCTTATTGCGCGCGCTATGAAGCAAGAAGACGCGATGAACGGCGCTATTTTTAACTATATCCACAAGCAACGTGCATCTATCACTGGCTTGAAAGACCTTCGCAATATCTTCGTTGTGAACGGTGTAGACGGTGAAGAGTTTGACAAAATGGCCAAAAGCTTCGGCGTAAATAGCATGGTGCGCAAGAATCAACAGCAAATTGACGAGTATCGTGAGCACCTAACTGGTGTGCCAAGCTTTATTATCAACGGTAAATATCAGCCTACTTTCACTGCTGACATGACCTTCGACGACATCGCTGACCTAATCGTGTGGCTATCTGAGCAAAAATAATTTGGTTAATAACCAATACACTCATTAGACCTTGAATAATTAAATGGGCGCTCAGGCGCCCATTTTTACGCCTTGGAGCATCCCAATGTATGCAGTAAGTGACTTTGCTGACTTTATCTGTGAACTTGACCAGCTAAAAGCAGTTAAGCGCCAGATCACCCTTCCCTGTGATAACTATCGACAGGAAAACTCCGCAGAGCACAGCTGGCATGTTGCATTAATGGCAAATATGCTAAGCGAATATGCGGCTAAACCCATAGATGTGACCCGCGTTATTCGCATGATCCTTATTCACGATATTGTGGAAATTGATGCTGGCGACATGTTTGCTTTCAATCATCAAACAGATCACGACGCACAAGCCGAGAAAGAAGTAGCTGCCGCTAAGCGCATTTTTGGTTTATTGCCGAGTCCACTTAGTAGTGAAATGCTCGATTTATGGCTTGAGTTTGAAGCAGCGGAAACCGCCGATGCAGAATTTGCAAAATCAATGGACCGCGTACTTCCCGTATTTCAAAATATGAAAGACAACGGAGGAAGCTGGAAGCGTCACGGTATTGCAAGGGAGAAAATTGAGAAGCGTAATGCTCACCTTAAATCTTGCGCACCGGCTTTATGGGACTACGTTATGCAGCAGCTTGATGTGGCCGTTGAAAAAGGCTGGCTAAGTCAGTAACGACTCAGCCAGACCTGTAGTATTAATTACAACATAACGTTGTAATAGTGTATTGCAATTAGAAGCGTGTACCAATCCACATCCAGAAGCGATTGGTATCCACCTTTATATCTCCCGCATCGTAAGTACCGTACTTAATGCCAAAATTGTACTTACCTGCAAACTTCTTCGTATACTGTACATTAATTTCGCTGCCTAAGTCGTCAGCACCGTTACTGCTGTCGTCAGCGCTGAAATCGTGGTAAGCCAAAAGCCATTTACCACCGGCTAGCCCACCTGATAGAGATAACTTAAGATCTTTTAAGCCCTGTGCTGGCGTGCCCAAGAACTGATCAGTCCAACCGTTGAATTTGTGCAGCGTAGCTAGCGGCGTTGCAAACCCGTACAACCCATCGTCAGAACCTAGTATTTCGTAATCGACCTTAGCCGTCACGCCAGAAAACGTGGCTGCGACATACGCATTTAAATAAGAGGCGTCAAAGTCGGTGGCCGTTTCGCCCGCGCCAGCTTCGCTTGATTGCGTGGCAAACTCACCACCGTAAGCCCAACTCACGCTCTCACCTTTCATCTTTCCATCGTAGCTCACGCCATACGTGTCCAACGCGTTATCCGTGTCGTTGTCCACTTCTAAAAGGTAAGCGTAGGCCACAAACTTGCCAATTTTAGATGTATAAGTAGCATGAAGAATATGATCTTTAGAATCTAAATCTGCCGCCTCAGCAAAAATGCGGTTGCGTTTGTAAAGATAGCTATAGAATAGTTCTAGATTGTCTGTTGCCGCATATTTAGCGCTTACGGCATCAAAGGTCTGGCGGTCTTGTCGCCAGCCAACGTGGCCAACAAATCGATGGTCATCCAACGTAATTACTTGTCGCCCTACTCTGGCGGTAAAGTTATCCGCCTTATACTGAATAAAAGCTTGATCAACTTCGGTAGTTTCAGGGTCGGCAATGACCGAATACTCACCTACGTTAAAGCCAGTAGGCCCCACAGTAAACTCATCTTGCCCAAGTACAATACGACTGTCTTCAACCTCAGCGGTAAATGAGAAACCATTAACGCTACCCGAACTAAACCCTAGACGCGTACGCAAAGTCAGTGCACTTGCGTCTTCTAACGCATTGTCTTGATCAACAGCTTCGTAGCGTAAATTCAGATCCGCCCATGCCTTTGAATCGCTTAATGCGCTGTGAATGTCAGCGGCCATTACGCTTCCACCCAATACTGTCAAAACAGATGCTGTTAGCATCTTAATGCCAAAGTTTTTTAACGTGTTCATGTGTATTCCCTATCGGTATCGATTTTTATTAGTCAACACTTACCCAGCCAGCAGTAGAATGCTGGTTAAAAGTGATGGTTTTGGTTAGTTGGCGGAAAAGGCTTCCGCCCTAGTCAGGTGCCGATAAAGCTAGGCGGCATCTGACTTCTTAGCGTCTTTTTTTTCAGATGACACCCCGCTGGGTTTTGCTAGCTGTTGTGAATGTTTGTTAGTTGTAGGCGCTTGGTTGGCGCGTGACGAAACGGTTTCAACCTTCTTTTGTTTGTCGTAAAGGAAAGTTAAGACTTCATGTCTGTAGTGGTTGTACTGCTTGTTATCTGCAAGTGCTAATCTATCTCGCGGACGCGGCAACTCAATATCCAGAATTTCGCCAATGGTGGCTGCCGGGCCGTTATTCATCATAACAATGCGGTCTGATAGCAATACCGCTTCATCCACATCGTGAGTAATCATAATAACCGTGTTACCCAAATCAGCATGAATTTCCATTAGCGAGTCTTGAAGGTGAGCGCGAGTTAGGGCGTCTAGCGCACCGAACGGTTCATCCATTAGCAGCACTTTTGGCTCCATTGCCAACGCTCGTGCAATGCCCACTCGCTGTTTCATACCACCTGATATTTCACTGGGTAATTTATCAAGGGCGTGGGTCATGTGCACAAGCTCTAGGTTGTGCATGATCCAGTCACGCATCTCGTTTTTACTCTTGCCTCGCATGGTCGATTTTACGGCCAGCTCAACATTCTTGTATACCGTAAGCCAAGGTAATAAAGAATGGTTTTGAAAGACTACTGCGCGTTCAGGTCCAGGCTGCTTCACTTCTGCGCCATCTAAAATTACGCCGCCGGTAGTAGCTTGGTGCAAACCTGCGACGATATTCAGCACCGTTGATTTACCGCAGCCCGAATGGCCAATTAACGACACAAATTCACCTTTGCTGATTTTAAGATTTACATCTTGAAGCGCAGTAAATGGCCCCTTCGGTGTGGGGAAGTCGATACCCACCTGCTCTAACTCTAAGTGTTTAGTGTGCATAAAATTCTCCTCAAAATTAGCGTAGTACGCTCGACTTGTCCCAGCTTACAGCGCGCTGAATCGATAACATTAGGCGGTCTAGCACAAAGCCAATAGCGCCAATGGTGAGCACTGCGACCATGATTCTCGCTAGCGACTCTGAACTTCCGTTTTGGAATTCATCCCACACAAACTTTCCTAGGCCCGGGTTTTGGGCAAGCATTTCTGCCGCAATCAGTACCATCCAGCCAATACCAAGCGACAATCTAAGTCCTGTAAAAATCATGGGGATAGAAGATGGAAGTACTATTTTGGTGAGATGAGCAAACGGCGTAAGGCGCAATACCTTACTTACGTTGATTAGGTCCTTATCAATATTTGATACGCCTACTGCGGTGTTAATAAGGGTTGGCCATAAACAACAAAGCGAAACCGTAAAAGCAGAGGTCACGAATGATTTAGAAAAGGCCGGCTCATCGCTGACATAAAGGGCACTTACCACCATAGTCACCAGCGGCAGCCATGCCAATGGAGACACAGGCTTAAACAACTGGATAAGTGGATTTATTGCGGTGTAAGCAGATTTACTTAGACCACATAGTATACCCACGGGAACCGCCACGACTGATGCAATTAAGAATCCAACCATGACGGTGTAAAGGCTTGTCCATATCTGATCAAAAAACGTTGGCGCACCGGTGAATTCTCTAATTTTTGGCTGATAAGTAGGGTCCTGCGCTACACGCGCTGCATTTCTTGCTTCTTGACGTTGATAGAAAGCGTCTGCTTTTTCGCGCTGTGCAATATGCTCGTCAATTAACGCACCGGCTTGCTCAAAAACTTGTGCGGGCCCTGGAAACTGCCCCAGCGACGTGTCGATACTTTTTGCTACACCATTCCAAATGGCCAAAAACATCAGCAAGCCAATAACAGGCAGCAGCAACGCAGGCGTGGATTGATATAAACGGCTCAACAAAGAGTTGGCGTTTGACGGCGACGATGGAAGGCGAAGAATGGTTGTCATCTTGCTCATTGCTTGCTCCTGACACTTGATGTGCGCTTTTGCGCTGTTTATGCCCCGCCCTAGTTAGAACTGAAGGCAGGGCCATTAAATCAGACACTTACAGTACAGTGTCACCCTTCAGACCAATCTTAAATTGCTCTAAGTAAGCGTTAGGCTTGCTTCCGTCAAACGTCACGCCATCAATGAATTCGCTCTGAGGTGGCTTGTAGCCGGTTTCCGTCCCAAACTCTGGAAAGTCAGACGCCTTAGCTTTACCTTCGGCAATCAACGCTTTAGCAGCCTGAGCATAAACCTCTGGTTTATAAACTTTTTTGGCTGTCTCTTTATACCAATCGTCAGACTTAGCCTCTGAAATTTGACCCCAGCGGCGCATTTGTGTGAGGTACCAAATAGCATCACTGTAGTATGGGTAAGTGGCGTTGTAGCGGAAGAACACATTAAAATCAGGCACGTCGCGCTTGTCATCTTTCTCGTATTCGAAAGTGCCTGTCATGCTGTTAGCCAGTACGTCTTCATCTGCACCTACGTAGTTACTTTTAGCAAGAATCTTTACCGCTTCAGGACGGTTAGCATTGTCGTTTTCATCCAGCCACATTGCCGCTCGAATTAGGGCTTTAACCACGCGAATGTGCGTATTTGGGTATTTGTCAGCCCAGCCCTGGCTTACGCCGAACACTTTTTCAGGGTTATTTTTCCAAATTTCGTAGTCGGTGATCACAGGTACACCAATACCTTTAAACACAGCCTGTTGATTCCATGGCTCGCCTACGCAGTAGCCATAGATGGTGCCAGCTTCCATCGTCGCTGGCATTTGCGGTGGGGGAGTGACTGACAACAGTGCCTGAGCGTCAATTTGGCCCGCGGTATCGCCTTTATGCGGCGCATAATATCCAGGGTGAATTCCACCTGCCGCAAGCCAATAGCGTAACTCGTAGTTGTGTGTAGAAACTGGAAATACCATTCCCATGTTGAACGGCTTTCCAGCGTTGCGGTATTCATCAACCACTGGCTTTAAATAATCAGCTTTAATAGGATGAACTGGCTTGCCATTTTCCTGTGGAATATGGGCCTTCATTTTGTCCCAAATTTCATTAGAAACGGTAATTCCATTACCATTGAGGTCCATACTGAACGCTGTTACCACATGCGATTCCGTGCCGAAGCCAATGGTTGCACCAAGGGGCTGGCCAGCCAGCATATGAGCGCCATCTAATTGGCCGTCGATTACGCGATCAAGCAGCACTTTCCAGTTAGCTTGTGCTTCCAATGTAACGTAGAGGCCCTCATCTTCAAAAAAGCCTTTTTCGTACGCCACAGCAAGCGGTGCCATATCAGTGAGCTTGATAAAACCAAACTTAAGTTCTTCCTTCTCAGGCCAGCCTACCGCTGGCGCTTGTGCTGCCACACTCGCAGAAAAACTTGCTACAGAGACGGCAAGTGCTGCACATACTCCAGCACTCGCCGTTCGAAAGCGTTTTAGCAGTGATGTTGTCTTTAACCCAGTCATACGTGTTCCTCGTAGCCAAAAAAAAACCCACCAGCGTACGACGTTTAACCGTCGAGCATGGTGGGCTTCGTTGCCGTGTTTGTAATATCGGAGTTCTTACAAACGCATCAAGTTGTTAATGGTAAGTCAGGAATTCCCGCTCACACACCTCATCTTTAAGGGAGGTTTATTAAAAGCTTTAGCTTATAAAACCATCTTTATTTTTTATTATTATGCACTTGCCATAAATGCCGGAGATGATGATGCTTCCTTACCGTTCTCCGCTGAATCCTATTTGTTTACCCTATGGTAAGTGTTGTGCACTCCACTCTGCCATCGCATTTGTGTTTGCACCCGTTGCTTTGTACAGCAACGTTGTTGTTGCACGGATTAATTAGCACCCATCGTGCCAGAAATGTAAGCCATTAAAATTTATGAACATTTACACTATTGAGGTAAGAGAAAAGTGAGAATGAATTAGTTTTGGTGCACCAAAACAGGGGGGGTGTTCAACCTTGGTGCGCGAAAGCAGATACCAAGGTTGAACAAATATGGCCAATGACTAAAGCAGTCTGATTGTGTCGCTAATTTTCTAGAGGCGTTTAGTAAATTGCCCGATAGCGTTTACCACTTCATTGGCACCGCTTTGGATTTCGCTCATTGCTTTGCCTGACTGCGTTGAATACTCTAAGGCTTCGCGCGCTTTTTCCTGACCAGCTTCAATTAACTGAACTGCATTTTCTGTTAACTTTCTGTTTTCTACGACAACGTTTACGATTTCTTCAGTTGCACTACTGGTTCGCGACGCTAGCTGCCTGACTTCATCGGCTACTACCGCGAAACCACGCCCTTGATCGCCTGCACGTGCAGCTTCAATAGCAGCGTTAAGCGCCAATAAATTAGTTTGGTCGGCAATTCCGCTAATACTTTTAACCAAGTCCGCAACTTTTTGGGATTGCTCATCAAGGTCCTTAATACCTTCACTCGCATTACCCATCTGTTTCGTTAATTCGTTCATCGCCTTAACCGTAGAATCGAGCACTTGGTTTCCCTTACGTGCTTGCTCTCCAGTTTCTTGCGAAATATTGAATGCAACGTTGGCGGCTTCAGAAATGGCGAACTCCCGCTTCATTTGCTCTGTAATTACCGTTGCAAATTTCACTACTTTATAAAGCTGACCATCTTCGTTTCTGATGGGGTTATATGACGCTTCTAGCCACACTTCATTCCCTCGGCTATCAATGCGTTTGTAGCGTCCAGATTCTAACTGTCCTTGCGCTAACCCACGCCAAAATTGTTTATATTCTTCCGAGTTCGCCTCTTGCTCTGTGCAAAAGATCCTATGATGCTTTCCAACTATTTGCTCCAGCTTGTAGCCCGTGCCTTTCAAAAAGTTTTCGTTGGCTTTTATGATGGTGCCATCAAGGTTGAACTCAATAACAGCAGAAGAGCGATGAAGCGCGGCAATCATATCTCTAAGCTCATTACTGTAAGAAATATTGCGCGTTTGCTCTGCCATATAGAAAGAAATACACTTCACATTTCCATAGGCGTCATCTATGGGCTGTATGATTCCTCTTACCCAAATCTCATGGCCTTTTGCATTATTAAAGCTAACTGCGCCATGCCAATGACGATGATTTTTAACAGCGCCTAGCATATCTTGAACGTCCGATTTCTTAAGCGATTTCGGGTCCATTTGGCTTTCAAGGGACTTCCCTTCTAGCTCTGAAATCTTAAATCCTGTTGCTTGAGTACATAGATCATTAATTGCACGTATACGTCCATCTGCATTCAACTCAATGTACAACATTTCTTCACGAAGCTCTTCCTTAACCGTTTGATATGCCGCCAGTTCCTTTTCCAAACGTTGGTTTTCGGCTATCAACTCTTTATTTTTGAAAAACATCCTGCGCTCCTAATGAACTTCGTTTCACGCATTATTTATCAGCCGACTTAGCTCATAACGAAGCCCCCCTGACAAAATAGGCACTGGCGTATCACACTGAAATACGGTTAGTTGTCTGAAACGATAAGCTAGTTTTTGTTGGTTTTGATTAAAGATAGCAGAGGAAATGAAGTTTATTGATGTTTCACACAAATAAAACTGAAGTTTTTTTGTTCAATAAAGATTAGAGATAGCCCAGTTTGGGGATTGACATAAACCCGCCTCTTTTTACTATACAAAAATACTCATGGCAGCGATGAAAACACGCAGCGATTCCGGCCGTCCGTTTTGGCGTCGTACAAAGCTTTATCAGCGGTATTAAGGATCGAAGTTAACGTCCAGTTGTGGTGATTAACGAAATTGACCGTTGCAACGCCCAAACTTGCGGTAATTACGGGTGAAACTGTGCTCTTGCTGTGCTCTATCCCTAATGATTCTATCGCATCTCGAATCTCTTCAGCTTTCACCTTCGCGCCTTTCTCATCGGTATTGGGCAAAATCGCTACGAACTCCTCACCACCGTATCGAGCACAAAAATCAGTGTTACGGGTAATGACTTCATTAAGCCCAATAGCGACGGCTTTCAGGCATTCATCCCCTTTAGGGTGACCATAATTGTCATTGTAAAGTTTGAAACTATCGACATCCAAGATAACTACCGTCAACGGCCAGTCATACCGTTTTGACATCGCTATTACCTTTTCCATTTCCATTTCAAATGCCCGTCGGTTTGGGATGTTAGTCAGCGGATCGCTAAGTGACAAACGAATCAATTCGGTTTCTTGGCTCTTTACTCTCTCAAAATACAGTGCGAAGGTTTTAGCCAGGCGAGATATCTCGTCACTGCCTTCGAAGCTTGCTACTTCTTCACTATTTTTTTCAACCAAGTTGGTTAAAGCAATTAAACGCAGAATAATACGTTTGTAGATATAGAAGATGATGGCGCAACAAATAATCATCACAATTAATGAAAGTGCCAATGACAGGGTTATTTGTTTGGACACAGCTTGGTTGGCAGACAATGCGTAAAAAGAGGTGTCTTTTGTGATTGAAGATGCTCTAAACTCAATATTTGACGCGACTTCTTCAGCCAAGTGCTCAACAAAACTGCCTCGCCCTCTTGAACGTCCACGAATGCGCATGACATTAGCTTGTTTATCAATCATGCCCCATTTACCTAATACCCCCTCCTCTAGCGCACTTACCAGTTCGCTGCTGCGCTTGTCGAGCGTTGTCGCCTCACGCAAGGAAGCGATGCTTTCTTCAATATTGTCCTCTAACTTGCGTAACTCATGCAGTTGGAACTGCTGATTTATTTGGGCAATTTGTAATATCAGAGGAACCAGCGTTTGAGAAGATTGAATACCCACATACTGCGATTTATTGTCTTCAAAAATATTGTTCAAGTAAGTAAATAGTACTTCCCTTTCTACCCGCACTTCTTTTTCGACATCAATCCGCTGACGCACTAATGCGTTTAGTTCTTCTATTTCTAATGTAAGTACATTCAGCTGCGTCGCTAAGTACTTGTCTCCTTGCTCAAGCTTCAAATTGGAGGAATCCAGGCGCTCTATCGTTTCATCCAACTGGGTTTTGACGATACGCCGAGACGATTGGCTCTCAGACGATGTTAATCGCGCAGTAAGTGAAATTAAGTGCTGAACTTCACGCGTAATTTCAGTAGCTTGGCTAAGAGTGGGGATAGAAGACGAGGTGATATCGTCAAGTACTTTTCGCACGTCATTTAAACGCAGCAGCGACAAAACCAGTATCAAAAGAAAAAATCCCATCACACTGCATTGTGCAATGATAAACAGATACAAGGTCTTTTTCTTATGCTGCATCTGATCAACCGCCTTTTGCCATATTTATTATGCGGTTATCAGTTTTAGGCTTTATATCGTATTGATTGACGATGGCCTGCATCACAAGGTCAGATATTTGAGGGGGACGTGTACTCAAGGCCGGACGCTTTTCGGTATTCTTTAACGCATAGAAACCGTCTCCGCCATTAGCCAGAAAGTTACTTGTAGCCAGCGAATAGGTTTTCGACTTATCTATTCGCTTTCCATTAATGGTGACATTTTTTACTCGTTGAAGCACTTTCGCTGAAGGGTCGAAACTATAAGACATACCCGATACATGAGGAAAACCGCCTTTTAAATTTTGATATTGCGAAAGCCCCTCTTCCAGAGCTTGAATTAACTGAGCGCCAGTTATATCCAAAGCCACAACATGCGCGCGAAACGGCATTTCGGTGACAATATCTTGCCGAGTAATTGGTGTACCTGCCGTATATTGTTTGTTGCCTCGGATACTGCCTCCGTTTATCAAGGCAATTTCAGTATTGGCATAGCGTTTAATGGTATCCGCGACAAAGTTTACAAAAGGATTCTCTTCACTTCTCACTTCTTTGCGCGCAGTCGAAACGGCAATCTTCCATTCGCCAATTTGGATATTTAACAACCGTTTTAGGCGCGCTTCATACTCAATGAGTTGCTCGTTTAACTCAGCATCAGCCTCTATATCTTCTAACGGCTGTTCTATATACGACGTTGCTTGCCACCCAGCATTTTTCACAAAACTAGCAACGACAGCGGTTCCCTGCTGTGTCAGTACCATACTATTAGGATGACGCGTAGTTTCGAGCATATTTTTCTCGTCCAAGCGACTGTCTGTTATAAAAGCGACATCAATAATACGTTTGTTCAGCATGGTATTAATAAAAGGGAACGGGTAGGAATAGTGCAGCAAAATAATATCTGCGCCTTGCTGTCGCAATCTTTTAGACTCCTCCATGATGGCTTTTTGAGGAGGCGTTATAGCAATATCAGATAATTGGTACTCTTCTATCACTCTCTCATGTAGAACTGATATAACACCAAGAGTTAATTCTTCTTTTTCTACAATCACAGAAGTGTGCAGGCCATCAGGGGAACGCCCCACTCGGTTGTCTATTACGTTGCTGGCTACCAATGGAAAGGCTGCTTCATAAGAACGAAGAGATAATTCATCCTCATAAAAACTAAATTCTCTCTTTGTGACCCCCATCACATCTGGCTCAAGGGAATTGAGAATATCAATAATGTGGGAGCCACGGTCAAACGAGGATAGCGCGCTCGGTCCAATTGAACCGCCGCCGAAAATGAAAAAGACGGTATCACTATTTTGCCGCTGCTGTTTTACGAGGGTCTGTAGATTTGCTTAACGCCCTGTGCGGGAATCACTTATATTAGGCATATCTGCGGTTAGAACGAAAGTTACCCTAGAGGTTATAACCTGTTCTCGATTTTCAGATACAGCATAACCTGCTCGAAATAAGAGCGACAGGCTAACTAAAAAGACGAGCCATTGCGTGATTCGCATAACACCACTTAAGGAAACTTTGCTAATACTATTAACAAGTATAGCAACGATTAAGTCAATGCGACGATTGACTATTTTTCCTCTATCAAGAGGGTTTTACGCCCCCCCGCAGTTAAACTTCTATTTATTAGACAGGTAACACGGGCTATCTGACCAATACAAGAGACGTGTGATCTTTGACGGAGTTAAACGGTTATTGCACCAAACGATTAAAACGGCGTTGCGCTTTTATCGCGCTGTGCCCAAAGCTGCCTTGCCTGGGACAGGGCATCTGCAACATCACACTTTTGTAGCAGTACCAAATAGCTGGCAAGTGTGCTTAAGATGGCTTGTTCACCGTAAAGGCTATTCGCGTTACCCGCCCACACATCAAGCATGTCGTTGACGTTCATGTCTTTATCTTTAAGCGCCCATTTGTCAGCAACCACCGGCATTATTACTTCTTCGGTCTCACCATTTCGGGTAATAAATAGCTCAGTTTCCCGCTCACCATTAACTTCAGGATCTCCGCCATCACCACGAAAGCAAAGCGCATCTATAGATGGATAATTCTCATTAACGCGGCAGTGTTTGTGGTCAAGGTGCATATGGTAAACGCCCTGTACGCAAAATTGTGCAGCGGTGGGATTCAACAACCTTGCGAGGGTGTTAGCGCATGAACGCAGGCCAAATACCTCACGAAGCTTAATAATTGTGTCGAGCGCAGGCAGCAAATAAGACAAATCAAGGTAAGTCACCCCTTTATCCGTTAACTGCTGTTTGGCATCTTCAATACTGCTAACTTCAAACAGGCCCAATTGGGGTAACGCTATACTTGCATAAAGGCGTCCCGAACCCGGTTCATGCGCACCGTGGAGCATAACCGAGTAACCATTGTTGGCTAGAACCGCTACGGCCAATAAGTACCACGGTAACTGGCGACGCTTTCCCGCGTAGCAGCCAATATCTAACGTGGGGGTGAGGGTTTTAACTTCTGGCTCTATCAGCTCTCTGCATGCATCGACAAAGCCAATAACTTCTTCTGGTGTTTCTTCACGGGTACGCAGCAACATAAGAAATGCACCGCGTTGATCGCCTGTCACTTCATTGGCCAATACCATTTTCATGGCATGATAAGCCTCATCACGGGTAAGGCTACGCCCCCCTTTTTGACCTTTTCCAATAATTTTTATGTATTCACTAAATGGTTGCTGCATGCTTGGATGAATGTAATAGAAGAGTATTTACCTGTTGACGAGACTCTACCACCTTTCCAAATATAAGTAACGTAGGCCCCGTTAAATTTGCTGCTTCTACCTTGCTATGAATATCGGCAAGCACGCCAGTAATCACGCGCTGTTCGGGCGAAGTGGCATTTTCAATTGCCGCTACTGGCCATGTGGTTGGCACGTTGTGATGAATCAAGCCTTTGCATAGCCCTTCAAGTCGGCTTAGCCCCATATAAACCACCATGGTTTGCTTCAATACATTTTGCGCCATGGGTGCCATCTCTGGCCATTGATCCACGTCCTTAAAATGTGCGGTCATAAAACTCACCGACTGAGCACAACGCCTGTCGGTTAAAGGGATCCCCGTATAGGCTGACACACCCGATGCTGCCGTAATACCAGGAACAATAGCAAAAGGAATGTTGGCTTTTGTGAGTGCATCGGTTTCTTCGCAGGTTCTTGCAAATAGGGCTGGGTCACCGCCTTTTAACCGCACGACAGTGTGACCGTTGCTTGCCAATTCAACCACTCGCTTGCATATAGCGTCTTGGGTAAAGCTATGCTTTTTGCAGCGCTTCCCTACATATTCTTTCACCACTTTAGAGGGAATTAGCGCGAGAATATCTTCGCTGACTAAAGCGTCGAACAGCACGACATCGGCTTGTTGCAGAAGACGAAACGCTTTTAACGTAAGTAACTCGGCATCACCAGGACCAGCACCGACGATGAACACCTGCCCTTGTTTATGACCTTCAGTTTGCCTGTTTGCTAACTTCAACCACTTGCCAAAGTATGAATGCTTAGCTGGAGCTTTTGGATTATCGGAGCGCTGGCGCGTCGTCACGGTCGTGACCGAGGTAGAAATAGCATCGCGATAAAAGAGGTTTAACAAAGGTTTCTGCGGTTTAAATAAGGTGCGCAAAAACGGTAACGACCAACTAGATGCAATTGACATGATTTAACGCTCCTAAACAGAATGAATTTCAATGACTAAATGCTTGTCTATCAGCTGAGACAAGGCGGGCTTGCACGAGCCACAATTCGTACCACACTTTAATGCTTCACCAAGCTCTGCCACCGAACTACAGCCTTCTTCGATGGCATGTGTAATGGTTTTTTCGCGCACTTCAAAGCAGCTACAAACTACATCACCATTTAAAAATGCGTCGTCTACTTGGCCTCGTAATAAATTGCGCTGTATGTCTGTGGAAACTGATGTGTTGAGAAGGCTGGCGAGCCATTCGTTAGGTACTGACCATGTGCTTTTTGAATGTGGCGCTGCCTGCGCTGTTGTATGTGCGGTTGCTGGTGCCCTTTCAGCCTTTTCTGGCTCATCGCCTAAAAACGCCGCGAAACAAAGAGTATCATCGACAAGCGCAAGGCATACTGAGTATGTATGATGATGAAACTGCAATAGCACCGCGTTTTGCGGCAGCAGAGGTATCAACGCTTGTGTAAAATCTCGACGACCTTTGTTTGAAGCAACGTTCAATACTGATAATGCTGCATCCGAGTTATTTACAGGTGAAGTCGCCTCTGTGCTTTCAAGCGGTGTCGTATTCCAGTAATCACACGCATGCTTTAGTACGTCTTCACTAAAGGGATTAAGTTTTGAATTATGTGCTGACTGGTTTACTGATGAAACAAAGAGCTTGCCGTAGGTAGCGAAATGAGCAGGCGCGATAGCTACCGCAGCGTGTTTTAACTCTGGCTGCCCTGAAATAGGATCTACCGCGCTGGCGTAAAGTGCGCCTAGTTTACTGTGCGACCCCCATTGCGCCGACCAATGAATGGGAATGAATACTTCCCCTTTGCGCATATCCGTATCCATTTTTACCGGGTAGATAACTGGGGCGTCTTTACATACTGCACTTGAAAGAGAAACGAGATCTCCGCTTTCAACGCCCAATTCAGCAGCGTCTTTAGGGTTGATATGCACGTTAGCACTTGGCATATGAGCAAGTAACTTTGCCGCTTTACCCGTGCGCGTCATGGTATGCCACTGATCTCGCGCTCGCCCGCTGTTCACAACAAAAGGATAAGCGTCTGATGTCACCTGCAATGGCGCTTTGTAAGTTACGGGAATAAGCCTAGCCTTGGCGTTGGGTGTTGAAAACTGCTTGTCTTCAAAAGGACGTTTACTGGTAAGACTAGGTTGAGAATTAGAACTGGCCGTATTCTCAGCTTTTGTAACTGCTTGAAAGGGCCACTGCAAAGGCGATAGCCCATTGTACTGAGCTTCACTTAACGCTTGTAAAGGTGACAGGTCTAACTGCCGCTTACCGTTATTTTGATAGCCGGTTAGCCCAGCGTATTCGCAGAATATTTGTGACGGATGGGTAAAATTAAATGCCTCGCCAAAGCCCATTTTACCCGCCACTTCGCACAGTATTTGCCAATCGTGTTTTGCACTACCTGGTGGAGGCAATATACCGCGCTGACGTGAAATACGGCGCTCTGAGTTTGTCACCGTGCCGTCTTTTTCCGACCACCCCGAGGCTGGAAGGGCAATGTGCGCGTAGTTAAGCGTATCGTTAGATTCAACAATATCAGACACCACCACCATGTCACATTTAGAAAGTGCGCGTTCAACTTGACCGCGATTTGGCATACTGACAACGGGGTTAGTCCCCATTATCCAAACGAACTTTACCTTTCCACTCTCAATAGCATTAAACAAATCAACTGCTTTAAGCCCCTGCCCTTTGGGCATAACAGGGGCATTCCAATAGGTTTTGACAGCGCTGATATGCTCAGGGTTTTCAAGGTCCATATGTGCAGCTAGCATATTGGCTAACCCACCAACTTCACGCCCTCCCATGGCATTGGGCTGGCCAGTAATTGAAAACGGGCCACAACCGTCTTTAGCAATTAAATCCATTGCTAAATGACAGTTGATAATGGCTTGGGCTTTATCCACACCAGCAGAAGACTGGTTTACGCCCATAGAATAAAAAGTAATTACGCTAGAGGCTTCGCAAAAGGCATCAAAGAAGGCCTTAATGCTGTTAATGTCCAGGTCGCATACTTCAGCAACGTCATCTAACGTTAGGGCATTTGCACTTTTGAGCGTTTCATCAAGCCCCTCGGCATAGCTCTCAACAATGGATTTGTTTATACGACCTTGTGCGTTTGCATAGCTGAGTAAACCGTTAAATAGGGCTACGTCGCTACCCGGTTTTATAGGAAGGTGTAAATCGGCAATGGTACAGGTTTCGGTTTTGCGTGGGTCAACAACAATGACCTTCATATTCGGATTTTTCAGCTTTGCTCGCTGAATGCGTTGAAAAAGCACTGGGTGCGCCCACGCCGCATTACTTCCGGTGATCACCAGTAAATCTGTACATTCTAGGTCGGTGTAATCGCAAGGCACTACATCTTCACCGAACGCACGCTTGTACGCGGCAACGGCTGATGACATACATAGGCGTGAATTCGTATCGATATTGGCACTGCCGATGTAACCTTTCATAAGCTTATTGGCAATGTAATAGTCTTCGGTGAGAAGCTGACCTGATACATAAAAAGCAACGGCATCCGCGCCATACTGCGCAATGGTAGAGGTGATCTTATCCGCAATCACATCGGTGGCCGTGTCCCAATCCACCGATTGACCTGCCATAGTTGGGTGAAGCAAACGTCCGTTTACGTCGTTTGTTTCAAGCAGGTTTGTTCCTTTAACACACAATCTTCCATAATTGGCGGGATGCTCTGGCGTGCCTTTAACAGTGTCCAGGGTTATGGCACGCGGGCTTACGTTGCAACTGATATCTACACCACACCCTACGCCGCAGTATGGGCATGTTGTTTGTCTTAATTGTTCAGACATCATGTCGGGTTGTCGTGTAGGCATATTCATTTCATTACCTTTTTCGGTTTCACAGCTTTTGAATGCATTTTGCTAAAAGGCTTTATTCATGTGGGCGTATAAAAAAGACAGTTTGCTTAAACGCCGACAAAAACCTTTTCGCCCTCTACCTTCACAGCGTAAGCCGTGACGGAAACATCGTCGTGTTCTTTACACAGCCCGGTTTCTAAAAAGTAATGCTCTTTGTATAGAGGCGAAGCAACAACAGGCGCACCGCCTATCGACCCTAGAAGCCCGCGATAGAGTACGTTTGCTTTACCAATAGGGTCGTAGTTACTAATGGCGAAAACCTGGGTTTCGCCGTTTATCTTCAAACTGAAAATTGCCACTTGCTGTGAGTCGACAAGGGCGCAAACCCCACTGTTTGTCACTAAGTCGTTCGTCTCACAAACATAGTGCCATTGCACTTGCTGTGGTTCTGACGCCATTACATTTTGCGCTGCTGACATAATTTGATTCTCCTAACAGGGTTGATAAGCCAGTGGCTATACCATAGAGACAGGAATGAACTGATCTTTACCTGCTACTTTTTCAGCTTCAGTAGCTGGGCGAACCTGGCCTCGTTCTGAAACAAACTGAATATTGGTGTCGCTAGCATTGCTGTTTACGAATTGACGGAAACGCTTGCGCGACTCAGGGTTTTCAATGGTGGTTTTCCATTCGCACTGATAAGCATCAACCACAGCATCCATCTGTGCTTCAAGCTCACCATTAATGCCAAGAGCATCGTTTATCACAACGTCTTGCAAGTAAGCTAACCCACCTTCTAAGTTGTCCATCCACACCGATGTGCGCTGTAGGCGATCAGCCGTTTTCACATAAAACATCAGCACGCGGTCGATGTACTTTATAAGGGTTTCGGTATCTAGATCGGTGGCAAACAGGTCTGCATGTCGAGGCTTCATACCGCCATTTCCGCAAATATACAGGTTCCAGCCTTGCTCGGTAGCAATAACACCAATATCTTTGCTTTGGGCTTCTGCGCACTCACGGGTACACCCCGAAACGGCAAATTTAATTTTGTGCGGTGCACGTAAGCCTTTGTAACGATTCTCTAAATCAATGGCAGTGCCAACAGAATCCTGAACACCGTAGCGACACCAGGTGCTGCCCACACACGATTTCACAGTACGCAGTGCCTTCGCGTAGGCGTGGCCGGTTTCAAAACCACCAGCGACCAGTTTTTCCCAGATATCAGGTAAGTGCTCTACGCGCGCTCCAAATAAATCAATGCGCTGACCCCCCGTGATCTTAGTGTACAGGTTGTATTCTTTTGCCACTTCGCCGAGCAGAATCAACTTCTCAGGCGTTATTTCGCCACCAGGTACACGCGGTACAACGGAATACGTGCCATCTTTTTGCATGTTGCCAAGGTAGATATCGTTGGTGTCTTGTAGAGGAAGATGTGAAGCCTTAAGAATGTAGTCGTTATACACCGAGGCTAAAATTGAGCCAACAGCGGGCTTACAAATTTCACACCCTAGACCTTCACCATGCTGCTCTAGTAGCTCGTCAAAGGTGCGAATGCCGTTTACCTTAACAATGTGAAATAGCTCTTGTCGGGTATGGTTGAAGTGCTCACAAATGGCTTTTGATACTTCCACACCGCGCTTTTCAAGTTCGCTATCCACAACATTTTTAAGTAAGGCAGCACAACCTCCACACCCTGTGCTGGCTTTGGTTTCGCCTTTTACATCGCCAACGCTACAACAGCCGCCTTCAATGGCTGAAACAATATCGCCCTTTGTCACATTTAGGCATGAACAAATAGACGCGGTGTCTGGCAGTGCATCGGCACCTAGCGCCGGTGCCGCATCAGATGATGGTAGGATCAGACTTTCTGGGTGTTCAGGTAATTCGATATTATTAAGCGCATACTGTAAGAGTGTGTCGTAGTCGCTGGTATCGCCAACGAGTACAGCACCAAGTACATACTTTTGTTCGCTATCTACCACCAGCTTTTTGTACACGCCCTCGGGCTGATTTAAATAGGTGTAGCTAAGCGCACCGGCTGTGCGTTCATGAGCATCGCCAATTGAGCCCACTTCCACACCCATTAGCTTGAGTTTGGTACTCATATCTGCGCCAGCGAACTCGGCATCGCCGCCGGTTATATGACTTACAGCCGTGCGCGCCATGGTATAGCCAGGTGCTACCAGGCCAAAGATTTTGTTATCCCACAGCGCACATTCACCCACAGCGTAAATGTTTGGATCAGAGGTCACGCAGTGGTTATCAATGACAATACCGCCGCGCTCACCCAGTGTTAGCGCTGACTTTCTGCCGAGCTGGTCGGAAGGTCGAATACCGGCAGAGAATAAAATCATGTCAGTTTCTAGTGCAGTGCCGTCAGCAAACACCATTTTATAGCGGCAGGTATCACCGGCCTCAATAGTTTGCGTTGCCTTTTGGGTGTGAACCGTAACGCCCAATGCTTCAATTTTGTCCTTAAGAATGTTACCACCTGCTTGGTCTAGCTGAACCGCCATAAGCTGCGGGGCAAACTCAACCACGTGGGTGTCGAGACCGGCTTGCTTTAATGCGTTAGCGGCTTCTAAACCCAACAGCCCACCACCAACAACAACCCCTACTTTGCTCACTGCTGCTGAAGCTTCAATAGCGAGTAGATCGTCTATAGTACGGTACACCAAGCAATGCTCTTGATCGTTGCCAGGGATGGGTGGCACAAATGGGTATGAGCCCGTAGCTAACACAAGCTTATCGTAGCTAAACACCTGCCCTTCAGAAGTCGTCACTTTATTATTGTCACGGTCTATATCGGTAACCAAGGCATTGGTAACTACGTTTACGCCCCACTCGGCGTACTGAGCGGGTGTAGTGAGCGCTAAGTCATCAGCACTCGCGCCGCTAAAAAAAGACGACAGATAAACGCGGTCGTACGCAAGGCGTGACTCGCCGCATAAAACGGTTATTTCTACATTGGCATCGCTTTGGTGAAGCTGCTCAACAAAATGATGCCCCACCATGCCGTTGCCTACGACGACAATTTGCGTTTTTGAGTCCAATGAAGTCATGGTATTCCCCTTTTTTCGGGACAAAAAAAAGCCCGCTTCAACTTTCGTTGATACGGGCTTCGTTGCCTATTTTGCCAACGGTTTAGGTCGGCTAACACATTTTACGGAGTGTTATAAATCACACAATTTTCAGCGATTGACACAAATCACCATAACACACTTTACGTTTATAGCTATCCAAGTTCAGTGCCAAAACCGTAAACAATTGTTTTTATTTGATTTACTACAAAATAAGCATTATTCAGACTTCACAACTGCACCAAACAAACGCAAAACTGTGTTTACTTGGTGCATTAAGGCTTTCAAATAACTTAGGCCAGCTTATCCGTCGCTACGCGGTAGCGAGGATCTTCAACCACATTGATTTCAACAAACTTATCGGCCTTGCGAAGCAGTGAGCGACACTCATCACTGATGTGGCGAATGTGTAGCTTTTTACCCTGCTCTTCGTATTTGTCAGCAAGGGTATCTAGCGCATCGATACCTGATGAATCCCAAATGCGAGAGTCTTTAAAGTCAATAACTACATCATTAGGGTCGTTGGCGATATCAAACAGGTCTTTGAAATGCGATACCGAGCCAAAGAACAGCGGGCCGTCTAGCTCATAGACTTTCCAACCGTCGTTATCGATATGGGATCTCGCTTCAATATGACGAGCGTGTTTCCATGCAAACACCAGTGCTGAAACGATAACACCCACCACAACCGCAATAGCCAGGTCAGCGATAACAGTAACGCCGGTTACTAGGAAAAGTACGAACGCATCTTCTTTGTTTACACCGCGAATAATTCTGAATGACGCCCACTCAAATGTAGCAATAACCACCACGAACATAACGCCAACAAGAGCAGCGAGAGGAATCATTTCAATTAGCGGAGCAGCAAATAGAATAAAGCCTAATAATACAACCGCCGCGGTGATA
Source organism: Alteromonas sp. CNT1-28 (assembly GCF_022348345.1). Taxonomy (NCBI): domain Bacteria; kingdom Pseudomonadati; phylum Pseudomonadota; class Gammaproteobacteria; order Alteromonadales; family Alteromonadaceae; genus Alteromonas; species Alteromonas sp. CNT1-28. The sequence goes on along the minus strand of NZ_JAKREZ010000006.1, from coordinate 104,774 downwards.
CCAGACAAGCGGCCACGGCCACCAGAGTTAATATTAATCATACTTTGACCAATCATGGCGCAACCGCCCATACCGCCAAAGAAACCGTTTACGGTATTTGCAACGCCTTGGCCAACGCACTCTTTGTTACCACGTCCGCGGGTGTCCGTCATTTCATCAATTAATGAAAGGGTAAGAAGCGATTCAATAAGACCAACCAAGCAAAGAATCACTGAGGTAGGCAAAATGATCATGAAGGTTTCCCAGGTGAACGGCACCATAGGAATAGCAAAGCTAGGAAGTTCACCCGCTAGCGTCGCAGTCTCGCGCTGGTCAGCTGGTAGCAAATCGCGAACAAAGTCGATTACAGTACGCGCTTCAAGGTCAAGACCGTGTACTAACAAGGTTACCGTAACAATCGCAACCAGCGACGCCGGTACAGCTTTGGTTAGCTTTGGCAATAAATAGATAATGGCCATGGTTAGCGCCACAAGCCCTAGCATCCAATATAACAGCGTACCTTCCATCCACTGTAATTCACCCGCTGCGTTGGTCACTTTGAACTGGCCTAATTGCGCCAAGAAAATAACAATTGCCAAACCATTTACGAAGCCTAGCATTACCGGATATGGGACCAGACGTATAAACTTTCCGAGCTTGAAAATACCGCACATTATTTGCAGTAAACCAGCCAAAATAACCGCGGCAAATAAATACTGCACGCCGTGTTGGGCAACCAGTGCCACCATTACAACGGCCATGGCGCCGGTAGCACCAGAAATCATTCCTGGTCGGCCACCAATAGCGGAAGTGATTAAGCCCATCATGAAAGCCGCATAAAGACCAATCATTGGTTCTACGCCGGCCACAAATGCGAATGCAACGGCTTCAGGGACCAAGGCAAGCGCCACGGTAATACCTGATAGCACGTCGTTTTTAACGTTGCTGTCTTTACTGGTAATTAAATCGAACATGTTCTCTCAGAAGCTAAGATGTTAAACACAACAACCCACCATGGCGTAAGCTGCGCAAAAGCAGTACACCAAGTAGGTAGGAGATTTTTTCGGCGATTCTATCACCATTGTAGCGCAAAATCTTTTAATAGATTGTTACTAGGGCCTGTTGAACGTTGATGTGCAGCAAAGATCAACAGGCCCCAGTCCGAACTACTTGGCGCTTACGTGATAAGCGCAGGGCTCTTTGCCCCTTTCCTAATGCTGTGAGCTTGTCAATTTTTCATGTACGGTCTCAGGGCTTAATTTAATAGCGAATGCTGACAAATTGCATCGTACATGGCATCGTATAATAGTTTTTATTAACCGCGTCGTTCAATGCGCTTCGATTTCTAATACGGGGCTACGATAAGACGTCGCAATAAGGCACAAGTCTTATTCAACGAGGAGTTAAAGTGGTACCTTATATTCTGACTATTTTGTGCGTGCTAGTGGCAGGCGCTATTCATTGGATGTCGCCGAAGGCTTATTGGAAAGCCACTATCATGTCGACCGCCGTTATTTTACTATTTTCTGTAGCAGCATTGTTTATCTTTAAAGCATCAGGAATGCTGGTTAGCGAGCACACTGGCGAGAATGCTGATTTTTCTGGACAAATGCTAACCATCACCACAATGATTGCCTTCTTCGGTTTCTTAATTTCATTGTTTGTAGGTTGGTTTCTTCGCGTAGTCAGAAACTAATCTGGAAAGCAAAACCACATAGTTTGCGAGGCTGCACCATTTTGGCGCAGCTTCTTCTCTCCCAACTTCCCTCTTAACGCCGCTAACCTTCCCGTCCTCCTTATAAAGTCACCTTAAGTAAAAGTTCCAGCCACACCACATGCCGCGAAATGTCAGCACTCCGGGCGTTTTTGTTCACTCTAACGCTTATCTTCATTAATTCTAATAAACAGGGCATAAGTGTTGCTTGGTACACGTATTGCTCTGCTCAGTGCTAAGAGCAAAGAGTTTCAAAAAACGTTTCGCCAATAGATGCACTCATCCAGAAAAAATTCGAAACGTGTGTACCAAAGATTAGCAGGCCTTAACATGCTTCATGAACCAGAACAGACCATTGCGCTTTGTAGCGACGCCACTAAGCGCTTTTTGCTAGCGGCCAAGCACGCCGAAATAACCGTGCTTGAGCAATTATCTAGTAATTGTCGAATTGTAATTGCCGTTCGAGAACTCATTCATGAACTGCAAAAAGAGCGTGGGGCCAGCAATATCTTTCTTGCTTCAAAAGGCGAGCGTTATGCCGCTGAGCGAATGCAGTATGTCAGTGCTAGCGAGCGAGCGGAGTCAATGTTGAAAAGCCACTTGAAATCGCTCTACCTGACAGATGAGATCACCACGGGTAACCCGCGGTTGTTGAGCAGCATTACACTTGCTATGCAGGCGACGGACTACCTGCCCAGACTGAGAGAACAAGTAAGCAAGCAGCTGCTGACACCACTGGAATCCACACGAGCATACAGTCGCCTTGTTGCCAGTTTACTTACGGTTATTTTTGAAGCGGCAGATATTGCAAGCGACCCAACAATCACTCGCTTATTGGTTGCACTGTTCAACTTTATGCAGGCAAAAGAATACGCTGGGCAGGAGCGGGCGTGGGGCGCTATTGGTTTCGCAGAAACTCATTTCGATGTTCGCCTTTGTGAAAAGCTGGCCGCGCTTCAGCATGCCCAAGAACATCACTTCAGTATATTCTGTGAGTTTAGCTGTAAGCCGCATAAAGATGCATTAGACGCGTTGAACAAAAGCCCTGCTGCAATCGATATTACACAGCTTAGAAATATGATTGCACAGCTTAGTGACGGCAGTCCGATTGCCGGAGAAATATCGGAAGTTTGGTTTGATGCAGCAACACGTCGAATGGATGCAATGCAGACTATCGAAGTGGCACTCACTGAGGCCCTTACTCAGCAAGCTAACAGTAAAGTGGCCGATGCAAAAAATGAGATGGCCAATCATCAGCAGTTGCTTACGCGCTTCAATGATGAACACGCTACTGATGGCTCACCGCTCACCTTATTGTTCGATCCACGTATGCCTGGACTCGCGGAAGACACTAAAGAAGACGAAATCAAAACACTATCACTCAACGAGCAAACGAAGACTTTATCTGCTCACCGCTCTTTTTATGATTTACTACGTTCACAGGCCCAACACATAGAAGATATGGGGCGGGAGCTCGAAGAGGCCAAGCGTGCAATACAGGAACAAAAACTAATTGGGCGAGCAAAACTGGTAGTAATGGAGCAATTCGGGTTAAGCGAGAACAACGCGTATCGCCGACTGCAAAAGCAAGCTATGAGCGAAAATACGACCATAGCGGCTATTGCCGCTAAGATCGTAAATATTACAACGAAAAACTCAGCAGGAAGGTAAATTCCGGCTCAACACAAATTTCGATTTTTTGTGCAGCGCCCTTTAATAGGACGCCACTACAGAATATTTCCAATGCATCGATTTATTTAAGTGCGAATACTTGCTCAACTGGAATGGCAAAATATTCGGCAATTTTTAGAGCAATAACTACCGATGGTGTAAAGCGTCCGGTTTCTACTGTGCTAATAGTCTTCCTGGAAACACCTATCGCGTCAGCTAATTCTTGCTGAGATATTTTGTGTTGCAATCGTAGCTTATGAATGTGGTTATCTAAATCTTCATTCATCTAGGTCTTCCTCACGCAGCTTCCATAAAATGGAAGTTCCATGCGCAGCCGCGGCTACACCGAGCAAGACTTGAAGAGCATTGGTGATCTCAAAGGGGGCCATGAGATCTACAAACCATCTGCTGTCGCCCCAAAAAGCAAGAACCAACGCACCAAATAACATGATGTGACAGGTAATGCGCAAGCTAAACGAACTGACATAGTCCACATACTCATCGTTAAATTTCAGTGTCCAATAACCCAAACGCGATATATTTTTTGTGAATTTCATCGTTTTAACTGATAAAACAACGCAGTAAATCGCACTTGCCGCTGCTATTAGATCTAGTAGTAAGTTAACCACTGAGCCAGTGTCGTTGACCACAGCCAACGCTGCCTTACTTAGTACAATAAGAGCAAGGCAAATACTAACTTTACCCGTTATTGTTAAATACTCTTGTTCCGTCTCTGGTGGTACCAAAATTGATGTTGCCATTTTTAAATTCCCTATTATTAACGGCGCATTGATGCCGTTTAAAGCTCACTGCGTTCTAATGTCACATATGATACCTAAACGGATCATATGTAACCCTTAAGTATCAATGATACCCAAAGGTTACATGAATGCAAGTTTTTTATGCAACTCACGTGTGCCGCGTTTACTGTAACTACGTTCTTTTGTTATTTCTTCTACGATAGGTACAGAGGAAATACTGGGATAAATTGGCTAATTCGTAATGCTTTACTGGTAGTATGAATGCAGAAAAGAACAATGTATTGTCGTGCAGAAGAACGTTTATTATGGCTTTGATTAATCAAAGTATAGTCTGAAACATTGCGTGCCGATTCGTACAAATACGTACTGCTTTCCAGTTATTTATGAACTTTCAACAGAGGCCAAACAGTAAGCCAATTCTTAGAAGCAAATCGCTGTTTAAAAACTTCAGGTCTTGGATATTTTGGGTTAATACTTATGGTGCCGGCGAAGTTTGCTTCCAAGCTAAATGGCGCGAGTATGTCTAAATCATCATTGGCTAAAAGACGAACCGCAACACAGGTTTCTCGTTCTATCCAATAAGAAATAGCGTCGTGGCAATTTTGATAGGGAGCGTGCTCGTGAGCTACGTGCATACGCGCTTGGTTTTTAACTTGCCAATTAGCTTGAGAAACCATACGCGCTAACTCGCGTTCTATGGCTTGTTCTTGTGCTTTTAGTCCTGGTTTGGCAGCTGCAGAATTTGGTGAGTAAGCTTGCGGTTGAGGTACTGATTTCAATGTATTATCGGCACTCGCAACACTTTGCGGCGGATTAATTTCACCACTAAAGTAAATCACATCAATATCGTTAAGCGGAGTTGGTGTCGCTCTTGCGTGTAACTCATCCCATATGGCATTTCGAACAAATCCAGCACCAATGTACCCTTGCGGTAAATCGAGCGCTCTCAAAGCGCGAAGGCAGCGCATGCGAAAAGGATCCCGCTTAATAATGTCGCCTAGCCGCTTGAAATCTTGCACGTTTAATCTTCGTCTTTTATACGCAGTTTGCGTTTCCACTTGATGATATAAAAGCAAAAGGCAGCCATACTGCCACCAGCAAACCACCCTGCAATAATGTCGCTAGGCCAATGCACGCCCAATAAAATGCGGCTTAAGCCAATACAAAATACAAGAAAGGTGGCTGCCATGTAGATCCACACTTTTACTGAAGCGTTTTGCGTGAAGTACGTTAACAAATAGGCGATATAGAAATAAACAAGCGTAGATAAGGTAGCATGTGCAGAGGGGAAACTTTGTGTATACACACTTACATCCTGCATGGGCAGCGGAGGACGAGGCCTGTCGATGCCAGCTTTGAGTAAGAAGGTCGTTGCGATCCCCACGGCAACAGCAATCAAAAAAGTCAGTGCCTTTTTCTTTTCACCGGCCATCGCCAAGGCTCCGGCAACTGAAATCGTGACAAAGATAAGTGCCGTATTACTGCCTAACGCGGTGATATCGCGTAGCGCGTCTTCTTTCCAACCTGATACATTGCCTGCTTCACTAATTACATTGAATAACGCATTGTCAAACGTAGTCAGCACGCCCATGTAGACAAACAACATCATAAGCAAAAAACCGGTGCCAAGTAGTAACACCTGAATAGAGGGTGTTTTTATGATGTCTAAGTAAGAGGCTAGCGCGCCGCTGTTTTTCGTTTCACTGCTTGTCATAAATCTACTTCCATTTAGTACAAAAAGAGCGTTATTGGTCGTGCTTGCTACCACCTAGGCAGTTTGGCGATACCATAGATTGCCCACCTCGAGCTTCCCACTCTGTAGGCGTATACGTGTGAAGTGCCAACGCGTGAACTGGCCCCTGCAGCGCGTCAGCCGCAAGACCGTTAATTTCTCTGTGTCTCGCTATTAAGCGCTTCCCCTCAAAGGCATCACTCACTACCGTTACTTTAAAATGACTTTGAGCCCCTTCTGGAACATTGTGCATAAAACTCTCATCTACAACCTCGAGAAAACTCGGATTAAGTGCAGCTTCAATCGTAGTTTCCAGAAACGCTTTTACTTGCATTTGGCTTACCTTGTTCTGTGAATAAGATGTCGGAATGTTAGATTAATTCTACCACCGATAGGCTTAGCCGTCTTCGCAATACCATGCACATAATGACTTTGTGTTGTTCCTGCCATAATTAATACACTGCCGTGCTCAAGCACCTGTGTATACTTTTCCTTTGTTTCTTTGTGCTTAAAAACAAAGGGCCTTGCTTCACCTAAGGTGACGGATGCAATAACCGGGTTTATACCCAACTCAGGCTCATCATCTGAATGAAAGCTCATGCTATCTTGTCCGTCACGATACCAATTCGCTAACACACTGTTGAACTTTGTATTTTGGGTTGGAGCACATAACGCTTCACAACAATCCTTAATACTTAAAAGGCTGTTCGTCCACGGATTTGGCGACATGGTTAAATTCGAATAGGTATAGGTGCAATCGTCATCGCCGTGCCAGCTCTGAAGGCGGGGAATTTTTACCGGCTTGCCAAACAATCTGATCGAGTCCTGACGCCAGGGTAACTCGGCCTTCAGTAACTCAAAAAAAGTATCTGCATCACTTTTTGATAGCGCCTGAGGAAAATAAGTGACATCGCCCTCTGACAGCGGGAGCTTATGTGACGAGCTATTGTTTTCTGGGGTCTCGAAAAGAGAAAACTGCATGCGTAACTATGATATTTCCGGTGATTTTTAATTTTGGCTATGGGCACTTGATCTCAAAAGTGCTTAAACACACCTTTGAAGTATCCCCAATTACACCTTAATTACGCATGCATTGCTAATGTGGATTGATGTTAACTTCTATAAGCGTGATTTTTCTTTGAAGTCGTCATCTGCAGGTGTGGCACTGTATGCACCGCTGTCTTGAATAACGCCTTTATTCTTGTTCATCCACGTTTTGATTACGGCACTGCTCGCCGATGCGCTCGGTACTTGGGTATTGCTTCCGTCAAGTGTCAACGGGCTGAAAGCTCGTGACCAAAAATAGTGAGTCACTGCAGCACCATGCTTCTCAGCCACTTGCCACCAAGCAAAATTCCATGGTTTTAGCTCTGAAAATGCAATGCTATTCATTAGGCTAGCGTTATTGTCACCAGCAAGGAATGTGCTGGTAACCGGCGAGCTACGATACGCTTCAATGGCAATTCCCTTAGCTTTTAGTGCATCAACAATGCTTTTACTTCTCTCACCAGTCCAATCGTTATTCAGATAAAATTTTTCGCCTATGGAATAGAAAGGGTCGAGCAATGCGATACGATTTGGCCGATATGATGATGTCAGAACACCTCTATTTACCGCATCGTCTGATTTCTCTGAAATAGTAAGCGCTAGTTGATTCCCCAAAGAGTGACCCGCTATGCGGAGCTCGCTACCATTAAAGTTAGGCATTCCATTCGTGAGAGAGTTGTAAAGTAACTGTGTTACCGAAGAGCTTGGTCCCGAGCTGTAGCTGCCATTTGACGACTTCCAGCGCATATTTCGAGGACCAGAAGCCGAATGAATCTTGGCTTCTGCATCTTTAACTTCAGACTCATCTGCAAACTGGTTCCAATACAGAATCCCTACATTATACCCTCTATCTAACCAATACCATGCGAGGTCTTCGTTAGGTCCTCCCGAGTTTGAACGATTCAACGTCTCGCGACGACGCTCCGTTACCGAGCCGTTTTGCCATCCGTGAATGTAGATGACCGTTTTATTATTGGCGTTGTAGTATGGATTAGGCTCATTAACATTCGCTTTTTTCGCGTCGTTGTAGTCAAACCAATACAAACCGTAATCTAAATTACTAAAGGCGGCATCAGGGAAAGTTACTTCAGCTTTAACATTTAGAGAGAGCGTTGAAAAGGCAATGGACAGTAGAATTATCAGTCGTATTTTCATAGTTTTCTCAGTTAATTATCAAGTGGTCAGATGAGATTTAATTAACAATATTTTCACACAAATAAAACAAAGTAAACGTTTTACCTTTTATTTTCATCGAAACATTCGCGTTTTGAGTCTTCTTGGCTGTTAGAGCCGCATGGCGGATATGATAAGATAGGCAGCGCGTACATAAACCAAATAGGCATTCCCAAAAGTATGTGAGTGCTTTGAGCCATCTCTGAAAACAGACTCCAATGAATACAGAATTTATTTTTGCCGACCGACAATTCTCGCTTATTCGCTACCCTGAAAAGCACCAGCACATAAGCCTTCAAGCATGGGATAGCGCTGATGAACTCGTTATTGAGCACATTGAGAGCTTATTAAGTGAAGCGTCGCTTTCAATTGGCAGTGGTGACAATGATGGCTCAATGATGATTTTTAACGACGATTTCGGCGCGTTAGGTTGTTGGTTTTCGCACTTAGCACCTTACTGGGTATCTGACTCCTACATATCTTTGCGATCACTCTCTGAGAATTTAAAAGCCAATCATTTACTGGGTAATGCAGAAACGAGCAATAAAAACGGCCTGCTAACCGCGCCGCTGAAAACCTTGACTAGCGTGCAAAGCTTAACGTTTAAGCCAGAAAAGGCGCCGAGTCTTGTTGTGCTGAAGGTCCCCCGCGCCCTTGCACTTCTTGAACAGCAGCTTATTGATTTACAAAAATATATAACACCTGACACGCGTGTTATCGCAACCGGTAAAGTGAAGACCATCACAAAATCCGTACTCAACCTATTTGAACGATATATTGGCCCCACCACCACGTCCCTTGCCAAGAAGAAATCGCGGCTTGTGTTCGCTTCGCCTCGTGAGTCAATAAAACTATCTGACTCGCCCTATCCGACGCGCTGGCAGTGTAAAAGTACGATGGGAACGGCGTTAACTATAGACAACCTGGCGAATACGTTTTCCCGACAGTCATTAGATATAGGCGCTCGCATTATGCTTGAACATATGACGGTGAGCGCTAATGATGTGGTGGTAGATTTAGGCTGCGGCAACGGAGTACTGGGGGTTAATGCCCTTTCTCTTGCCCCTGATGCCAAAGTAATATTTGTGGATGAGTCCTATATGGCATTAGAAAGTGCCAGACTCAATGTGCTCAACAACTTCCCGGATAAAATTGATCAATGTGAGTTTGTTGCAAGTAATTGCCTTGAAACATTAATCAATAGAGAGAATAAACCTGCTGTTACCAAAATTCTGTGTAACCCACCGTTTCATCAACAAAACGCAATCACTGACCATATTGCATGGCAAATGTTCACTGATTCCCGGGACGTACTTATTAAAAGCGGTCACTTAGTGGTGGTTGGTAACCGACACCTCGACTATCACATTAAACTTAAAAAGTTGTTTGGTGGTGCTAAGGTACTTGCGAGTGACAAAAAGTTCGTTATCTTAGGCACTGCAAAACGATAAGTGATCAAAAAACATGCGCGAATTAAGGAAAACATTTAAAGGCATTGTTATGAAGAAAATACTTTTATCACTGCTGACCGCTATCATGCTAATAGGCAGCAGTTCACCCGTTATGGCCAAGAAAGACGATGGGTCTCAGGTTCAGCCAGATAACTATTACCCTCGGGTGAAAATAGAAACCACCATGGGCGATATTGTGGTTGAACTGGACAGAAGACGTGCGCCAATTACCGTAAATAACTTTCTTCGTTATGTTGATAAGCGCGCCTACGAAGACACCATTTTTCACCGCATCGTGCCTGGTTTTGTTGTGCAAGGTGGTGGTTATACGGCAGACTTCAACGGAAAGTCGAACTTTCCAGATATCTTCAATGAGTCTGGTAACGGTTTGACTAACGACCTGCACACTATTGCAATGGCAAGACAAGGTGACCCGCATACCGCAAACCGACAATTTTTCTTCAACGTGAATGACAACAGCAGCTTAAACCCCGGAAGAGACTGGGGCTACGCGGTTTTTGGCGTAATTGTTGAAGGCGAAGATATTGTTGATGCCATGTCGGAAGTAGAAACTGAATATTCGATTCGCCTTAACGCGAATAACGTACCCATTGAGCCGATCATTATTAAAAAGATGACCGTGTTACCGCCCTTATAGCGATTAACAGATACAAACAGCCATAAAGAGCAATGCTTTATGGCTGTAATTCCAACCTGAACAAATGCTGTTTTGGGAACGTTTTGTCGAAGTAAAAGCCCTGCTTGTTAAATCCTAAGCGCTGTAAAAGCTTCTGCGACGCCATATTTTCTGGGTGCGTCATGGCTGTTAAAAAACGATAGCCCTTAGAGGCAGACCACGCTATAACACACTGACATGCCTCATAACATATACCCTTGCCTCTTGCTTCAGGCAGCATTGCAAAGCCTAAATCTGGACATTCAAATGCAAAGCGATTGAAGAGACCACAAACCCCTAACGGTTGTTTGGTTTCGGTTAATTCGACAGCCAGCAGGCCATACCCCCACTCTTCGCGCTGCGCATTTGTTTTGCCAATGTAGTCACACGCATCGTCTACTGTATCGACATTTTTACTTCCAATGTATCTAAGCCATAGCGGGTCCTGCTGCAGCGCAAGTACCCAGTGTTTATCATCAAAAGTAAGCGGCCGTAGCGTTATTTTATCGTTTGTAAAAATAGCGATGTTTGTGTTCACACTAATCCTTTTAGCAAAGTTTTTATGACGCGCATGTAGTACTCGCTTTTGTACCTCTACATTTGAACGTATAACTAGAAGTAAGACCTAAGGCAAACACTATCTCTTTGATAGAAGCCTGTCTATGTGCTCAAAGTGGTCTGGGTTGACCACTGCCGCGCGGGGGTACTTCGGGTTCGCTCTGTCGTTTACTCTTGGGTGCTCCCACAATGATGTATGGGCGATAAATCGCTCGGCTTCCTCTATACCACCGTGCTCTAAGCATCCACTCAAGCATGTATCTACGTACGTTTGATGTACGGGATAGGCGTCATTTGCCTGTGTACAGTAGAGTGTTTCGCAAATCCAAAAGGTAAATTGTGCAAGCACATCGTCTAGAGACGCAGAACCCTTGTGTTGATGAAAGTTGAGTGCTTTAGCGCTTACTTCGACAAACCGATAGTCTTTTTCTCTCTCCTGTAAGGCAGGGTTAATTTGTGTTGGGATAAGCTGGGCGTTTAATTTGCTATGCGCATTGGCCACGGCGCCAACGTAAGTCTGCTTTTCATGAAGACTTCGCGTCACCCATGCCCTTTCGAAGCCAGAAACCGTCACAGGGATCCCTGGTGTAAAAATGTTGGAGTAGCGCTCTCGGCTGTCTTTGCTAAGTAAGCTTCCATAACCTAACACCATGTGTTTTTCGGTTTGCGTACTTAGCCAATTCGCTATGTCATTCATTTTCACCTCTACTTCACAACCGCTCGACGTTTAACATCTTAAGCATGTTTATCTTTGCAGTTTATTCAACTAGAAAAAATCGTACTGACCACTTTCCCCTAGTATAAAAAAAGGCGATGTACTGAGAGCCCCAATACATCGCCTTGTATACCGCAGTGGAGTTGTTTAATTAAAACAACGCTCTCACACCCATAGTAAAGTTTCTACCTGGAAGCGGTGCTTGGTCTTTTAAGAAAGATGTATGAACACGGGCTTCCTCGTCAGTTAGGTTTTCACCGCGCGCAAACACTACCCAGTCAATGCCCTGTGTGCCAAATTCATATTGCACGCTTGCGTTAACCAAGGTGTAACCGTCGGTTGCAGTCTCAAATGACGCAACTTCATTTTGGTCGTCGTACCACGTAAAGCCAACGTCAGCACTTAAACCATCGTTCACGTAGCTTAATTCACTACCAAAGCGCATAGGCGGCGTGCGGGGAAGGTTGTCGTCTTCTATTTCTGCGCGGATATAGTCACCAAATACGGTTAAGCGTAGCGTGTCTGTTAAATCAACGTAAGTTTCTGCTTCAAAGCCCCAGATGTCAGCGTCAGCCTGTTGGAAATAATAAATTGGCAAGCCTTCTCCATCGCCGTGTTCATCATGTCCATGTTCTTCGTGCTCGCCTTCTAATCCTTCCTCTTCGTGCTCATCGTGTTCTTCGTGCTCGCTGAGCGCAATTAAGCCTGTGCTTGTTTGGAAGATATAGTCATCTGCCTGATTGTAAAAGAAAGACGCACTGTAGCCCCAGCTTCCGGTAAACTTACGGAAAGTAATATCTAGGTTGGTACTAACTTCTTCTTTTACGCCTTTAAGTGTTTCTTCGATATGGCCTTCCTCGTCCATATCAAATACTAGACCTACTTCGTAGCTTTGCGTTGCTAAATGCTGGCCAGCAGAGAAAAGTTCTTGTTGGCTTGGTGCACGTTCGCTGCGTGATAGGGTTACGGCAATTGAGTGACCTTCCTGGTATTCCCAGTTAGCGCCCGCTGAAAGTGATAGGCTGGTGAAGTCGTAGTCAGGGAAGTTGAAAGCAACAGCATGCTCTTCGTGTTCTTCACCCTCATGTTCCTCATCGTGCTCCTCGCCTTCGTGCTCCTCACCTTCATGCTCATCATGCTCTTCATGTAAAACGTCAAGTTCTACTTCGCTTGCGTCAGCATCCAAAGTCGTTCGCTCTAGTCGGCCACCAAGCTCAAAGGTTACATCACCTACTTTCTTTTGTTCTATAACATAAAGTGCGTAGCTCGATGTAGTATTAGCTGGGGTAAAGGCTTCTTCGCCCACGGCATTGTAGTCACTATGATTAAACTGTAGCCCGAATACGCCGTGCCAGCCGTTCACTTCTTCGTGATAAGCAGACAGGCGAATGTCGCTCGACTCATTAGTAAATACGGTACCTGGTTCACCGTCTTCAATCTCAGCATGCTCGTAATCAGTGTAAGCTGCCGCAAATTTAAGGTTTGTAAGTCCACGTACTGGAGAGTGCCACTCACCGGCTGCTTGATAACGGGTCATATCTACATCAAGTAACACGCCTTCTTCAGCGTGTTCTTCAAGGTCGTGGTCTTCGCCCTCATGCTCTTCGTCGTGCTCTTCCTCACCATGAGCATGACTATGGCCAGGTACGCCATATTTATTGTCGAGTTGTTCCACAGCAAAACCGAAGTAGCCTTCTTCGGCCACGTAAGATAAACCTGCAACGACGTTACGCGTCTCCATTGCGCTGCTTTCTAGGACACCGTTTGGTTCATCTTCATCGGGTTCGATAGACGCAAAGCCCGGAATATCCGCGTTGTCTGTATCGCGATAAAACCCGTCGACATGCCATACAATATTGCCACTGCCACCCGTTACATCTGCACGGGTATACGAGCCGTTATTCACTGTGCTGTAGCTAGTTTCAGCTTCGCCTTCTACGCCGTCTAACTGATACTGAGGAATACGTTTGTCAACCACGTTAACCACACCACCAATAGCGCCACTGCCGTATTGGAGTGTTGCAGGGCCTCGAAGCACTTCCACCTGGGTTGCGCTTGAGAGGGTAGTTGCTACGTTATGATCTGGCCCAACGCGAGATACGTCAGAAACATCCAAACCGTTTTGAACAATCTTGACACGCGGGCCGTCGTTACCGCGAATAACTGGGCTGCTTGAAACCGGGCCAAAATAAGTGCTGTGCACACCAGGCGCGTTTTTTAGGGTTTCCCCTAAGGTTGGTGCTTCTATTTTACGTAATTTTTCAGCACCAATGACGGTCACTGGCGTAACAGATTCCAGTACTGATGATTGAAGCGCATTGGCGGTAACCACGATATTTTCGACGGATGCAGGCTTTAAAACGAAATCTACATTTTGATCCGTATTTACGTCGCCTAAGTCGTTATCACCATGAATGTAGTTTGAAGAATAAACATGTAAATGAATATGTGGCTGCTTTACATCGTCAAAACGGTAAATACCATTTGCATCGGTGTATGCTACACGGCGGCTGCCTTCAATCTTTACTTCAGCCCCTGCAACAGGTTGCCCTGCCGTGTCGGTGACTTTTCCCGTTACTGTGGTGGCATACACAGGCGCACTTAACAGCCCTGCTATGGACAAACTTAGCAGCGAACGCATTTTCATGGGTATTCCTCTGAGGATGTTATAACATTATCTAGTGATGTTATAACATTTTTCAGCATTGCCGTGCTCATGTCAACCGCAGGCCAATGTAAGTTACCCCTTATCTACGCTAATTTAATGTTTTGTAACTATTTAGGTGCAAAGCCTTCGCTTTTCTGCCCCATTAAAAGTCTCTAAGCTCTGCTTACCGTGAAGTTGATCACTTCTTGAATGTGTTTTGCATTGGTTTTAAGCATAAGCAAACGATCGATGCCCAGCGCCACACCCGCACACGGTGGCAAACCTGCGTCAAGCGCACTTAGAAAGTTTTCATCAATGGGCTTAGTGGAAAGGCCATGTTCTTCGCGCTTTCTGTTATCCGTTTCAAAGCGCAGCCGCTGCTCTTTTGCTGCACTTAACTCATGAAAACCGTTAGCAAGTTCAGCGCCTTGGTAATACACCTCAAAGCGTTCGGCAACCCGTTCATCAACAGGGCTTAGTTTGGCAAGCGCCGCCTGAGAAGCAGGGAAATCGTAGATGAAGCACGGTTTTTCGTTACCGATTTTAGGTTCGATTACATAGCTGAATAACAGTTGTAACTTGCTGTCATAACTTAGATTTTGCGGCGCATGAATATCTATGTTCTGCTCTTCCATTGCCTTTAACAAAACGTCGTTATCAGCACTTAACGGGTCAATATTTAAATAGGTTTGAAAAGCTTTCTGATACGTCATCTTATCGGCCGAAGCCGTGTTTAAGGTTTCTTGCAGCAAGGCGTCAACCTCGTCCATTAGCGCAAAATGATCAAAACCTAAGCGGTACCACTCTAGCATGGTAAACTCTGGGTTGTGCCAGCGCCCTTCACCTTCATGGCGAAACGCTTTACACACTTGATAAATACTACCGCTGTCAGCGCACAGTAACCGCTTCATGGCATATTCAGGGGAAGTTTGAAGATACAGCGTAGTTGGCTTACCGGATGAGGCAAAATTGAATTGTGTATCAAACGCATCTAAATGCTCATCGGTAACCGTACCGTTTGAAAGTAAAGGCGTATCGACCTCTAACACGTTTCTTGCGTAAAAAAACTCACGGATTGTTCTGAGTAATTCTGCTCGCGCAACACGGGCTTCAAGAGTGGTAGTAGGCTGCCAAGATTGCATGTATTCAAACCTAAGAAGAATAGCTAAAACAAAAAACCGGTACACTAAGGCACCGGCTTTACACGTATACAGAATGTCTCAGATATTATTTTTGTGCGCGAGACACGTATTCGCCAGAGCGCGTATCTACACGGATAACTTCGCCTGTTTGAACGAATAGAGGAACGCGAACAACTGCACCAGTGCTAAGCGTTGCTGGCTTACCACCAGTACCTGCTGTATCACCTTTAAGACCAGGATCAGTTTCAGTGATTTCAAGCTCAACGAAGTTTGGCGGCGTTACTGTGATAGGTGAACCGTTCCACAGTGTAATGGTGCAAACGTCGTTTTCTACCAACCACTTGGTATTCTCGCCTACCGCTTTTTCATCTGCAGCGATTTGTTCGAATGTATCGTTGTTCATAAAGTGGTAGAATTCGCCGTCGGTGTACAAGTAGGCAAGTTCCGTATCCATTACGTCAGCGCCTTCTACTGATTCACCTGAGCGGAAAGTTTTTTCTAAAACTTTACCTGAAATAAGCTTGCGGATTTTTACGCGGTTAAACGCTTGGCCCTTACCCGGCTTTACGTATTCGTTTTCTAGAATGTTGCAAGGTTCGCCGTCCAGCATGATTTTCAGGCCGCCTTTGAACTCGTTAGTGCTGTAATTAGCCATAATTCCTCTGTCTAAACATAAGGTACAAAAAGTTTCGTGGAACAAATAATACCTAAAAAACCGATTTCTGTAGAGCATAACTGGCAAAAAGAATTAGCAAGTAGCTTTACTGATCCTGCAAAGCTATTGCAACACTTAGGTTTAGACCAAGAAAAATACGCACAACACATTAAAGCACGTCGTCTTTTTCCTATGCGTGTTCCACGACATTTTGTGGATCTGATGGAAAAAGAAAATCCCAACGACCCGCTGTTTTTGCAAGTCATGCCGCTCAGCGATGAATTCCTAACATCACCCGGTTATAGCGAAGATCCGTTAGACGAGCACGACACCGCAGGCAAAGGCATACTGCACAAATACGATTCTCGCGTGTTGTTAATGGTTCGCACTGGCTGTGCAGTAAACTGCCGTTACTGTTTTCGACGCCATTTTCCTTATGCCGACAATGCGGTAAGTAAGCACCAATGGCTTGATGTGCTTGAATACCTTCGCAGTAATAACAAAATTAATGAGGTGATTTTTTCAGGTGGCGACCCACTGATGGCGAAAGATGATCATTTGTCATGGTTAGCCAACGAAATTGCCGCCATTCCCCATATAAAACGACTGCGTATTCATAGCCGTCTGCCGGTAGTGCTACCAGAACGAATTAGCCATGACTTCGTTGAATGGTTTAGCGCATTGCCGCTTCAAAAAGTATTAGTGCTGCACGCAAACCACGCAAATGAGATGTCAGAAACGCTAAAATCCCGATTAAGCACACTACGAGAGAGAGGTGTGACTCTGCTCAATCAATCGGTATTGCTAAAAGGCGTAAACGATTCCGGCGATGCCATAAGTGATTTAAGTGAAACGCTATTTGAGGCTGGAGTACTGCCCTATTACTTGCACGTGTTAGATAAAGTGCAGGGTGCGAGTCATTTTTATGTGAGTGATGATGAAGGCCGCGCAATTATGGAAGAAGCGATAAAGCGCCTGCCGGGCTTCTTGGTGCCAAAACTGGTGAGAGAAATTGGCGGTCAACCCGGCAAAACGCCTATCGACTTACATTTGCATCCGTAACTTACGCGTAGGTATCAATGTTGGCGCCTAACGCGGGGTTTGAAGATGACGTTTTTGGTACGTCAGCGGCTGATTCCAGCAGCTGAAGCGACGCTTTTCCCTCTTGCTCTTGCTGGCTTTTTGCCAGCTTAAGAGAGGCCAACTCAAGTGACGCACCGGACGTTCCAGAGGCACTAGTACCTTGTAGATCCATACCATTTTCCTTTGTTGCTTGTAGCAAAGTAAAAAAATGGGCAGAATTGCCCACCCTTACGGCGTGTTGTCCATTACATAAATAGCAAGCGGCTCAATTACCCGCAGACTTCGTAATTTACAACTGACTTCAGGTTATCGGCCTTGAAAGGCGAAACTTTAATCATTATTTACCGTGATACATTCGGCGTAGCATATAATGATAGCTGCGCAATATATATGAACATTAAGTGTGCGGCTAACGCGTGCACCGGATTACATTAGAAACAAAAGGCGTGACCATGCAACAGAGCCAAGAGATGCAAGCTGTCCATCAACAACTTCAAGAAACACTTCAAACGCTGCACCGCAAAGCTGTTGATGCCGACCAAATACTAGATAGTTTACAGCGCGATCAAAAAGGGAAGTTTGCAGCCGTTTTCGCAGATGACAGTGGGTTTAGCACATCAGCAAAACGCTTTGGTCCATATGTTCAAGAGATTGCAAATGACTGGCAATCGCTAAAGGAACTGGATGATGATGCGGCCAAACAAGCCCTAGCGCCATTAGTTAAAAAAATAGAGCTGGCGCTGGTGACCATTGCGCAATTTCAGCAATCCCTATCTAAAAGCTAACGCGGGCTAAAATATATCTATAAACGAAAAGCCCGCTTTATTTGCGGGCTTTTTTTGAAATTAGCTTCTCGCTTACGGCGAACTCTCACGCGCCTTACCGCTTATTTTTGATAAAGCGGTAGCAAGGCAATTCTCCGCTTAATTTCCTGCACTTCTTTTAAGTACGCTTTACTGTCCACCCGCTGATACTGCTCGGTAAACGCTTGCTTACTTAAGCCTTCGGGAAGGCCTTCAATAGGCGGGATGATTTCAAGTTCACTTTGAATGCGCGCAATCGCGTTTTGCACTTCCATCGCAGTATTTGGATGGGTAGCAACCTTTGCAAACTCAGTACCCGACATATCTGCCGCTAAGTCTACAAAACTATAGCCCGAACCACCGTTGCCCCGGTCCATTAGTTCTTTAAACTCGCCAATTGCTAAGGACATACCTTGTTCAGCCATTAACTCTAATGCAGCAGAAATAATGAAGTGACGAGCCAAATCGTTGCGTTTGTGCAGCACGGCACCTCTGCGAGGCTTTAACGCCTTTTCGGAATCTGGCTGTATGTCGCCCACCAGAGCCCCAACACGATGATGCCCAACGTAAACCGCTAAAGCGAGGATTACCGCATTATTATGCAGTACTGCATCATCAGGGGATTGGCTTTGCTCTCTCGCTCGTGCCATCCCTTCGCGCAAGTATTCAATAAGGGATACAGGTTTACTTGATAAGGCTATTTCTCTGCCAGACAAATAACGTAAATAGTACGCAGATAACTGCTGAAGCTCGGTCTGTTCGCTTACCGACATATTCGACGCCACCACGTTTAACTCGCTTAGCAGCTCATCTAATCGCCCGACATCTAAAGTAAGCTCACCGCTTCGCATGGTTACACGTTCCACCCTCGATAACGCAATGGTGGCTATTTTTGATTGCGTATAAGAGTTCACCGTACGCTCTAAAAACCCAAGTAAAAAACGACCCGGAATGGTTAAGTCACCAACTTGGACTTGCTCTATACGCAAGCTATCTCCAGGCAGCACTAGCGCTGACGCATTTACGTAATACCCCGTATTGTTGATAGCGTAAGTGACATTAATGGTTCCCGCCACCGGCGTAATATTCACTACGCCCTTAAAATCAGGTAAAGCACGCTGTAACACACCCACTAAGCTTTCGACTTGGGTTTCGGTGAGCGTAACTTGATGCCCCTCTTCTCGGCGGGAAAACGCCTGTTGCAGCTGACCGAGGAGTTCATTAACGCTATCAGCACCATCTAGCTGCGTGGGCGCTGTCGATGCGACTAATGGCGTTTTTTGCACAGCCATAACCGTAATCGTAGCAACGCTTACTACAAGCAGAACAACAATGATGGCAAGAGTAATCAAAAGCCATTTTACGCTACGCAAAATCATGAGAAATCAGCTGTACCTGTCATAACAATGAATAAAAAATAAGTTAGCGCCTCTGGCGTTCTTTGCTGTAAAACAAAGAAAGTTACGCCCTAACGTGCTGGTTATACTACGTTATCTATTTTCGCGCCACCAGTGACAAGTGGCACGACAAGTCGGCAATTAACCACCACCGCATTCGCTAAAAAACGAGTTCGCAGTCCACCCAGTCTTTCAAGCTTGTATACCGCACTGTGGCACCAGACAAGTCATGATGTTTCGACAAATCCGTGGGTATCACAACGCAGGCTAGGTTTACAGCAAGTGCCGCTGTCATGCCGGTTTGCGTGTCTTCAATTGCCACACATTCACCGGGTATTTTTCCTAGCTTGTCCATTGCAAGCGCGTAACAATCAGGTGCTGGTTTGCTGTTTTCGACATCTTCCACGGCAACCACGCAAGAAATATAAGCACTTAAACCATACTGAGATAAGGTTTTTTCCACCGACTTTTTACTTCCCCCAGTCACAATGCCAATGGTGTAACCTTTGTTTGCACAATGTTCAATGGTTTCTTTAGCAAACGGCATTAAGGGAAAAGCTTGCTTATCTAAGTAGTCGCTAATGCTTTTGTGTTTTTGCTCTGCTAGCTGCTGCGGCGCTACATCAATATTAAAATGTTCGACGAGATCGACAGCATTTTGCTTTACTGGAATACCCGCCATCACTTCACAATAAAAATCCTCGCTTAATTCAACATCGTACCCCAGCAAAATGTCTTTCCACAGGTCAAAATGTACGGATTCTGAGTCAATAAGGGTACCGTCGTGATCAAATAATAGCGTTGTGGTTTTGTCGCTTACCGCTAACTGGCGGGTTGATGAAGAAACTGAGTGCAATGCCAAAATAAACCTCCTTGCTAGTTCAATACCGGTTTTGAAAACATATTGGGTGTCATCGATACCGAAAAAACGATAACACCTTTAGCCCCTGCTGCAGTGCTTTGTTAATAGTGATTGTTTGCATGCCATATGTCAGAACATGCCAGAACAGTGCCAGTCCTGTGATACACTGTGGCATTCACGAGCTAGAACATTTTCAACGTGGAGCAAATTGGGTGCTTTACCACATACTAGGCTTTGCCAGTGCCGCGCTGTTTTTACTGACATGGTTAGGATTATGGTCACAAATTAAGGCCATGACGCGCTTTCACGTGCCCGTTTCTAGCGAAAGTGACGATGCTAACCACAGTCTGTCACTTAACCAGTTTGGCTCTAGCTATTTTGCCTTTTTCTCAATTTTCCTATTTGGCATTTCGGTAGAGCCTTTCAACCATTACTTGGTGTGGACACGATTTGGCGCGCTCATACTTACGCTCATTATCATTTGGAAAATATGGCAACACAGGCGCACTACAATTTCAGGCTATGTTGCCGCTGTTGCTCTGCTAGCTCTCATTGGTGGCACACTTTCCATTGCTTTTCGCCCTTTCCCAACGCTTGCACAGCTTGGCGCAAATACCTTAATGCTGGTCGTTACCGTTATCTTATTTCAAGGTTCACTGCACCAGTGGTTTGTACTGCAGCGCAGACAAAAAGTGGGGTCGCTGTCATTTGCGCTGTTTCGCAATATATTGATAAAAGACGTTAGCACTTTATTGTTTGGCCTAACAATGCCATTAAGCCAAAGCTGGCCGCTACTTATCCTAAACGGCACCAGCGTAATTATGCGTGGCAGTATTTTATTGCAGATGCACAAACTAAAACGCCGAGAAATTTCCGTATCAGGATAGTATCTCGGCGTTTTCGATTTGCTTCATGTAGCGTTAAGGTTGCTTGTCTAGCGGTCGCTTGTTTGAACAGCGTTATCGATACAAGCTTCTATAAATAAGCACAAAAGCGGCGCGTTTCTGCAATCTACAACGCCACTTCAGCCATATTACCTTTGCTTTCAAGCCATGTTTTACGGTCGCCAGAACGCTTCTTAGCAAGAAGCATGTCCATCAACTCCATCATTTCTTCCGCGTCTTCAATGGTCAGCTGAACAAGGCGACGGGTGTTCGGGTCCATGGTTGTTTCGCGAAGCTGTAGCGGGTTCATTTCACCCAAGCCTTTAAAGCGCTGTACGTTGACTTTACCGCGTTTCTTTTCCGCTTCAATTCGGTCAAGAATGCCCTGCTTCTCGCCTTCATCTAGCGCGTAATACACCTCTTTGCCTACATCTATTCTAAATAGCGGCGGCATAGCGACATACACATGGCCTTGCTCTACCAAGGTTCTGAAGTGACGTACAAAGAGCGCACATAGTAACGTTGCAATGTGTAGCCCATCGGAGTCAGCATCGGCAAGAATACAAATTTTACCGTAGCGTAAACCAGACAGGTCGGTTGAATCTGGGTCGATACCCAGCGCAACTGAAATATCGTGAATTTCCTGTGATGCCAATACCTGAGAAGAGTCAACTTCCCAGCTATTTAAGATTTTACCGCGCAGCGGCATAATTGCCTGAAACTCTCGGTCTCGCGCTTGCTTGGCCGAGCCCCCCGCCGAGTCACCCTCTACTAAAAACAGTTCAGAGTAAGAAATATCTTGCGATGAGCAGTCGGTCAGTTTGCCTGGAAGTGCAGGCCCTTGAGTGACCTTTTTACGGGCAACCTTTTTGGTTTGACGCAGACGGCGCTGTGCATTGTTGATACACATTTCAGCAAGCGCTTCAGCAATTTCAGTGTGTTGGTTTAACCAAAGGCTGAATGCGTCTTTCACTACACCTGATACAAACGCGCTGGCCTGACGTGAAGACAAGCGTTCTTTAGTTTGACCAGCAAACTGTGGGTCCTGCATCTTAGTCGACAGGATATAGGCACAGCGGTCCCAAATATCATCAGGCGATAACTTAACGCCACGAGGCATTAAGTTTCTAAATTCGCAAAATTCGCGCATGGACTCTAGTAAGCCTTGGCGCAACCCGTTAACGTGTGTACCGCCTTGCGCTGTAGGGATAAGGTTAACGTAGCTTTCCGTTACCAAATCACCACCTTCAGGCAACCACATTACAGCCCAATCGGCGGCTTCTGTGTTGCCACTAAATGTACCTACAAATGGCGTGTCAGACGGCAAGGTTTCAAACTCTTCTACCGCTTGGTAGAGGTAGTCTTTAAGACCGTCTTCGTAATACCACTCTTGGCTTTCTTTGGTGATCTTGTTGTCGAAACGAATGCGCAGACCCGGGCTTAATACCGCTTTAGCGCGCAAGTTGTGCACAAGTCGACTGGCTGAGAATTTAGCCGAATCGAAATATTGCGGGTCAGGCCAGAAGTGAACACGAGTTCCTGTATTGCGCTTACCGCAGGTATCAATAACTTGTAAGTCTTCGACTTTGTCGCCGTTTTCAAAGGCAATTTGGTATACGTTACTGTCTCGTCGAATAGTTACTTCTACGCGAGTTGAAAGCGCGTTAACTACCGAGATCCCCACCCCGTGAAGACCACCAGAGAAGGCATAGTTTTTATTTGAAAATTTACCACCCGCGTGAAGCTTACATAGAATAAGCTCTACGCCTGATATCCCTTCTTCAGGGTGGATATCTACCGGCATACCACGACCATCGTCGATAACTTCTAACGATTGGTCTTCATGCAAAATTACTTTGATGTTAGAGGCGTGCCCAGCAAGCGCTTCATCCACACTGTTATCGATGACTTCCTGACCCAAGTGATTTGGGCGGGTAGTGTCGGTATACATACCAGGGCGGCGTTTTACGGGGTCAAGGCCGTTTAAAACCTCGATAGCATCTGAATTGTATTGATTTGACATAGTTATGGTTGTTATTTAAGCCAGCGACAAAGAAAGAGGTACGCGGCGCTTAAGCATAGCGCCGCAGAGCATAGGATTGATGTTAGCAGGGCGAGTACAGACTGGCAATGCGCTTATTTCAGCAAAAACTCGGCAATAGCAGGCAAGTGATTTTCGTAACCTACAAAGCTGTGATCGCCGCCTTCTTCAATAACCAGATGACTTTGTGCGTACTTTTCAGCCGCTAAGCGGTAATCCAGTGTTTCATCCTCGGTCTGAAGTAGCACTTTGTAATTGCCTGGCGTTTTAATTGAGGCAGCTTCTAATGCTTGGATCACCCCCATATCGCTTTCTACTATTTCAAACTTTTCTTTGCTGTAAGGGTTTTCGTGGGCACCGATAAACCCTTGCAATAGCTCGTAAGGGCGAACAGCGGGATTGATTAACACGGCTTTGCCACCAAACTTTTCAAGCAAAAACGTAGAGAGATACCCCCCCATTGAACTGCCAATAAGTTTCAGCCCGTTTTCAAGCAGTGCCGGTGTGTTCTCAATAAGTGAAATTAGCTGGTCTTCCACTTTGCTAGGAAAATTAGACAGCTCAGGAATGTGCAAGGTAACGTTTAAGTGATGCTGCTCAAAATACGCTTTGGTGGCTTGCGCCTTAATGGATTTCGGCGAACTTAAAAAGCCGTGGAGATATAAAATGTGCTGCATATTTTTCTCTACTCTGTGTTCTCTGTTCTTTTTTGTTTCTTTGTTTGCTCTAAACTCGATGCGAGTATGAAACGGGTTTTAACGCCAAACGCACCTAGCGCATCCTTCAAAGCCAAGCTCGACTGAGCTAAACCCTAACAACGGTAACGTTTACCGTGCCATCACCCATTAAACTCATCACCTGATACCCCGGCGCTTCATTGCTAGCACCAAACTCGGGCCGCATTTCCCACTGCCAACATGTAGAAGGGCTGCCGTAAGAAGGCGTATTGTGTTTTCCTATCTGCTGGCGCAACGGCGAATGCACGTGGCCGTGTAGGAAGGCTTTTATCTGCGGATATTCATCTGTAAGCGATACTAACCGCTGAGCATCAACCAAAGAGTGCTTATCCATCCAACTGTTTGAAGGCAATATGTGATGATGAAGCGCAACAAGATGATTTGTCTGCGGCGACGTAGTTAACGATTGCTCAAGCGCCTGTATATCGCTTTCTTTTACTCCCCCCGCTGCCGTATGCATATTACTTGTAGCGCGGGTATCCATGCCGTGTATTTGCCAATTGCACAAGCTTAACGAGTCATTGTTTTGTAAGTGCCGACTGCCAACGTACTTTTCGAAGTACGGATTATTGTCATGGTTTCCCGCCAGCACAAACCATTCTATATTTGCTGGCTCAATATGTTGCTCCATCAATGCAATAAAATGCTGATAGCTCTCAGGGGAATTATCGCCGCTAATATCCCCAGTAACCAGCACGACTACTTGGTGCTTTGCTCTCTGTTCTGGCTCACTGGCAACTTCTTGAACAATGTAATTTTGGATATCAGAAAGCACGCGTGCTAGTGAATCATAGGGCGCGATGCCCGCATATCCCGTCTTATCTTTGTCTTTTAGTAAGTGGCAATCACTTAGCTGAATGAGTGTTATCACGCTTCAGAAGTAACGTTTGAGGAGTGTTGCAAACAGAAGTTTAGCCATTCAGCTAAAAAGATATTCACCATGTGCTTTTCGTTACGCTGGCGCATTTTTAAATTCGGATACTCGTACGACGGTTCAAGCGCTCCCGTATTTTGGCTATTAATAACCTCTGCCATACGCGCATCGTGATATAAGCGCACCGTCATGCTGGGCGTTAAATATGAGGGCATATCTTTAGTGGTTTGCTTAATGCTTAACGTACTGGTGTAGCGAGCAGACTCTACAATACGTATTTCATAAGACAGGCCGACACCAACCGAAAATTCATAGCTCAAATCTTCCGTATCGCAATCAGGCAAAATTCTCAGAACATGGGAATAGTTCAGTTCGCAAAGCGCCTGCATTGTAGGAAGATGAGGTACGTATTTTCGTTGATTGCGTTGTATCACGATGTCTGCCACTGCTCCAGAAGTTGTGTTTTGTGCATAAAGAACCATTGTAGCGCAATTACCGCTGCGGCGTTGTCAATATGGCCATTTTCCAACCATTCAAGGGCGGTATTTTCTTTTATTCGATGTACTTTAATGTCTTCAGACTCGCTTTCTAGGCCGTGAATGCCTTGCGCTTGGCTAGCATCAGTCTTTGCTATAAAAATGTGTAATCTTTCGGTCGTGCCGCCCGGGCTCGATAAATAACTCAGCGCTTTGGTTAATTTATCTAGGGTAATACCTGCCTCTTCCATCGACTCTCTATGGCATACAGACTCCGGTGTTTCTCCTTTGTCGATCATGCCCGCGATAATTTCTATTAACCAAGGGCTTGAAGATGTGGCTAATGCCCCAATTCTAACTTGCTCAATTAGCACGAACTCTTGGAGAACGGGGTCGTAGGGTAAGACTCCAACCGCATGACCGCGTTCAAATATTTCTCGCGTGACCGTGTCGCTCCATTCTCCATTAAAACACTTGTGCTTAAATTGATACTGATTCATGGTAAAGAAACCACGATACACTGGCCTAATGTCGGTGATTTCGACGTCATTTGAGGTAAATGAAAGGAATTCCTTGCTCATTTGCTGACACTTATGGTTCAAATAGATTTATCATACATAGTACATTTACACACCAACCATGTATACGCATGAAAAATGCGATACGGCGTGTGAGCGAATAACAGAAAACTCATATTACAAGTCGTCTATTACTATAATAATTGCGTGGGTAGATCACATATTCTGTTACAGTTAATCGAATACTGTTACGAGTTTGGACTTTCGGTTTGTGGTTGAATTTTCATACACTTGGTTTTAATAAGTCGTCTCAACGAATAAACGACGACGCAACTTGAACACAACAGGAAGACGTAAGCATGAAACGAACACTTCTGTCGCTAGTTATCGGTGTTTCGATGACAACTGGTGCGCTAGCCGATGACCTAATGCAGGTATATCAACAAGCACTGGCGAACGATCCATTGGTAAACCAAGCGAAAGCGCAACGTGATGCTGCGTTCGAAGGAATCAGTCTTAGCCGCGCAAGCCTACTACCCCAAATCTCTGGCTCTGTGGGTTACACCCAATCTGAATCAGAACGCTTCCAACAAGCGGCTGGTGACAACGGCCTTCAAGTATTCACAACAGATACTGAAGTAGACACGCTTAACTACGGTTTATCACTTTCAATGTCTTTATACGACCACGCAAACTGGTTGGGTCTAGACCGCGCAGAGAAAGTAGCTGAGCAAAGCGATGCACAACTTGCTGCTAGTATGCAAGACGTTATCGTGCGTACGGTTACAGCTTACTTTGACGTATTGCGCGCTCGTGACAACGTAGAATTTGTAGGTGCTGAAAAACGCGCCATTGAACGTCAGCTTGAGCAAACACGCCAGCGCTTCGAGGTAGGTCTAACGGCTATTACTGACGTGCACGAAGCACAAGCGAACTACGACAGCACAGTAGCTCAGGAAATCCAAGCGAAAAACCAGCTTGAGTTTGCCCTTGAAGCACTTCGTGTTATTACCGGCAAGTATCACGATCGTCTTTTCGGTCTAAATACAGAGAATTTCTCTGCGACTATGCCAGTACCAGAAACTGTAGACAGCTGGCTAGAGACCGCACAGGACCAAAACCTTGCTCTATTAGTTGACCGTTTGGCCATGGACGTTGCAAAAGAAGATATTGCTATTGCGCGCTCTGGTCACTTGCCAACATTATCACTGTCTGGCAGCTACGGTCGCTCGAAAGATGATGTTGATGCTGAAATATTAAATGATGACGGCTCTACCACACCGTTTGGGTATGAAACGCCGTACTTGGATAACCAATCAATTGGCATTACGCTGAACGTTCCAATCTATCAAGGCGGTAGCGTAAGCGCGCAAACGTCGCAAGCGAAGTACAACTACGTAGCGGCCAGCCAAGCCGCAGAGCAGACGTATCGTCAAACGGTACAGTCAGTTCGTAGCTCGTTTAATAACGTAAAAGCGTCTATCTCTACTATTCGTGCTCTTGAGCAGTCAGTGGTGTCTGCAGATAGCGCACTTAAAGCTACAGAAGCGGGCTTTGATGTCGGTACACGTACTATTGTTGACGTATTGGACAGCACCCGTAACTTGTTTGATGCACGTCGTAACCTTGCGGGCGCACGCTATGACTTTATTCAGTCAGTGGTTACGCTTAAGCAAGCGGCAGGTACATTGACAGGTGAAGATGTGGCTATGATCAACCGTGGTCTTAAGCCAGCAGAAACCAAAACCAATGGCTAACATTGAGTAGTTGATTGCGCCAAGCGCTGTCAAAAGAATGAAAGGGTAGCCTATGCTGCCCTTTTTTATGCCTACTAGTTTTACTTAGTTAATAGCAAAAGCAGGCTCTATCCAAACGGTGATGAGAAAGGAATGCTACGCCGCGGGCGTAAATCTTTTTAGTGCACTGAGCAGTTGGCGATATTCTGCGCGCAAGGCTTCAGCATTTTGTTTTGTTGGCGCGAAATTAGATAGGCGTTCAGCCACGATATGCAATTTCTCTTGCAACAACTGTAATTCATCATCCATGATTATGCCCTTTATTTTTAAGCCTATGTATTTGGCTAGATAAACGTTTAGGTCACGTGTGGCGACACAGGTTTTAAAACGCCTTTTGTGCCCCTACATTTGTAAGCAATAAGTGCCTTTATTCAGCACTACTGATTATTTAGTATACCGCCAATCGCGCTTACCACAAGCCCTTTGGTTATTTGGTTTTTCTTTGAGTGATAAATAGAAATGCAAGCCTCTGAACTTCAAAATAAATTTGAGCGCATTCGAGCCAATAAATGGTTCGAAGCCTTTGTAATTAGCGTTATCGTTATTTCAGCGCTTCTCGTAGGTGCCAAAACCTATGAATTGCCAGCAGGCATGTCATCCGTCACGTTATTCTTAGATTGGTTTATCAGTGCATTCTTCCTGACAGAGATCACCATACGATTTTTGGCTGAAAAACGTAAACGCTACTTTTTCAAGAGCTTTTGGAACTGGTTTGACACACTGATTGTGGTTATTAGTCTCATTCCGGCAGACGATACCGAACTGGCACTTATCGCCCGTTTGGTGCGTGTGTTCCGCGTATTGCGTATGATTTCGATCATTCCCGAGCTCAGGATCTTATTAGTTTCTTTGGTTAAAGCACTGCCCCAATTAGCATATGTCATGCTGTTGATGTTTATCATTTTCTACATTTACGCAGCTATAGGCAGTACTTTATTCGAAACCATCAATCCCGTGCTGTGGGGCGATATCACTATCTCGATGCTAACGCTCTTTAGAATTATGACATTCGAAGATTGGACCGATGTAATGTACGAGACTCAGGAGGTTTACTCGCTAAGCTGGATTTTCTACCTTACCTTTATTTTCTTTACTGCGTTCGCGTTCTTGAACATGGTGATTGGGATCGTGGTGAACGTGATGGAAAGAGAAAACGAAAAAGCACGAGCAGAAAAAGAAGCCGCTTTACTGGAAGAGCAAATTGCACAAGGAAACGTAGAGCCAACCCTTCAAGATGTAATGAAAGAACTACGAGAGCTAAAGGCACAGCTTGCCGCTAATAATCAAAATAGCACGGTAAACAAAACCAGCTAAGTGCGTTCTATCCGAATAGCGCAATTGAAAAAGGCCACAGTGATGTGGCCTTTTTAGTTTCTCGCAAATGGAAGGTTTAGATTAAAGCTAAGGCATAATAAGCTATACGAGCCTAAATCCCGTACTGCTGCTTAAGCGACTCAGCCCTTTGTTTTGCAGCTTCAGACTTAAACTCTCGACTTGCTAGCTTGCGCGAGGCAAGCGCTTTTTTATCGAGTTCAAGCAATACACTCACGTGATTTAAATACACATCGTCGTTCGCAATAGGACGTGCAGAAACTTCTTCGTACAGTTTGAGGGCGGCGGCTTTATCACCTTTAGCAACATAAATTTGCGCTAGCGTATCTACTGCGTCAGCGTTCTCACGTTGCAGCGATACAGCTTTTTTAGCGAGTTCTTCGGCTCGAGTAAGGTTTTTATCTTCAAACGCCAAATACGCTAAATTGTTTAAGACAACAAAATTATCCGGTGTTTTAGTTAGCACCTGCTCATAGGTTTTAATGGCTGCTGCTCTGTCTTTGCCGATTTGACGCTCTGCTAACAGCATGGCACTTGGAATGTCGTTACTGTGCGCCTGAACGTGTTTTTCAAGAAACGTAAATGCCTGAGCTTTTTTACCCGACATCTCAAGCGCCGCTATCAACAACAAAGCGTTATCTGAGTTAGGCGTAGTGTCATAGGCGGCTTTGGCATGCTCTACAGCTTGCTCAGGCGCTTTATCGATAAGATGTAAGCGCGCTATTACGCCTCTAACAAAAGGCAGAGCCTTAACATCATCGGCCGTGCTATTAATGATTTCCCATGCAGGTTTAGCCTGCCCAAGTCGGCTGTGAAAGTAAGCTTTCAATAAGGTTAACTGTGCATCAGGGCGTTTAGCCAACACCTTATTGGTTAACGTCAGCCCCTGATCAAATTGCTTTTGAGAGTCGACAATCAACAACTTACCCAATACCGCATTTTTATCTTGCGGGTAAAACGATAGCCAACGATCAAAAAACGCTGTCGCGTCTTCTACGTTGTTGGTGGCGATAAGCGCTTGACCCTTTAAGTTCCAAAACGCTTGTGGCGACGCTTCATTACCTTCTACATCTGACAAAAGCGAAACCGTTTTATCAAGCTGACTGTTTAACGAGTACATTCTTGCAAGAAGAAGTCTTAAGTTCAGATTTGTTTTATTGGTGTTGAACTGTGTTTGAGTATGCTTGATAACGTCCTGTGCGTTCCCCTTTTCCGTTGCAAGGGCAAACCAAAGCGCTAGCGCCTGTACATCGGCGGGGTTCTTATCAATAAAGGCGCGAACAAAGGAAATCGCGTTATCGTTTTTACCTTCGGCTACCAGTAATTTAGCGCGAGAGTAAAACACCTCATTCTTTGCACCTTCTAGCTCGCTGGCTTTATCTAGATATTGGGCGGCCTCTTGGTAGGCTCCCTCTGCCGTCGCAATATTTCCTAGGTAAATAAGCGGAGCTGCAGTTTCAGGTGACTTTTCATGCCACTCTTTCGCCGCACTTTTTGCCTTTTCAAGCTGACTAGTAGCAATGTAGGCGCGAAGTAATGTGGCTTGTGACGTCACAGACTCTGGCGACTGCTCTACGGCTTGTTCAAGATTAACTAAGCCATCAATATCATTTAGTGACAACTGCAAAACACCTAAACGAGATAAATCTTCTGCTGTGGTACTCACCGCTTCAGACTTTGCCACCATTTGCTGTGCACCGACCACGTTACCGTCTTTTAAAAGCTGATAACTCGCCTTAGAGAATAGTGCGGCATCAATACCTTGCTCGCCTTCTACCCTCGCTAATACTTCAAGCGCTTCATCATTTTCACCGAGCTGCAGCATGCTGTCTGCCAGCATACGAAGACCAGGGTGATTATCAGGAAGACTAGAAGCCACCATTGTCAGGTGACGCTGTGCCGCTTCAAAGTCTTGTATTTGATATGCACTGAAGCCCGCAACCAAACGCACGACCTGATCACTTCTTCCATTTTGAATGGCAATTTCCAAGTGTTCGAGGGCCTTAGCATAATTTTCGCTGGCCGACTCAATGATGCCTTTAAAGGTATTAAGCAGCGGATGGTTTTCATTTAAGGTCAACAAGTCATCTACAATAGGTTCTGCTTTGTCGAGCTCTCTTATTTCAATCAGTAGCGCTGCATAGGCAAATTTGCTGGTTACGTCGTCAGGATACTGACTCACATACACGCCGTAGACTTCGGCAGCTTTACTCGGCTCACCTTTTTGAAGATAAATTTTTGCTAGCTGTTGTAGCACGTCTTTATTGGTGGGGGCTTGTTCTCGCAGCTTCTCAGTGGCGGCTAGCGCTCCATCCATGTCGTTGTCTAAAACAAAGGCATAACTGTCAATAAGGCCTTTATAGACTGAGCTCGTATCTAGGGTGGATAAATCAGCCAGTAACGTTTGAGCTTCTTCGTTTTTACCTAGCTGCATTAAAGCCTGTAGTTTATAAAAACCCACTTCGGCTGATTCAACTGCTGACATCCCTTCTGCGCGATAATCTACTTCGGCCAGCGCATTTTCTGCGCCTGACTGTTGGTAAGCGACCGACAATAGAGGAATAACTTGGCTAACAGGATGCCCAAGTTCCATTGCCTTGTTGAGTTCTTTTTCAGCAGCTGAAAAATTACTTTCCTGCAAGTACAGCTTGCCAAGTTCGAAGCGCGGTGCTGCGGCATCGGGCGCTTTTTGAATGGCATTTTTATATTCAACAATGGCGGCGTCGATTTGTTGAGAAGAGGCGTAGTTCCTTGCATCTGCCAAATGGCTTTCCATTGATTTTTCACTACATCCAGATAAAAGCGCGCTGGTCAGCATCACCGCTAACGTTGTGCTTTTAAGTAATGTATTGGGTTTCATTTTTGTCATTGTAATTCCTTGCCCTACCTCAACTTTTTATTGTCACATCGCTACACATTGAAAATAGCGCATGGTGTACTGTCTATTATTTCATCTAAACTGTGCAATTTCGTGGCAACCTTGCCATTATTCGAATATAATATGGTTTTTTGCAACACTGCTGGCAAGCATATCGCGAAATACGCTACGAATACGCTTCATAAACTCGCCCGAAAGGCCAGTTCATCGCTGTATAGCGTCTTGCGATAATAAACCGAAAAAGTACGGTTTAATCGTATGCCGCACCCTCCTTACTTAATGCACCAGGATCCTTAATGACCACAACTGTCGACATGACATTTAAAGACCTCAATTTACCAGAACCTATCTTACAAGCCCTTGAAAAAGTTGGCTACGAGAAACCGTCTCCTATTCAAGCTGAGAGTATTCCTCTTTTACTTGAAGGGCACGATTTACTCGGTCAGGCACAGACAGGGACAGGAAAAACCGCTGCGTTTGCCCTGCCCATGTTGGCAAATATCGATCCTGAAGAACGTAAGCCGCAATTACTGGTATTGGCCCCAACCCGTGAACTAGCTATTCAGGTTGCAGAGGCGTTTCAGGTTTATGCGAGCTTTAGTCAAAAAATTAAAGTACTTCCAGTATACGGCGGTCAGTCGTACGACAACCAAATTCGCCAACTTAAGCGCGGCGTTCAGGTTGTTGTAGGTACACCAGGCCGTATCATCGACCACATTAAGCGCAAAACGCTAGACTTAAGCGAACTTAAGTTCTTAGTGCTAGACGAAGCTGACGAAATGCTTCGTATGGGCTTTATCGATGACGTTGAACTTATTCTTAGCCACGCACCAGAAGAGCGCCAAACCGCACTGTTCTCGGCTACTATGCCTGGTCCAATCAAGAAAATTACTCAGCGTTATTTGAAAGACCCTAAGCACGTTAAAATTGCGTCTAAGGTAAGTACAGCTAGCACTATTCGCCAGCGTTATTGCCAAATTGCACCACACCACAAGCTTGAAGCGCTAACGCGTATCATGGAAGTGGAAGTGTTCGACGGTATGATCATATTCGTACGTACGAAAACCGCTACGGTTGAACTAGCAGATAAACTCTCTGCTCGTGGTTACGATGTAGAACCACTAAACGGTGATATTCCTCAGGCAGCTCGTGAGCGCACCGTTGAAAAACTTAAACAGGGTAAAATTGATATCCTTGTCGCTACCGACGTTGTAGCCCGTGGTCTTGACGTTGAGCGTGTAAGCCACGTTATTAACTACGATATTCCGTACGACAGCGAATCTTACGTACACCGTATCGGCCGTACTGGTCGTGCTGGTCGTCAAGGTGATGCGATCCTATTTATCTCTCATCGCGAAAAGCGCTTGTTGTTCTCTATTGAGAAAACCACCAAGCAGCCTATTGAAGCAATGCCAATTCCTTCAATTAGTGAAATTAATGAAACACGTTTAAGCCGCTTCAAACAATCAGTTGCCGAAGCAACCCAAGACGATAGCATTGAATCACTAATGCCTATTGTTGAGATGATTAAAGAAGAAAACGAAGCGTCCCCTGAAGTATTGATGGCGGCACTGCTTAAAATTGCGCAAGGCGACGAACCGTTAATTCTTAAAGAATCAGATCGTCCAGATATTAACAGCAAGCCTCAGCGCGACAGCCGCGAGAGAAACTCACGTGACCGTGATGGTCGTGAGAGAAAGCCAAGAGTACCTCGGGGAAACCGCAAGCCTGAAGAAGGCATGCAGCGCTTCCGCATTGAAGTAGGTCACGTACATGGTGCGAAGCCTGGAAATATCGTTGGCGCTATTGCTAATGAAGCAAACATAAATTCGAAGCACATTGGCGCTATCGAAATTTATGACAACTTCAGCACGGTAGACCTTCCTGAAGGTATGCCTAAGGAAACGCGCGATACGCTACAGGGCACCCGTGTTGCTGGTCAGCGTTTGAATATTCGCGAATGGTCAGATACACCGCCGGCTAAAGGTCGTGGCGATCGTGGTAACCGTGGTGACAGAGCGCCTCGCGGCAATCGTGAAGACCGCCCTAATCGCGGAGATCGCGAAAACCGTAAGCGTAAGAACTAAATAGCAATACATTCAGCCTTTATATAACTAATAGCAATATAAAGGCTGTTTTCGTTGTTTTCTAATTAAAAAGAATTGGCGCAAAATAGTGTCAGTTCTTTTTTTGTATTTGAAGCTAAGAAAACCTTTATGGATTACTTTCCGTTATTCCTAGACGCCAGAAAACTCAATGTTCTAATTGTTGGGGCTGGTGAAGTAGCAGCCCGTAAGCTAGA
The DNA here is from genome assembly GCF_022348345.1 of Alteromonas sp. CNT1-28. Classification (NCBI taxonomy): domain Bacteria; kingdom Pseudomonadati; phylum Pseudomonadota; class Gammaproteobacteria; order Alteromonadales; family Alteromonadaceae; genus Alteromonas; species Alteromonas sp. CNT1-28. Next base: position 70,870 of record NZ_JAKREZ010000006.1, on the reverse strand, counting down.
GCTTATTATGAAGACACCTGCGACCATCACCGTGGTGGCGCCTTGGGTTTGCGATACGGTGAAGCAATTGGCGCAAAATGAGAAAGTAACACTTATTGAACGAGAGTTTGAAAATAGTGATCTCACCCATAAAGATATGGTCTTCATTGCCACAGATAAAGGCGATGTTAATCAACATATTCACGACTTAGCGCGCGCTAACAAAGTGTTGGTGAACGTGGTGGACAATACGCCGCTTTGCCAATTCATCACCCCCTCTATTGTTGACCGCTCTCCTATCGTTATTGCTATGAGTAGTGGTGGTGTAGCGCCTGTTTTGCTTCGTTATTTACGTCAAAAGTTAGAGACTGTACTGCCTGCTAACTTAAGTCGACTTGGCGCATTTTCTGAAAAATTCCGCGAAAAAGTAAAACAAACGCTTAATGGCGTTACCGCTCGTCGATACTTTTGGGAAGACGTGCTCGATGGTGACATTGCTGAAATGGTTGAAAAGGGCCAAGACAACAAAGCCGATGATGCATTCGAATTAGCACTGCAAGCCGCGGCTCAGGACAAAAAAGTAGAAGGGCAAGTGTATTTGGTAGGAGCAGGTCCTGGCGACCCCGATCTTCTTACCTTTCGCGCCTTGCGCTTAATGCAAAAGGCCGACGTGGTAGTCTATGATCGCTTAGTATCGCCGCAAATTCTTGAGCTTGTACGTCGTGACGCTGAGAAAATCTACGTGGGTAAGGCCAAAAGCAATCACACGCTTCCTCAAAACGACATTAACCAACTAATGGTTGATGAAGCTAAAAAAGGCAATCGAGTGGTGCGTTTAAAAGGCGGCGACCCATTCATATTTGGACGTGGTGGAGAAGAAATTCAAACACTTATTCAGCACGGCATCGACTTTCAGGTAGTTCCCGGCATTACCGCCGCAAGCGGGGCGTCTAGCTATGCTGGCATTCCACTTACTCATCGCGATCACGCCCAGTCTGTGGTATTCGCCACTGGTCACCTAAAAAATGGCACCATCGACCTCAACTGGCCTGCCCTTGCACAGAAGAATCAAACCGCTGTGTTTTATATGGGTTTGACAGGCTTGCCGATTATCTGCGAAAAGCTCATTGAACACGGTCTTGATGCCAAAACGCCTATCGCTTTAGTTCAATCGGCGACTACCGAAAAGCAGGCGGTACTAACAGGCACGCTGAGTAATATTGTGGCTAAGCAAGAAGAGGCGCAATTACAGCCTCCTACACTTATTATCGTCGGTTCAGTTGTTAGTTTACGTGACGAACTAAACTGGTACCAATAATCCCTTCCTGCCCCTTTGTGTAAATAAAGGGGCTCTGTACCAGCTTTCCGCTTAAGAACGTCGGCTTCTACTTACCTCCTCTTCAACATTGCTCTGCCGCAATTTCCCAACCGACTACCAACATCTGCCCCAGTAATTTCCCTGTGTATTATTGGCAGTAAACAATGCTGCCTGCACTCGTAGTTAATTGCGTTATTTCCTGACTACCGACTAATTATGTAAACGTTTCCACTTACATTTAAGCCTCATTTAATATACATTTAAGAAAAACCAAATCGTTAACATTTTATTTTCATAAAGTAGGCTTTGGGAAAAATATGCATCAAGCGAATAGCCCCCTTCGTCGTATTGTTGTTGTAGGTGGTGGTGCCGCTGGCTGGTTAACCGCTTCAATCATCGCTGTAACGCACAAGCACGATGACAATATTAGTGTCACCTTAGTTGAGTCACCAGATGTCAGTATATTGGGTGTAGGCGAAGGGACGTGGCCTACTATGCGCAGTACGCTTCTTAAAATTGGTATCAGTGAAGAAACCTTTTTAGCCCAGTGCAATGCGTCTTTTAAGCAAGGTACCAGTTTTCACAATTGGCGCTCAGACAACGTTGAACATCAGTACTACCACCCTTTCAGCCTACCATTTAGGTACTTTGAAAGCGACGTTGCGGCATGGTGGCAAAGCTACGCAGCAGAGCAAGATTTAGCACATGCTGTATGTTCCCAGGCCGCGTTATGCGACCATCACCTCGCACCCAAGCAGCGTCAAACGCCTGCGTATGCTGGCATTGCAAACTATGGTTATCACCTTGACGCAAACAAGTTTGCAGCCCTACTTCAAAAGCACGCGACAACGGTTTTAGGTGTTCAACATATTGTGGATCATGTGGATGATGTGGTTGGCTCATCTTCAGAACCTATTGCTGCAATAGTGGGTCGTGAACACGGTAATATTACTGGTGATCTATTCATAGATTGTACAGGCTTTGCGGCAAGGTTAATTGGTCAGCACTATGGTGTCCCCTTAACACCTTGCTCCAACGTACTGGCCAACGACAGTGCTATCGCAATCCAAGCTCCCTACGTTGACAGCTCAGTTGATATTGCCTCTACCACACACTCAACAGCTCAAGACAGTGGCTGGATTTGGGACATTGGTTTGCCTTCGAGAAAAGGTGTGGGATACGTGTATAGCTCGGCGCATTGCAGTGAAGATGAAGCAAGAGCAACACTGGAGACCTACTTAAAGCACGACAAGAAAACCGCTGATGTGGATGTTAGCAAAGCGAGAAAGATCACATTCTCACCGGGCTACCGTAAAACGCTTTGGGTAGAGAATTGTGTCGCCATCGGCACTTCTGCTGGCTTCCTAGAACCTTTGGAAGCGTCGGCGCTTGTCATGATTGAATTATCTGCCACCCACATAGCAAAACAACTGCCTAGAACATATAAAGAATGCCAAGCGGCTGGTCGACAGTTTAATCAGGCTTTCGAAAAAAAATGGGAAAGAATAGTCGACTTCCTAAAGCTTCATTATGTGTTGAGTGAACGTGAAGCTTCTGCGTACTGGCGTGATATGCGGAACCAAGAGAGCTGCTCCACCCAGTTACAAGATTGGCTAACCCTGTGGAAAAGCCGCAGCCCTATTTCATCTGATTTTGAACTTCGTGAGGAATTGTTCCCCGCGGCCAGCTATTTGTTTGTTCTATACGGCATGGGATTCAGGTCGCAGTACAATGATGTCTATCAAGCCAATTTGCACACTCCTGAACAGCGGCAGGCCTACGCAAAACATGTACAAAGTATTCAGCAACAACTCAGTGGTTTACCCACTAATCGACAGTTTTTGAATCAAGTAGCACAGTCCCAAGGTCTCTCAATGCACTATTGACGACCTCTGCTAGGGTAATGGGCTGGCACGACCCAAAGCAAAGGCTTCAAAATAGCCTTTGCCTTGTTTTTTTCATTTTCACGCGCATACTCACAAAATGAGTGATCAATTATTGAGTTAACCCCACGATAACAATGAAGCTTCATACTTCCTCGAAAAAAAAGAACATTTGGCGCTTTATTAGCAAGGTAACGAGATACCTTGGTCTTGCTACGATCCCTGTGGTTTTCCATGTTCAGCATGCGCTCTCTGAACAACTCGAGTTCAAAAGAAAGAAGACTGATACCGGCATGCAGTTCTATTACGAATGGATTGACGGTGCGAAGCAGCGACATAACCTCAAGTTTGAAATTCCCTTTGAGTCAATTGAAGATTTGCCGCTAAGGCAAACTAATTACAAGCCCAAAATAGTACAGCGATACGTGACTGTTGCGTTGACCAAAGCAGCAAAGGCTATCGACCCCAAGGACGCAAAAGTAACAATCAAGCCCTTGAGAGAAGCCATTAATATTAAAGTGTCGGGGACTGACGAAGAGAAAATAGAAGACGTTCAAGCGCATTTACGTGACGTACAGCAAAACGCTTACGATAGCTACTTGCATGAACATTACTTCACGCGCTTTACGACCATATTTAACCAAAGTGCCATAAAGCCAGATCACCTGCGTTACATCTCTGAGTCAGTAAAACCTTTGGTGTCCGTTTCTCAAGCGTTTTACGAGAAAGTCGCGTCTGAGTCAGATTCTAGAGCCTATTTTTCTTTAATTCTCAGTTGGCTGCAAAGCATCCCTTACGACACTTTAGAAGATAGAGTAGTGAGTAATGGCTCTGGGTATGCGCCGCCCATAAGTGTGCTTATGCAGAACCTAGGGGACTGTGACAGTAAAGCAGTGTTAGCGTCTTCAATGGTAAGAGCTTTTTTACCCACTACAAAGATGATTGTACTTTACCTGCCCAACCACGCCTTGCTTGGAATTGCATTAACCCCCATGGCAGATGACCGAACCATAGAGCACGATGGCGACGTTTACGTGCTCTATGATCCTACGGGTCCGGCACTCATTCCTTTCGGGCAAGTATCCGAAGATACAGAGCGCAACATTGTGACCGGGCGCTACCAAGTAGAAGTAGTAGAGTAAGTTCCATCTACATTTGCCTGTTATTCCCTGAATAGAACATCACTTCATTGCCAATCACACTGTTGGTAGATTTATCGATAATAACAAAGCTAACAGATTGCATGGTATTAGCCATTGGCGATAATGCTTCAACTGAAAACGGCACATTTCGCTTTTCGCCTGGTGCTACGTTTATAGTCGGTACGTTAATAAGCTGCATATCTGATGGCGTTTCTATAGCAATTTCATAGGTTTTGGCCACGCGGGATTTATTTAAAACGGTTAACGTATAAGTGTTTTCAATGTGCCCCGCGTTGTTCTCTCTGTAAAGCGCGTTGCGGTCACGGCTAATTGAAGCTTCGAAGTCCTGCCTGTCGATAGCCCACTCGCCCATTGCGAGCAGTATGGCAATGATTGCGGCGCCGTAAAGATAGTTAGTGAATTTACGCCCAGAATGTCTGCCGGCTCGCGAAAAATTGATAAGTTTGAGCGGATAGCCAAATTTGGCCATGACCTTGTCGCATGCGTCAATACACAGGCCACAGTTAATGCACTCGTACTGAATTCCTTCACGAATATCTATGCCTGCTGGGCAGACTTGAACGCATAAATTACAATCGACACAATCGCCCAAGTCTTTGTGCTGTGAAAAACGCTTCCTTGGTCCGCGACTTTCTCCTCTCGTTTCGTTGTAAGTAACCAATGACGTACTGTTATCAAACATCGCAGCTTGAAAGCGAGAATAGGGGCACATGTGCGTGCACATTTTCTCTCGAAGCCAACCGGCATTGGCATAAGTGCAAACGGCAAAGAACATTGTCCAGCCTGAAATTAACGCAGGCGCAGAGAAAGTGAAAAGCTCCGTATATAGACGAGATGCCGGATAGAAGTAAGACATAAAAACCAGCGCAGTAATAAGGCTTAATGCCAACCATGCACTGTGTTTTGCCCCCTTCACGACTACTTTTGTTAGTGAGCTAGGCTGCTTGTCTAAAGCCTTGCTTTGATTGTGCGTACCTTCAATACGGCGCTCTACCCAATTGAAAGCGAGAGTCCATACGGTTTGAGGGCAAGTAAAGCCACACCATACTCGCCCGTAATGACGGGTGACTAAAAACAAAACAAAAGCCGCAAGAATAAACAGAAAGGCAAAAATCATGAGGTCTTGTGGATACAAGACCCATGCAAAAAGCGTGAGGGTTTGACGCCCCACATCAAACAAAATCGCCTGCTGTCCTTGGTATTGAATAAAGGGGAGCGCAACAAACAGCGTCACTAATACTACATTCAAGTATCGACGTATTTTTTGAAAGTGCCCAGTTTCCTCACGGATATAGATTTTTTTGCTTTCTACGGGTGTACAAGCAATGATGTCTTCTTGCCGAATTTTAACTGCCGTCATTAGCTTTCTCCGAAAATTTTGCGCTAATGGTAGGGATTTAAGGCCGTTAAAATAGAAACAGATTAGGGCTTTCTTTATAGATCAGTTGCTATAGTTTTTAAGGCGTAGATATTTAAGGCGTAGGCTTTGAAGTCGCAGATTTTTAAGGTGTATGTTTTTCTTGTTTCAAACTTGCTCCCTTTACAGAATGTGCAAAAACTACGGTTTGCGTTACACAGAGTGATAACGCGTTATTTATGAAAGATTTTTTATAAATAGCGAAAGCTTAAGCAGTTGATTGCGCTTCGCTTCATTCAGAGCAAACGATGCATTTAAACGAAAACAATGGTTAAACTCATTGGTTAAGCTAAACAGTTTTCCTGGCGCAATGGTGATGTGTAAACGCAACGCTTCTTTATAAATAGCCATTGCATCAACATGCCCCCGGCATTCCACCCACAAAAAATAGCCGCCGCTATGTGTATGAATAGTCGCAACGTCTGATAGAAGGTCGGTAAGCAGCGCCGTTATCGTCTTCTTACGAGCGATGAGTTTTTTTCGCAGCTGCTTTAAATGAGACTCGTAATTTTTTGTGGATAAATAGTCTACAAGCGCAAGCTGTATCGGCGCGCTGGTTGCCAATGTACTCATAAGCTGCTGTTTTTGTATTTCAAGGGCACGCTTACCTGCGGCGACCCACCCTATTCTGTACCCTGCCACTAAAGACTTGGAGAACGATGAACACAACATGCTATCTCCCTCTTTCATAAAATGCTTAATTGGCAGAGGTGGACGCTTATCAGCATAAAGCTCGGCATACACATCATCTTCAATAAGGGCAACATTATACTTATCGAGTAACGCGGCCACCTGCTGTTTTTGAACGTCACTCAATGAGTATCCAACTGGATTTTGAAAGTTGCTCATAAGCCAGCAGGCTTTCACATTATGATTTTTAAATGCGCGCTCAAGTGCAGCTACATCCAGGCCAGTGTTGGGTGATACCGTTACAGTAATCGCTTTTAGACCTAAACGTTGAAGCGCCTGCAGCGTTCCGTAAAACACCGGCGACTCGACAACCACCCAGTCTCCTGGTGTGGTGCATGCCTGCAAACTCAAGTTCAGCGCCTCTAGCGCACCAGCGGTAATAATGATTTCATCAGGCGATATATTCACGCCTTTGGCGGCATAGCGCTTAGCGATGATTTTTCTAAGGTCCAGGTTACCTGGAGGCAAGTTATCCATGGCGCTGGTCAAGGAAATTTGCTGGGCGGCAGCTGCAATAGACTTATTTAAATGTTGCCTTGGATAAAGGCTTGGGTCGGGGTAAGCAAATCCTAAACTGAACATGTGGGGGTCGCGAGAGGCCTGCAGCACTTCATATACAAAGTCGTTAATACTGACGGCTTCTGTGGCCTGTACACGTTCTTTTGAGGCATTGCTCGCTTTAGCTGTTACCAGAAAGCCCGAACGTTCTTGGGAGCTGACTATGCCTTGGCTTTCTAACATCTGATAGGCGTGCAGCACTGTCATTAGGCTGAAGCCTGTTTGTGCTGCCTGTTTGCGAAGCGATGGGAGCTTTTCATTTTCTACCCACACGCCGCGCTCAATCTGCTCTTTAAGTTGGTGAGCTAAAACTTCGTATTTAGCCACGTTATACTCCGATAGTCCCCACTAGCGGAGTATAACAGTGAGGACAGTATTCTGTTATAAAAACAATACTACCAATTTACGCATTATCTTAGGTTATAGATTTTCTTCAGCAAAACTCGCAAGACGACTTCTTACCACGCCGTCTAGGTTAATGGTGGCACTGCCCGAGAAGTCTTTAAACTTCTCAACCAAGTAAGTAAGCCCCGATGTCACTGCGCTCAGATAGTTACTGTCTATCTGCGCCAAGTTACCGCCCACTATCAGCTTCGTTCCTTCACCGCAACGTGTGATGATCGTTTTAAGCTGTGACGCGGTTAAGTTCTGCGACTCATCCAAAATCACAATCGCATTTTGAATACTTCGGCCTCGCATAAAGTTTACCGACTTATACTGAATGTTGGCTTTTTCCATGATGTAATTCATAGAACCTTTGGTATTTTCGTCATGCTTGTGGAGTACTTCCAAAGAATCGGTAATTGCTGCCAACCAAGGCAACATTTTTTCTTCTTCCGTTCCCGGCAAGAAGCCAATGGACTCAGCAATTTCCGGCGTGCTTCGCGTGACAATGATTTTGTCATACATGTTACGCTCTACCACCATTTCAAGGGCTGCAGCTAACGCAAGGAGCGTTTTACCACTACCGGCAGGGCCAGTGAGAATAACCATATCAATGTGTGGGTCTAGCAGCGCATGAAGCGCCATGGCCTGCCCTATATTTTTGGGTGTGATGCCCCAAGCATGACGACCCATCAAGCGTTCGTAACCTAAATCCAACACCTCTAAATGATCGTCGGTGATCTCTTCTACTAAACCTGCAAACTGTTTAGTTTCGTCGAGCAAAAACTCGTTTACATACGCTTCTGGCAACATAGACTTGGGGATAGTGTGAATGGTGTCGCGCCCTTCGCTGCGGCTATCCACGCTTTTTACGCTATCCCAAAAATTACCTTCAAAGGTATGAAACCCGCGAGATAGATATTTGATGTCAGTAATTAGCTGGTCGGTGCGGTAGTCTTCAACATGAGCGAGGCCTGCCCCTTTCGCTTTAAGGCGCATGTTTAAGTCTTTGGTAACCAACACCACTTTTTGCGGCGCGAACGTCTTTTGCAAGTGCAGCGCTACGTTAATAATGCGGTTGTCATTCTCGTTGCTGGTAAACACTTGCTGAGCCTCAACCATGTTGAGGTCGGCGAATATAGATAGACTCCCTGTAGGTGCCGTTTGACCCGCGCCCAACCCTTCCATCGATACACCCGCTAGCATATCTTCTGGCGTTGCGTCGTGGAGTAAATCCTCCATTGCCCGAATGGATACCCGTGCATCACGCGCCACGTCTTTTTTGCTGTCTTTGATGTAGTCGAGCTCTTCCAATACGGTCATTGGAATAACAACGTCATGTTCTTTAAAGGAGAGAAAAGCGTGAGGTTCGTGCAGCAGAATATTGGTATCGAGGACGTAAATCTTAGTATCGGTAGAATTTTTTCTTGGCATCCTTCACTCCGGTAAATAAAGCCAGGTTAGACGTATTGTTCATTTATGAACGCACGCGCTAACAAGCTACAGTTACGGTTGTAGGAGAATGCCGCTCGAAACAGGACTTCTTCCCCTACTCGCGTCGACTGAGAAGCAGTACTACTCTTTCTGCCTCAAAGGTTCGTTTGTTAAATTAGCGAACCCTTAATTCCACCATAATCCAGTTTTTGAGATTTAGCACTGTTTTTTCTTTTTTATTTTTCGTTAGAACAAGTGAGAAGCGACGAACAGTCCTTTCACGTTATATGAGATAGCACAGCGCTCCCATTCTGCATTAAACAAGAAACTGGCATACTTGGTTCGTAACAAATGCTCACACTTTAACTACAGTTAGCGCAGTTTTAGCTGCGTTTTTGATACCCAAATAGGCTAAGGTGTACATGTTGAAGCGGTGAACTAAACACGGGTGCTAACCCAATGCCACAACACCTCAATAAAGTGGATGCGTTTAAATTAATAACACTCAGGGAAAGATCAGCTATGAATTGGCTTAACATCACAAAAATAAAAACGGCCATAAGCATGACGTTATCGCTACTAGCGTACTTTAACGCCGAAATTGCATGGGCGAATAGCCAAGCGCACAATGATTCTTCCCCTGCTAACATTCTAATCAAGGTTGAGAAAAGCACGACTGACACGTCTGAAAAATGGGTAGTCACCTACACATTAACTACGCCAGCAAAAACGCTGGCTTTTGTTAGAAACCCAGATACATCAAGAACAACACGTTGGTTCGCGCAAGACAACGACATAGAAATCGTCTTTGATGACACCAAACACCAAGAACTTGTGCGCTCGAAGTCAGGCAAGTCCCTCTCTACCGTGTCATTTTTACTGACGCCCACCTATAAACATTTGGGTAAAGATTACGCACCATTTTCTCCTTTTTCTGATGGTGGAAATACCTTTCACTCTGGGCGACTGTTTGCTTGTGCTAATGCCTGTACTGAAGAAGATAATAAATGGCACCTGACACTCAATGTTCCCAGTGATGAACACATATTGTTGAATGGCAAAGTAATGAAAAGCAGCGTGTCGTGGACAGATAACAATGATGGAAGAGTCGTGTATGTGGGTAAGCAACAGCCAATTATTACCGATGATGTGGTTGCCCTAATTGATCCCGGGCTTCCTGAAAGCATTAAAGCTTCGCTAGAAGAAGATATACCCAACATGATGGCGTTTTTCTCCCATTCTCTTAATCCGCTTAAGGGCGAAAAGCCCATGTTATTTGCCTCTTACGCAAACGTAGACGATCACTCTACACAAGGTGGAACACTACCTAACCAGATATTTATGCATTGGAACAGACAAGACTTAAATGAGCAGGCCAATAACAGCAGCTTTGTTAACCAAACACTTTGGTTCTTTGCTCACGAAGTCGCCCATTTATATCAGCCCGGCAGTACTGAAGGTGTATCAGAAAACGAGGAGCAGTCTTGGCTGCACGAGGGCAACGCCGACTACTTTGCGGCAATCGCCATGAACTTCCTCTACGAAGACGCCAATAGCTACGTTGAAAGCCGAATGACCCGCGCTTTCGAGAGCTGTACTGAAGGGCTGGCGCAAACAACGCTGGCTCGTGCTTATAAAAACGGACACTTCAATCTTTATTATTCATGCGGGATGATAATGCACCGCGCCATTGATAGCGTGGTGCAACAAAAAACGTTAGGTGAGGAGTCGCTGTTCACCGTATGGAAGCGACTTCAAAAAGCAGTGAATAGTGGCATGCCACCTGGCACAGCGACGTTCCTAACCTTGTTAGAGCCCTACAATGCACCTGAACTTATCAAAGCCATCAACAATGCAACGAGCGATGATGCTTTCAAAGCCATTCAAGGAATTGAAACTTTGCACCAGTTACCTGAGTAGGCTACTTAATGAAGTAGCCTATTGCTTTATATTCGCCATCAACTTCCACCATAGAAAGGGTCTCTACTTTCATTGTGGTCTGGGAATCAAAGTCAGTGGTGAACGACAAAATTAGGTAGTTTCCTTTAGGCAATCCAGGCAGTGAAGTTGGCGCTTGTGCTAACGCGATTTCCCTCGACTTGGCCGCCCCCAATGGCTCCCTGACTAGCTGCATCGCCTCGGTCCATTTAGCTACTGAAATACCGCTTCTAAAAATAGCCCCACTCTCTTTCCAGCTTTGTTCATATTCACCGCTGTCGATAAGTTCCAGCCAACTTGTTGCATCTTCAAGGACTTCGCTACTGACATTAACTGGCTTACCTTCTTCAATTACTTGGTTGCTACCATTGTTTGCATTGACCGTTTGCGCATAATAAATAGCAACGAACAAACTGATGGCGAGCGCTAGCGTGATCCAAAGAACATGTTGGGGATTCAACGACGCTGGCCGGTCACCCTGCAGCTTAATTGAATGATGAGCTGCGGCATTCTCGCCCGCAGTAGAAGTTTGCGAGGTTGGCAGCCCTTGAGGATGACTTGTGGTGGCGTGGGTTTCACCCATTAAAAGCGCATCGGGCGTCGTTTCGAAAACTGAAGCAAGTGCGCCTATTGAATCGTGTGATGCAGATTGTGTTTTCTCAATTCGCTGAATAGTACGCAAACTCAATCCAGACACATCTGCCAGATGCTGCTGACTCCATGCCCTAGCATTGCGAAGTTGTATAAGCTTTTGACTGTCTACTTTCATATCCATCTCGCGCTTCCTCCTGTTAGCTGCGATTCACATACGTTAAAAACGTAACGCGGTTAACAGTAAGAAATATCCATGGTCAGTGATACGACAGTTTTACGCCAACCCTGTGACAAAGCAAGCCTGATGGGCACGTCAACGTTCTTATTCTTTTGCTACCAGCATTCTCGTTGTGAAGCAAAGAAGGCCTACTAGTGCTAATCGTCTTGTTAACGCAAGGCATAGGTACTCAATCCCCCCACCTGCAACCGCAAATCAAATGAGCTAGTATTAATGACTTATCACAACGCAATGCGTACAATACCGCCCCCCGAAAAATAGGTTGGTGATTTATGAGTTCAGATAGTCAATTTTCAGTTGGTCAGCGTTGGTTAAGCAACACAGAAATAGAGCTGGGGTTAGGTGTCGTTATCGGTAGCGACTTCCGTTCTGTCGAAGTGTTGTATCCAGCAACAGGCGAAGCGCGAAAGTATACTAAGCAAGATGCGCCGCTTACGCGACTAATTTTTGAAATTGGCGAAACGGTCAAAAGCCAAGACGGCTGGGAAATGACCATTACTGAAAAAGAAGAAAGCCAAGATCTTTTCATCTATCACGGGCTTCGCGAAGACACCAAAGCGCAATCGCGATTACCTGAAACCATGCTAGACAGTCACATTCGCTTGAACCAACCTGAAAAGCGCCTGTTCAGTCAGCAATTAGACAACCCTAAATGGTTCGATTTGCGCGAGCGTGCTTTAGATCATCAATACGATTACTTACGTTCAAACACCATTGGTCTTGCAGGTGCGCGCATATCGCTTATTCCGCACCAACTCCACATTGCGTCAGAGGTAGGCGGCAGACACGCACCTCGCGTATTACTTGCCGATGAAGTAGGTCTTGGTAAAACCATTGAAGCCGCGTTGATTATTCACCAGCAGCTTAAAACAGGCCGCGCAGAGCGCGTGCTTATTTTGGTTCCAGACTCGCTCATGCACCAATGGTTAGTTGAAATGCTTCGTCGCGTTAACCTTCCTTTTGCCATTTACGATGAAAGTCGTTGCGAGGCTATAGAGAAGAGCGAAGGCTTACAAGATGACGAAACATCTGACGCGAGCGCTGTGAATCCATTCGAAAACGACCAGCTAGTACTTTGTAGTATCGACTTCCTAAGCAAGAGCGAAAAACGCCAGCAGCAAATTCAAGCTGCAGGATGGGATTTAATGGTTGTCGATGAAGCCCATCACCTTGCGTGGTCAAGTGAGGCTCCCTCTGCAGAATACTTGTGTGTGGAAGCGCTGGCAAACCAAACGCCAGGCGTATTACTGCTTACCGCAACGCCTGATCAACTTGGTCACGAAAGCCACTTTGCCCGCTTGCGCCTGCTCGACCCGGCTCGCTTCCATAGCTACGATGCATTCTTAGATGAAGAATCGAAATACAGCCAACTGGCCGATGCGGTAGCGCCATTACTTTCAGACGCCGAGCCTAACGACAAACAACGCAGCAAACTCGCAGAATTCGCGCCTGACGTAATGGAACATGCGGGTGATTTAAGTGCGCCGGAAAATCGCCATGCGCTGCTGCACCAACTTATCGATTGTCACGGCACAGGCCGTATGCTGTTTAGAAACCGCCGCGCCAATATCGAAGGCTTTCCGATGCGTAAATTAAGCGCTTACGAACTGGCTTTGCCTGAGGTTTATTCAGATGCCGTGAGCGGCGGCGACTTAACCTATTCACTGTATCCTGAACGTATGGCAAGCGTGGTTAACAGCTGGACCAAGCAAGACCCGCGCGTTGAATGGCTGCTTGATTTCATGCAAAGCGTTAAGCCAGAAAAGATTCTGCTTATTTGCGCAAGCGCCCGTACAGCGCAAGAGTTAGGTGAGGTTATTCGCACGCAAACCGGTATTCGCCACAGTGTATTCCACGAAGGCATGAGCATTGTGGAGCGCGACAAGGCGGCCCATTATTTTGCTGATGAGGAAGACGGCGCACAAATTCTACTGTGTAGTGAAATTGGTAGCGAAGGTCGTAACTTCCAGTTCGCTCATCATTTGGTGCTGTTCGATTTGCCTATCACGCCAGATCTGCTTGAACAACGTATTGGTCGTCTTGACCGTATTGGCCAAACCCAAACCGTACAAATTCACGTGCCGTATTTAGCGAAAACCGCGCAGCACGTATTACTAGATTGGTATCACGAAGGGCTGAATGCCTTTGAAAAGACCTGCCCCACGGGCTCTGGTGTATTCGACGACGTTAAGCCTCTGCTTATTGGTGCGTGCTTACACCCTGACGATATGAGCGCGCGTGACGAGCTAGTGAACATGAGTGTTACGCTTAATAGCCAGCTCGTGGCGCAGCTTGAAGCCGGTCGCGATCGCCTTCTTGAGCTTAATGCCTCGGGTGAAGGCCGCGTAGAACAACTGCTTGAAGACATTATTACCCTTGATAGCGAACAAGATTTGTCGCGCTTTATGGGTCGCGTTTTCGATGCTATCGGTGTTCAGCAGGATGAAAAAGGCAATGACTGCTTTATTCTTATGCCAACCGAGTCGATGGTGAGCCAGCTTCCGGGCCTTGACCCAGAAGGCATGACGGTTACTTACAAGCGCCGTGTAGCCACCACGCTAGAAAACGTACAGTTTTTAAGTTGGGATCATCCACTTGTGCATACCGCCATGGACGTAGTACTCACCGACGTACACGGAAAGAGCAGCATGGGCTTCATTGCCGAGCCGTCTTTGCCAAAAGGCGCTTATTGGGTTGAGGCGTTGTTTGTGCTGCAGGCGCAAGCGCCTAAAGCGCTTCAGTTGGGCCGCTTCTTACCTCAAACGCCCGTGCGAGTGTGTTTAGATGCGCAAGGAAACCCGTCTGAATTGAGCTTCGACGTTAAGCGTAAAATTGGACGTAAGATCTCGGCTCAGCTTCTAAAAGCCTTGCAACAGCCGCTTGAGCTTGCCATTGAAAAGGCGCGTAAGCTTGCCCATCAGCAAGCTAACCAAAAGCAACACGACGCACTTAACAGCATGCACAGCACGCTTAACGAAGAAATACAGCGCTTGCGCGATCTTCAAAAGCGTAACCCAGCAGTACGTGACAGCGAAATTGAGTTTATTGAAACGCAAATGAACGCCCTTGATAAAGTTATTCAGGATGCAGATGTTCAGCTGGACGCCATTCGTATTGTGGTAAATAACCCGTAACCTCGAAAGGTTAAACATTCAAAAGCGACTGTGAAGTAACGAGTACATAATGGCGAACCCAAGTTTTGTTTATAACCCACCGATGACACCTTATCTTGATATTTTGTATCAAGATGAGGACATGGTGGTTGCGCATAAACCTAGCGGGCTATTGAGCGTTCCGGGCAAAGCATTGGAGCACCGCGACTCGCTAATTAGCCGGGTTAACCGAGTGTATCCCACCGCCACAGTAGTGCATCGCTTAGACATGGCGACTTCGGGTATTTTGGTGCTGGCGCTTAATAAAGACAGCCATCGCCATATCTCGAAACAGTTTGAATTACGTCAAACTAAAAAGCGCTACTTCGCTCGGGTTCATGGACATGTAGAACAAGACAGCGGAGAGGTTAACCTTCCCCTTATTTGCGACTGGCCAAACAGGCCAAAGCAAATGGTAGACTTCGAGCGCGGTAAAAAAGCCGTAACGCACTTTGACGTCATTGAGCGCACACTGGATGAAAAAGAGCGACCCTATTCTCTCGTTGCCCTTTATCCCATTACCGGTCGCTCTCACCAACTGCGAGTACATATGCTTGCTTTGGGTCACCCTATTTTGGGAGATAGACTCTATGCCCATGAAGAAGCGTTATCCATGGCGCCTCGTTTACAGCTTCATGCTGAAAGCTTGAGTCTTTCGCACCCGACACTTGGGCATTGGCTGCACTTTAATGTCGCCATCCCTTTTAGTCCGTTTTGCCCAAAGCCGCTCTCAGAAAGTATTAAGTAGCGCTCTAACGCTACTCAACTTTATCAATAGACTCCATTTTAGTTTTAACGCACCCTGCCGATAACCTTCGTATAACGCTTGATGTACAAATTAATTTGATGCTGTCCAAGCTGAATAGATCCAGATTAAGGTAAAGGCAAACCACATTTTATGAAAAGGCACGCTCTCCTTTTAACATTTGCTGTTATTGTTTCGCTATTGCCTATGACAGCTCACTGTGACTTTTTCACAGATGTTAGTCACGCCTATCTGCCTGGAGAAGTGAAACCTTTAATGATTGGAGAAGTTGAATCCCCAATTATTGAAATTGAAGCGCAAACACCGTTACCTTTGGGTGTGGCTATCATACTCACAGAGCCTTTTCCCTCTAGCCTTACGCTCGCGCAGGGAAATAGCCTTGCCAACATGCTTGCTGAAAAAGGCTGGAATGTAGTGATAAGTCCGTTTAATTTGCCGGTCAATGTCACGTCCCAGCAGAACCTACCTGCTGAATCTGCAAACACCGACATGTCAGACTCTGAAACTACGTCTATGTCAGCCCAAAATATCCACCCCAGAAGTAATCAACTTACGCAGTATCTCAATTTTGAATCAGCAACTTCAGCACTGGGTTTACAACTCAACGCATTGAATAATTATTTACAAGACAATTCAGGCTACCGTATGGTCATTGCACAAGGCATGCTGGCCGCAACTTACTTGTCCGTCGTAGAGCAACAGCCTCAACTTCATCCAGACACTTTCGTAGCCATTTCACCTTTTTGGCCAGAAGAATCAACGAATACATTAGTTATAGATAATATAGCGCAGTCCAGCTTTCCAATATTGGATCTGTCACTAAGTGGATTTAACGATTGGGCGAACAGTACTACGCAAAAACGAAAAATTAGCGCAAAAAACGCACTAAAAATGCACTATCGGCAAATAATTATTCCCAGCAATTTATTAGCCTTTAGTATAAAGGAGTTTCAAAAACCCCCTCATATTCAGATAGTTGCAAATAGTACTGTTGGTTGGACTCGCCACCTAGGCTGGTAATTCGATAATTAACCGATTACGCTAAATTAGTATCCAAAACAATTACCTAAATTTAATGGTGTAAATAGCAAGCCTCTGTCCTAAGCAGTAAGATTGTTATGAACTATAATACTTTTAGCAAACATAAACGGTTGAGTTACTTGTGAGTGTTCAAGATTTCGTAGATAACAAAGCAAAGCAGCTGTGTTTCTATTTGAGAGCATTTTGGCAAGGAGAGCTTCCTATCGAGGAGATCGAGCTATTCTTTTGGGATAGTATGGAAGAATGGGGGCAAATTGATTACACCCTAACGCAGCCCTATACACAAAAAGAACGGGTTTTTTGGCATTTACTTCATCAAGTGCATTATTGGAATGAAGACAAGCTAATTAACGACCAGTTTCTTGTAGATGAACTAAATAACTGCGTGAATTTCCTTGAAGGTTTGGGTCATTGCCCACTCGACTGCGTAGGCATTCGTC
Source organism: Alteromonas sp. CNT1-28 (assembly GCF_022348345.1). Classification (NCBI taxonomy): domain Bacteria; kingdom Pseudomonadati; phylum Pseudomonadota; class Gammaproteobacteria; order Alteromonadales; family Alteromonadaceae; genus Alteromonas; species Alteromonas sp. CNT1-28. The sequence continues at coordinate 53,875 of NZ_JAKREZ010000006.1, read as the reverse complement.
CATAGTAAAACTTTCACTTCAACGCGTTATTGCTTCTCACTGTGGTTCATGGCTCAATATGCTTTTGTATTCTTGCCTAAGGCCGCAGTTTTGCTCAACGCTTTAAAAACGTTTAACGACAAACGATACCTCAGTATATTACTTTTCGGCATTTCCAGTGGCTTCCCTTGGATCATGATTGGTTCAGTGCTATCTGCTTGGCTCAAAGATGAAGGTTTGTCTCGCTCGGCCATCGGCTTATTCGGCATTATTTTCGCGACATACTCTTTTAATTTTCTCTGGTCTCCGCTTGTCGACAAAATCAAGCCCCCACTATTGGGTCAACGACGAGGTTGGATTTTCACTATGCAAGGCTGTGTAGTTTTGCTGTGTTTAGTGATGTCTCAACTCACTGCAGACCAAGATTTGTTTTATGTTGCATTAATCGGTTTGCTTATTGCTATTGCCTCAGCCACGCAAGATATCGCCATCGATGGTTTTCGCATTGACTGTATTGCCCAAGACGACAAAGACGGCATGTCAGCTGCGTCTTCAGTCGCCACCGCTGGCTGGTGGACAGGGTATGGCGGGCTTGGTGCTATCCCGTTCTTCTTGGCTGACATGACATCTTGGACTTGGCCAAACATTTATCTTTTACTCGGTGCTCTCATGGCTTTATTAATGTGCGCCACGTGTTTAGCGAACGAGCCACAAATTGACCGCGAAGCCTTGCTTGAAAAGATAACAGCCAAAGATACAAAGCAGTCTCCCGTTTTTCACTGGATACAAACTACTCTGGTCACGCCATTCGCCGAATTTTTCAATCGAAACGGCGTTAAATTAGCGGCGTCGTTTTTACTGTTTATCTTTCTATTTAAAATCGGTGAAGCCTTTCTAGGCCGCATGAGTATCGTGTTTTATAAAGAAATTGGCTTTTCTAATAGCGATATCGCTACTTACTCAAAATTGCTCAACTGGTGGGTAACCATTGTGTTTTCACTATTAGGTGGATTAGTTAACATTCGCTACGGTATTTACCGCGGATTAATGATTGCGGGTGTGGCCATGGCCGCGTCTAACTTACTATTTGCACTGATCGCGCAAACAGGCCCTTCCACATCTCTTTTAGCCATAACCGTTATTGTCGATGGCTTTACAGGGGCTTGGAGCACCGTTGCTATGGTCGCGTTTATCTCACTATTGTGTAATCGGGCGTTTAGTGCAACCCAATACGCACTCATGGCCTCCCTGAGTGTTGCGGGCAGAACCTTGGTCGCTTCTAGCAGCGGCTTTGTTGTAGATAGTCTTGAAGGCAATTGGAGCTTGTTCTTTATTCTCACAGCAGTCATGGTAATTCCCAGCCTTTGCTTTTTGTATTCAATTAGGCACCACATAAAGCGCGTTGAGTCACCGTAATTTTTTTCTACTTCCTTGCAAGTTAGCGTTAGTTGCCTACATTTAAGTTAGGTATCTCTACCACATATTACTTGCAAGGATGAACGTGAGCTCAAACCAGGCTGGCCAGTCGCAGCGCAAATCATCATCAATTTCGCGGACATTCACTTTTTCAAAAGTGAGTGTTACAGCACTGTTGATCGCTATGGTTGTCATTGCGGTTTTAATCGCGCTGATGAGCAAGCAACAAGCACTCATAACAGCCTTAAAGCAGCAGAGTTATTTAGAGGACAATATTCTTGCCACTGAGTCTAGTATCAATCAATTTACGTTTCGGATGGAGAACAGCGCGTTTTCTGGACCCGCGAATTACACTATTTTAAAGCGCGAGCTACAGGTCACCGTTCAAGGTATATCTGAATACCTTCGCAGTAGTGCAGGCCAAGCAATATCGCCCACAGTCTTATCCGAAAGAGATTTTGCAATAGCAAAAGAAGGATTGAATAGCGCGTCTGCACGGCAGGTCGCGCAAACCACACTAGATTTACTTCATACTCTTATTGAGTTGCCGATAGCCGACGCAACGCAACGTATTCAACAGCAATTTAGCCTGCTGCCTATGGTCAATGCCATGCAGGCGGAAGAAAACGCGTTGTTACTGCGTATTCAGGCATTGCGCAATAAGATGCTTCTCACTACTATTTTGGGCGCAGTCGTCATTGTACTTTGGTATTTTATTGCATGGCTTTTTTACAAAAGTAACGCAAACAAGTCGCCTAAAAAGTTTGGTAAATCGAAGTTGAGACTTGCCATGGTGGATGACGATAGAGATTTGCAAAACAAAGAGTTTTTGCAGCTGATTAGCCATGAATTCAGAGCGCCAATAAGTGCAATTATCAGTGCTCTTAACCTTATTCCTAACATGGAAGAACAGCGTACCAGACTAATTCAGCAGGCTGAACAATCCAGCTATCGACTTCTTAATCTTACCAACAACCTTACTGATGTATTAACCAATAACACTGAAGACGACCTGCACTTTTCAGATGTCGACCTAATCAGCTTGCTCGACGAATGTATCTCGCCGTTTTCTGTACGCGTAAAAGACAAAAAAATCGAATTTAATATGCACTGTAGTCACAGTGTGCCCCATTACGCAGAAACGGATCCTGTCGCCCTTTCTAAAGTAGTAGTTAACATTCTTGATAACGCCGTTAAATTTACGGCTAATGGACTGATCGACGTCACCGTTACAACCTTGGTGAAAAACCAAGGGATTTTTCTCGTTATTATAATTAGTGACACTGGAATAGGAATTGATGAGGCGACGCAAAAGCGTATGTTTGAACGCTTCTATCGCGGCGAACACTCAACTGGCCAACGCTTCCCGGGGGCAGGAATTGGCTTGTCTGTAGCTAAACGCAGCGTTGATAAGCTGGGCGGTGCACTACAAGTAACCAGTACAGTTGGAGTTGGTACAGAGTTTAAAATTTTACTGCCTCTGAAACCTATTGAGGACCTTCCCGCTACAAATTCAGCACCGTCTAATGCGACCTTCGCCGTAGTTGACGATTTAGAGATATCTAGGCTGCATTTACAGTCAATTATTACCAAAGAGGGCTTTAGCGCACGCACGTTTTCATCTGGTGCGAACTTGCTCAATCTGCACGAAGAAATACTCCAGTTTTCAGGCATTATTGCAGATTTGTATATGCCGGGCATGAATGGTCTTGAACTAGTGAGGACGCTTAAGGCGATTTTTGGTGAACGGGTACCGCCCGTTATTGTGTTGTCAGCAACCCCAGATATTGCCAACATTATTGCAAACAGTGAACTGCCCATCTATCAAAGTTTTGTTAAACCCATCGATAGAAACCGGTTTGTAGATGCGCTCCATCACCTTACAGCAAGTAACGCAAGAGTTGTTGAAACAACGAAAAAGGCCAATGTGTTACTGGTAGAAGACGAGCCCATTAATGCAGAAATGGTGGAGTATATGCTTCAATGTATGGGCCACGAAGTTACCGTGAGTTACACCGGTGACGACGCTATTATTAGAGTGAGTGAAAGTGCGTTTGACTGTGTGCTGTTGGATATCAACTTACCAGATATGAATGGTTTGGAAGTCGCTAAAATAATGAAAGAAGGTCACCCTGACCTTCCAATCATTGCCCTTACGGCCAATGCTCACAGGAGCGATAAAGAAGCGTCGCTGCAGGCAGGTATTCGATACCACTTAGTGAAGCCTGTCACCTTTCAAGAGCTCAAAAACACCCTACGCCTAGCACTATAACGCGCCAGGCGCTGCATAAATGCGATATTGATTTCGGCCGTTTTCTTTTGCTTCATAAAGCGCCTGATCGGCACACTCAAGCCATGCCATCGCTCCTTTAAAATCAGGAGAGAATTGTGCAAGGCCTAAACTAACAGTGAAACTTATTGACTCACCTTCGTGTTCTACCACTAAACGCTGTGCTAATTGTCGGATACGTTCGGCCACTATCTTGGCATCTTCAACTGAAGAGTCATTCAGAATAATGGCAAATTCCTCGCCGCCGTAGCGCCCTGCAAGGTCGGTTTCCCGCACACAGCGCTTAATCAGCGCTGCTAACATCTTAATCACCTTATCCCCAGCCTGATGACCATAAGTATCGTTAATGCGTTTGAAATGGTCGATATCGAGCATAAGCGCAGTACTTGGCTTTTCTCTCCGCACACAAAGTTTGTGCATCTCATCAAAGCGTTCCTGCCAGTAGCGACGATTATATAGTCCAGTTAGACCGTCCACGCGGCTCGCAGTTTTCAACTCTTCGTTAAGATGCTCCATTCCACGCTTACCGAGCGCCTGCTCAGTGACATCGTAAACAAGCATACAAAACCGCTCTACGTTGCCGCGCTTATCAACAATAGGGAACATGGTCACGTTTTGGTACATGAACTCTGCAGCGCTGGTTACAGGACGATTACAACCAAACTTAAACAAGTAAGGGCGCTGCTCCCAAATAATAAACACCGGGCTCTTCAAATTGAACACAGGGTCGACTTTGGTTCTCAGCCATTTTTCTTCTATTTCCGGGAAATGAGAAAAAAGACTGTGTCCAATGATTGCTTCCGCTTTCTTTGCACCATGGTTTTCAAGAAACTTGTTCCACACTTGAACCTTGAAGTTGCGGTCTAGCACTGCAATGCCCACTTCAATGGAATCGAGAAGCTCTGCGGGTACTTGAGAAGAATTAACTAAAGCACCGGTGGAAAGTGCGTCTGTAGATGCATTCATAGACTTTCCTTGTCTTGTGTGACAGCGTCATCATCGAGCAGCCGAGAATAGATATGGTTCATGGCATCACCAGGAAATAGCAACAGCAGGTCAAAGGAAATATCTCTGGCCTTAATGGCATAACCTATTTCGATAGCCATGAGCTTGCCCCAACGCTGCACGTTATCACTTAAAAGCGTTGATAGTCCTTGGTGCTGCCCCAGTAACACCGGATGCGTGTGGCTAAAGGCGACATTTAACTGCTCTGACAAACCGTTTAAACAGGCACCGATAAGAATATTGGAAACATCCATTAGTGCTTCTAGCGCTAGTTTGTCTGAGGAAGCCGACGGCGGATATTTTAATAGTTCAACGATGTTTTGAGAGTTTGTGTCGTTAAAAATGACCAGCGCTTCGCCACTTATACCTTCACTAATAAAGCCTTTTGAAACTGCCGACACGCTGTCGTTACGATTAATTTCCGCAACCGCCATAGACAGTTCGTTGCTTTCAATTAAGTTGACGTTTGGGATAGGCAAATCAATAAATTCACCTAGCAGTTGAGCAAGATTCTCACCCGCACGCCCCATGGCAATATTGACCATTTCACGACATGCGTCTAATTGATCTTCTTTACTCATCTGGCGCTTAGCTAAAACGGCATTTGAGTCGCTATCGTCTTGCGCTTTTTGTAAGCTCGCACCAGAAGAATGCGTCTCGCCACTGTAAATCCCGTAAGAGGCTAGGATGTGGCTGAGTTTTTCGTTATCAATTGGCTTTCTTATGAAATCCAGGGCACCAAGAGCGAGCATTTTTTCTCGCGCTTGCGCTTGTACATCACCGGAAACGACAACTACCAAGCAAGGAAGATCCTGTTGGCGAATGGCTTCCATGGTTTGATAACCGTCCATTACCGGCATGTTTAAGTCGAGAAACACCACATCGCCTTTGCCTTCGCGAACAAGCGCGAGGGCTTGCTCACCATTCTCGGCAAACGAAATATCCACGTCCCACCCATCAGGTAAACTGCGCGCCATCTGGCGCCTTGCGAAACCTGAGTCGTCGCATATTAATATAGGAGTACTCATGGTAACTCCTTATATGGCAACAGGGGCTTTAATGTGTGGGTGTGACTGGTAATTTTTAAGCGTGAAGTCGTCGAAGGAAAACCCGAAGATATCTTTCACATCAGGATTAATTTCCATAGTTGGGCGCTCGAAAGGCTCACGACTTAGCTGCAACTCTACCTGTTCAAGATGGTTTGAATACAAATGCGCATCGCCTAGCGTATGAATAAAATCGCCGGGCTCTAAATCACACACTTGCGCCATCATCATGGTCAATAAAGCATAACTTGCAATATTGAAAGGAACGCCCAAGAAAATATCGCCGCTTCGCTGGTAAAGTTGGCAGCTAAGCTTACCGTCTAATACATAAAATTGGAAAAGTGTATGGCAAGGTGGCAGTGCTTGCTTGCCCATCGCTGCATTTTCTTTAGGAGAATAATTGGTATCAGGGAGTACCGCAGGGTTCCAGCCGCTAACGATAAGTCGACGAGAATCTGGATTGTTTTTGATTTGCTCAACCACTTCGGCAATCTGGTCTACCGATGTGCCATCACCGCGATCCCAACTGCGCCACTGGTGTCCATAAACCGGACCAAGCTCGCCTTCTTCGGTAGCCCACTCGTCCCAAATACTCACACCGTGCTCTTTCAAATAAGCGATGTTTGTCTCGCCTTTAAGAAACCAAAGCAGTTCGTGAATAATGGATTTAAGGTGACACTTCTTTGTTGTCACCAAGGGGAAACCTTCCTGTAGATTAAAACGCATCTGATAGCCGAATACACTTAACGTACCTGTACCAGTTCGATCTTCCTTTTTCACACCCGTATCACGTACATGGCGCATTAGAGCGAGATATTCTTTCATCGTTATTCTTATATTTTTTGCTGTTCAACATGGTCTTTTCCGCGCATGTAAGCACGGACTATTAATCCTATTCCTAAAGCTATCATAGGTAAACAAAGAAGTTGCCCTTGGCTTAGTCCCATTTGATATAAGCCAATATGTGCGTCGGGTTCTCTGAAGTATTCAACGATAAACCGGAAGGTGCCGTAACCAAGTAAGAACAAGCCGCTGACCGCCCCTACTGGACGCTTTTTGGCAGAATATAGCCATAGGATAATAAAGAGTAGTACGCCTTCAAGCGCAAACTCGTAAAGCTGTGATGGGTGACGGGGGATATTACCCGCGTTGGGGAAAATGACCGCCCAAGGCACATCGGTGCTACGCCCCCAAAGTTCAGCGTTTAAGAAGTTACCTATGCGTCCAGCACCCAAGCCGATGGGTACTAACGGGGCAACAAAGTCGCCTAGTCGAAGGAAGGTCGTGTTCATACACTTGGCGCGCCAGAATAAGGCTGTTAGCACCCCTAAAAGCCCGCCGTGGAAGGACATTCCACCAGCCCAAATTTTGAATAAGTACAAGGGATCGTCGAGAAACATACCAAACTGGTAGAAAAGCACATAGCCTATTCGACCGCCTAATATTACGCCAACGAAGCTCCAGAAAAGCAGGTCGCTTAACTGCTCACGGCTCCAGTTGGTTTGTGAAAGACGCTTTTGTGCCAATAGGTAAGCGGCGATAAAGCCCACCAAATACATAAGGCCGTACCAGCGGACACTTAACGGACCGACACTGAAGATAACGGGGTCGATACTGGGAAATACCAGATAACTGCTCTGTTCCATTACTTTATTCAATTCCTAAAATCATTCTAATGCTCACCAACACGAGTAAGCACGCCAACATCGCTTTTAACACACGAACATTTACTCGCTGCCCAAGCTTTGCACCTATGTTTGCGGTAAACATAGAGGTGGCAACAATACCAGCTGTTGCCGGTAAATACACATAACCTAAACTATGTTCTGGTACATCTATCGCATTGTAACCGGCCACGATAAAACTCGTGGTACCAAAAACGGCAATAATGAGCCCGCAAAAGGCTGCACAGCCAATTGCCGCCCGTACATTAACACGAAACCATACCAGCGCAGGTACCAATAATGCTCCGCCACCAATCCCCATAAGTGCACTTAGTAAGCCAGCTCCACCACCAACAGTCGCAAGCGTACCTTTTGATGCGTCATTTTCTGAGGCTTTTTGCTTACCAAATATCATCTGCATCGCAATTAAAATAACCAGCACCGCAAACACATCTTTAAGCAGTTCACCCGAAATATGGCTTGCTACCTGAGCTCCGGCAAATGCGCCAAAAGCAATACCTAAGCCTGTGTAAAGCACAACATGCCTTTGAATATTACCCAGTTTGTAATGTGCGAAGGCCGACGACATTCCTGTGAAGATGATGGTAGATAATGAGGTAGCGATAGCGACTGGCATTACGGTTTCAGTGGTCATTCCCATGAAATGTATAAGCAAATACGACAATACAGGAACGATGATAAGCCCACCGCCAATGCCCAGCATACCCGCCAAAACACCTACCACAGAACCTAAAATAAGGCAGCTAATAATTATTACAACTAATGGATCCATTCCTTAAGCACCTGCTCGGATAAGGCCTCCCAGGCCCTTGGTTTCAAGATATTGATTCAAGTGCACAAAAACTTCTTCTTGGCTAACAGAGGTGAGCGCCAATGACAGTAACTGCTTACATTCATCCAGCGTGACTTTTCTAATAAGCCAGTTTATTTTTCTTAAGTTAAAGCCGTTCATACTTAGGCGGCGATAACCCATTCCCATTAGCAGTAACGCACCCGCAGGCTCACCCGCAATTTCACCGCAGATAGTCACGGGCACTTGATTTTGATTGGCTTTTTGAACCACGTCGTAAAGCGCCCCTAATACCGCAGGATGATAGCTGTTATAGAGCCCTGCCACCCGCGTATTGTTTCTATCCACCGCGAGCAGATATTGGGTCAGGTCGTTACTGCCTACCGAAAAAAAATCCACGTGCTTTGCCAATTGAGGTAGCTGATAAAGTACCGACGGTACCTCTAGCATAATACCTAACTTAGGCTTGGTTAACGTTTGTCCTGACTCTGCAATCTCATCACAAATTTCATAATATGCCTGATTAATTAGTCGCTTAGACTCCTGCACTTCAGATACGGTGGAGATCATAGGCAGCATAATTTGCAAGTTGTTTAGGCCTACACTTGCACGCAGCATGGCGCGAACCTGAACCAAGAAAATTTCTGGATGGTCAAGGGTTAGGCGGATGCCTCGCCACCCCAAAAATGGGTTTTCTTCATTAATTGGGAAGTACGGTAGTGGCTTATCGCCTCCTACGTCGAGAGTACGCATAGTGATAGGCAATGAAGGCGCGGCCTCAAGCACTTGGCGATACAGCTTTACTTGCTCTTGTTCTGAAGGAAAACGCTCGCGTAACATAAAGGGGATCTCAGTGCGATAAAGCCCTACACCCGCACCAATTTGTTCAGCGTTTAGCTCGACTTCAGCTGAAAGGCCAGCGTTGATATAAAGAGACATTCTACAGCCATCAACACTTTCGCAAGGTTTATCAGCCTCGGCGTCAATTTTCTCTGCGATGGCCGACTCTTCTTCAATGAGCTGTATAAATTCAGACTTGATGTTACGTTCAGGCGATACAATGACCTCGCCTGAATACCCATCAAGCAAAATCTCTTTGTCTTCGAGTAGTGCTGGCGTAACGTTTTGACAGCCCATCACTGCAGGCACGCCCATGGCTCTAGCCAATATTGCCGCGTGAGAGTTATTTGAACCGCGAATAGAAATAATGCCTTTTAGCTTACCTCTTGGAAATTCGGCAAGCATAGGCGCTGAGACTTCATCAGCTACGAGAATACTGGCTTCGGTTATCGTTTTTTCAGTAACCTTTTTGCCATTCGCTTCATACAAAATGTTGGCAAGAATACGGTCGGATAAATCGACAATATCAATGGCACGCTCTTGCATGTAAGGGTCGTCCATTGCCTGAAAGCGCGCGGCATAGCTTTCTACGACCATTTTCAATGAAGACGCCGCATCCCAACCTTGGCGAATTTTTTCTTCTACTTCCCGCCCAAGGCTGTTGGCATCTAGCAGATGATGATACAACTGAAAAATGGATTTAACATCGTCGGGAATGCCGTCATCTAACCGCTTCGATAACGCATCGACATGACCTCGCGTAACTTCAACCCCTTTGCGATAGAGTTGAATTTGATCTTGAGGAGATTGCGTGCGCTTTACGACCCAGTTTTTAAGGTTTATAGATTTGTCTGGAGACACTCCCTTGCCAATAGCAAGGCCTGGAGAACCCGCAATACCACGCACATTTTTTTGCCGCGCAGTATTGTCGTTCGAATTTGACAGCGTCAAAGCCCCGCGAATATCAGCATTGGTTATTTCTAACGCGAGCTGCGCAGCAAGGGTGACTAAAAATGCTTCTTCGTCTTCACTGAAGCGGCGCATTTGTGATTGCTGAAGGGTAATAACACCAAGCACACGCCGTTGGTTGATAATAGGCGTACCTAAAAAGGCGTTATAGTTTTCTTCCTGAACTTCGGGGTAATGTTTGAATCGAGGATGGCTATGAGCATTAACGATATTAAGAGGCTCTTCCCGCTGACCTACCAGCCCGATAAGCCCTTCTGAGAAGCCAATGCGTACCTGCTCGACTGCATCGGGATGCAGTCCGTCAGTGGCTTTAAGGATAAATTCTTGGGTGTCGTAATCGGCAAGATAAATAGAGCATGAATCGACATCTAGGGTCTGTTTAACCCGCGAGGCTAGCCTAAACAACGCCGTATCGAGAGCAGGAATTTGATTCATTTCCTGCACGATACGTTTTAACGTGGTTAACATTGTTCCTTGCTGGCTCTGAGGGCTCACCGGTTTTTCCTTTTTTACTCGCAGTTTACTCGCTGCTTACTCCGCACACCGCAATATTGCACACCTCTGTTTAGCGTACCTGAACTTCGCATATGCTTATCCACGCCTGCGTTTCTTGCCACGTTTATGTGGCGCTGCGTTTTGGCGCTGTTGAGGCCGATGCTGCGCAGACATAACTACAGGCGAGAACTCTTTCATTACTCGTCTGTATACATCGCGCTTAAACGATACAACGTTTCTTATTGGATACCAGTAACTTACCCACCTCCAGTCATCGAATTCAGGATGACCTGTTTTAAGTACATTAACGTCTCGCTCGTTACAATCGAGCTGCAACAAGAACCATTTTTGTTTTTGCCCTATACAAACAGGGTTGCTGCCTTGTCGAATTAATCGCTTCGGCAGCTTATATCTAAGCCAGTTACGGGTAACACTTAAAATAGTGACATCTTTCGGTGTCAGCCCTACTTCTTCGTGAAGCTCGCGGTACATAGCTTGTTCAGCAGATTCCCCTTCATCAATTCCGCCTTGAGGGAACTGCCATGAATGTTGACCATAACGTCTTGCCCAAAATACTTGACCCATTTTGTTGCAAATCACTATGCCCACATTCGCACGGAATCCATCGGCATCTATCACATAGACTCCCGGGCACACTATACTGTTATATGTTTTCATTCTTCCACAAACTATGCTCCAATCATAGTCTTAATATTCGTACCCGCTTTTCAAACAGGAAATTAACCATATTTATGCAGCCACCAGCGTCTCCCCCGTCATCTCCAGATAGCCTTTTAGCCCGTTGTCATGCGATAGCAGGCTTGACGCTTGGAGAGCTTGCGGACATGGCAAATATAGCCATTCCGGCCAATTTACAACGTCATAAGGGGTGGCCAGGCATGCTGATAGAGAAGTGGCTGGGCGCGAGTGCAGGTTCGAAGCCTCAGCAGGACTTTCCTGAACTTGGCATTGAGCTTAAAACTATCCCCATCGACGCTAATTTTTCGCCTTTAGAAACCACCTACGTCTGTTTTGCCCCGCTTTTGATGACGCCCGGCATTACATGGGAAACGTCTAACGTGCGAAACAAACTACAGCAGGTATTGTGGCTACCTATTGAAGGTGACAGAGCTATTCCACTGGCCCACAGGCGGGTAGCAACAGGCTTTTACTGGCGACCGAATGAACACGAAGATTCGGTATTGAGACACGATTGGGAGGAACTGGTCGAGCAAATTGCAACTGGACAGGTCGAGTCGATCACCTCTCGTCAAGGCGAGGCCTTACACATTCGTCCTAAGGCGGCAAACGGGAAAGTGCTCACCGACGCGTTGGGGCCAGAAGGTCAGCGTATTAAAACCCGTCCTCGCGGCTTTTATTTACGTAAAACCTTCACCCATCAAATATTGATAAATGCATTTGGTGGCTAACGCGAACTCAACGTCTAGCACAATACTCTTGTTATCTTAGCGGCGTGGAGTTTAGGTGTTTAACCAAATATTCACTCAAAAACTTTTCTGAATTTATCCCCATGCGTTTTGCCACAGCTTCAAGTTTAGCGTCGCTGCGCAGCAGTACATTCTTGGCGTACTCTAAGCGGTAGTGGAAAATGAAACGTCTAAAGTTTTTCTTTTCAGTAAGTTGCAAGGCCAAAGCGAGCGAGGTGGGGTCGATATCTGCCCCTTTACAAAACTCACTGAGGGTAAGGAAGCGAACCTTGTACGCCTTTGATTCTATGGTGTAGCGTTCTGCTTTAGAAATAATACTGCTAATTTCATAAGGCGTTGCCTTGCCTTCATCTAAGCGTTCGTAATCGAGTGGCGACGGGGACGTCCGTCGTATAAAGGTTAGTGAAAACAGTACAATTAGAATTGCCGTTCCAATCATCAGATGATGAAACCCTTCCCAAAAAGGAACAGGGAAGAAGCCGAATGTTGCGGCCGTCACAAGTAGAATACTCATAAACGCAACGCCAACCAAGCTTCCCATTACTCCGGCAAGCCTAGGCATTTTCAGGTTTTTTATATCCACCGCCTGCTCTGGTAAGTGCCTATGGTACATTTGAATATGCTCGGTAATAAGAATACCTATGAGCAACACGCTAAACCCCGTTAACAGTGATGCAATATAGGCAGGCCACAATAGCAGAGGCTGACCATGAGGAGACGATGAGAGCCATTGCTGCTTATCGTCTACGGGTATCAGGAGAATGGCGCACTGAAAAACGCCGGTCACTACTACCGGCCACCACAGCCGCTTTCGTGCCGTAGGATAAGCTAACAGCATGGGTTTTATTGCGCGGTAACAACACGTAATCGCGATTACAGCAAATACTTCTGATAACCCGTAGATACTAGCCAGCCCTGTGGCATTTGCCATACGAAGCCACTCATCCAGCATAAACACAGGCCAGCACAAAAACGCTGCCGTTAGCCAGCGTCCACTGCGTAAATTGACTTTTTGAACAAACAGACGCACAAAGCCAATGGCATAAATGCCAAGCAGTGCGTAAAGGAAATAGTCATTTATGGCTGAGGTCATCAGCGCCCTCCATCCTTGAGATTCGAGTTGCCTTTACCGTGCATGTTTACAGTAACCACATATGCATAGAAAACAATTACCAGTAAACGTCACGTTGCATAGCCACTGTGCGAGTTCGTTCCATAATTCGAATAAGCGTGCTGAGTTTCTCTGCTGTCCATTTACGCACTTCGTCATGGGAGTCTACTTCGGCGTCGTCTATCGACTGCTTTAACATAAGCAGCGCATTCAGCTCATCAATACCAGTGAGCAAATCTAACCACGGTGCGCGAAAATTACCCCGCTCTTCTACAAACAAGTCACCCAGCAGAAATCCACTCCATAATGTCTGCCTAAGCATTACTTCTACAGCGCTGTAATTGGCAGGCCCCATGGTTTTATTTAGCGGCATGCTTTGCTGTACAGTTTGCCAACCTTGCGACAGCCAACCTTTTGCATGATCAAGCACCGGATGGTCAAAACCCGTTGCGACTTTTCGCCACGGCTTATTCTGAATAAGACTTATGGCGTGTAGCTTAATGTCTGTGGCATCGTTGTCGAAAAACAGCTTTTCAGGCTCATGAGCCTGCATTAAGCCTGTTTGTCGTCCTTGCAAATAGCTTACTACTGCAGGATGTTTGCTGAGTGTTTTGTTAAACATGCTCTTTTTAGAGAGCAAGTAACGCAAACTTTGTAAGTCGTCTTGCCAGCCCCACTTTTGCGCATGGGTGACCAGTTTTTTATGCAGGGCTAGTAGCTCAGGGCACTGCAGAACCGGCAAGTAAAGCGAAACACTTTGAAGTAACAAGCGTACACTCTTGGCGACTTCTGCGAGCATTTTTATTGAGCCACTTTCGCAAAACACATGCTCGTGGTGCTGCCAATGCGCCAATGCAGTTTGAACCGCGTGGCTAAATGCTTCTTCCGTGGTGGTTGTGTCTTCAAGCGCAAGGAAATCTGGCAGGTGTCGAACTTTAGCGTTAAAACCGTGAAGTAATTGATATCCCTGCGCCGCTTTTGATACATCACTAAGGCGTACCGGCATGTTGTCGTTTATTAACACCGCCAACGTAAACAAACTGTTGATATCGCCTGACATCAACTCAAGCTCTATTTCGTTGATTGGGGAACTAGCTTTTTCTGTACTTGCTTCGCCACAGTCCAGCACAATCTCAACCACACTTTCACCCACACTAACCACATAGGCATTGCGAGTAAAGTGAGTGCTAAACTGTTTAGATAGACGCGTGTTTTTTGCCGCCACGTCCCAATCTTGGGGCCAAGCGCCGGCTTCAAATAGCGTGAGGTCGGGCCTTGAATTATCAAGGCTCACATTGTATTCCATGCGTTTGTGCAGACCACCGCTGACCACGCCGTTAGTCTTTAGCGTCTGTTCGTATTCACCATTGTTACCTCGAACACGAAAGCCCATTTTATTGTTTTGAAAATCGAGCTTATCTGTATCGTAATAGTCGTTCTCTAGGCGCATTTCACGATGAGAGTTAACCTGAATACTGTTTTTTTCGAAAAGAGGAAGTACACGTTGACTAAACGCATGGTGGGCGTTGTCACCCGTTACAAATTTTAATTCTATTTCTGACATGGTTGCGCTAGGCACAGCTTATGATGCTGACACCTTACCTTTGTCGCTTACTTTTCGCAATGCTGGCACCATGAAACAAGATGCTTTAATTAGACAAAAGTGGAACAAACTTGCCTTTATCGCGGTCAACCAATACCATCTTCACGTTTTAAATTCTAAAATTGGACTTCATATGATTCGAAAGTGGTTAGCAGCAGCCCTTATTGCATGCTCTTTTCAAGCATTTTCGCTACAAGATACCGCTGATTTAGAAGCGTCTTCTTCGCATTACATAAGAGATGACTTGTTTATCTTTATGCATACTGGACCTGGTCGTAACTACCGTATTCTAGGTTCAATTGAAGCAGGTACACCTATTACTGTGCTTGCACGCGATAACGATGCTGAATTCACGCAAATTACCGACAACGAAGGCCGTGAAGGCTGGGTTGAAAGCCGCTTTGTGTCAAATACCATGTCGCAAGCCGAGCAATTGCCAATCATAAGTGAGAAGCTAGCTGAGAGCCAAAGCGCACTGCAAACAGCGCAGTCTGAAAACGCCAGACTTCGCCAGCAGCTTAACGATGCACGTCAGCAGGTATCGAAGCTTACAACAACTAGCGAGGAACAAGCCTCTGAGATAACTCGTCTTACCGCCAAAGTAGATAGCGCGAATAAAGATGAGCTGGTTACCTGGTTTACACGCGGTGGTATGGTAGCCGGTGTGGGTATATTACTGGGCGTAATGCTGACTTACCTTCCCAAGCGCAAACGCAGAAGCAGCGAGTGGATGTAGTGTTTATAACTAGACGCTAAAAAACGAAAAAACGCCGATGTTAGCATCGGCGTTTTTTATTGAGCTCGTTTCGGTAAATGGATTAGAAGTGACAAAGTGAAAACACTTTGATGAGTTATATGCGCCTATTATCGTACCGTAAGCACCACTCTATACCCTCTTATCATACGAGAAACATCACCTTGGTCATCATGTGAACCTTGCGCTGTTATCCTCTCATGTGCATAACCCCATTTAAGCTTCGCACAAAGCTTATCAATGAGTTTTAACCCTATTCCAAATCCGCCATCTAACTCACTGGTAGTCGGCGCAGATAAAGTCGCTTGGTCTTTTTCGTTAAGCGCCTCTTCTTCAAGGCCGTCCTCTTCGTTGAGCACAGTTAGCGTTGCATCTGAAAGACTTATTGTGACTCTTCCTTGCTGCGTGTGCTGATAAGCGTTTCGAATCACATTTCCTATCACAATTTCGCTCGCCGTTTTCGCAAGCGTTAACTCACAATCGCTCAATTGCAGCTGCACACTCACGTCTTTTCCCGACAGCAAATACATTAAATCTTGGCTTAGAGCCTCAACCATTGCTTTAAGATTAACCTTTTCTTTGGGTAAAGCTGCTTCTTCATTTCTTCCTAACCAAAGTAGAGTTTCGGTCAAATCTGCCATGGTTTTTGAGGCATGATCCACCCGCGCAAGCGCGTTATTGCCTTTAGTATTTTCACTATCGATCACTCTGTGCAGTAATGCCGCGCTACTTCTAATGACGGCAATCGGCGTTCTAAGCTCGTGACTCGCATGGTTAACAAATTCCCGTTCTCGATTTAGGGTGTTGCGCACGTTTTGCAAACTGCCATGTATCATCCCTGCTAGCGCGTTAAGTTCCTTATAACGAAACTCCGGGATAGGCTTATCGAGCTCTTGTTCATCCAAAGACGCCGCCCACCTCTGCAATGACTCTATCGGGCGAGACACGCTGCGCATAAGAAAAAGCAAGGCGACAAAAAACGAAACCAGTGCAACTACGCCCACAATGGCGCTGTAAATAACATGGTTTATTCTAAAGTGTTTTTTGCCGTCAGAAGGTGGCGCGACAAACACTTGGGAAACGTATCGCGACTCTCCATTTTCTAACGGAACTAACACGGCAAAGTGAGCCGAAATAGGACGGGAAAACCAATCAGGTTTGTTGATATCTTTCATAAGTGAAAACGGTATAAAGCTCTCTTTGGAAAAGCTCTGCTTCACTTCGTCAGGCAAACTCTCGTAGTTCGCAAAAACATGTAAATCGAGAATTTGAGCATGCTTGTTGTCATCAAGCTCTGCGCTTTCTGCCGCCCGTATCATGGTATTTCTCAGCATGCCGTCCATACCATCGAAAAAGCTATCGCTGCTTTGTATTGAAAAGAGCACGATAACTACGGCGGCCAAACTTAATAGCGACCACAAGACGTAGCGTCTTAAGCTGATGCGAAGGCCATTTACCACTGATCGTTTCCTTTATTCGTACTTTTTGGTTCCGCACTTGTACTTTGCACTGAACTGGACTGTTCTGGTTTTAACGTCACACAAAAGCCTGTGCCGGCTACTGCTTTTACCTCAATGCTGGCATTCGCTTGCACCAGTGATTTACGCAAATTATGAAGATGTACTTTAAGCGCATTGCTCTCTGGCGCATCTTCTCCCCAAACCGCATCGAGAAGACGCTCCCGAGGCATAACTTTTCCTTGTTGCTGTAACAATGCCTTTAGCAGCGTAAATGCTGTGGGGCTTAACTTAATAGGCACGTTCTCAACACTTACTACTTCGCTTCCCATTGCTAAACTTACGTTGCCAAAGCGCAGCTTTTTCACTTGTGATGAACGCCTGTGCGCCAGTGCGAAAACGCGAGCAACCAGTTCAGGCATGTCAAACGGCTTCACTAAATAATCATCGGCGCCTTTTTGAAACCCTTCTAGCTTGTTTTCCAACTGGTCACGGGCGGTTAGCATAATAATAGGCGTATCGTTGCCGTCTTCCCGCACCCTCTCACATACGCTTAAGCCATCAAGTCGCGGTAAATTAATGTCCAGCACCACAACATCAAACGGATGCTTTTGGATGAGAGACAGCGCGGCTACACCGTTTGCAGCGTGGTCACATACCATGTCTTCAAGCTCTAAATAGTCGATAATATTGCCCGCCAGGCCCATATCATCTTCCACTAGTAACACGCGGATCATTAGCCGTACTCTCCGTTAAAGGTTTAACCAAATGCTTTGCCATTAGATGGCTTACATCGTCATAAATTAACAGTAATGCGGGTATTAATAAAAGTGTGATGACGGTGGCAAACAATATACCGTAACCCAGCGACGCAGCTGCCGGAATTAAGAACTGCGCTTGTACCGAGGTTTCGCCCAATATGGGGTATAAGCCTACAAAGGTGGTTATTGAGGTCAACAACACAGCCCGTAAGCGACTGGTACAAGCTTCGATGACTGCCGTTTCCACCGGCACACCTTCTTCTCGCAAAGCGTTGAATCGTGAAACCAACAACAAGCTGTCGTTAACCACTACGCCGCTAAGCGCCAATATGCCGTTCAGCGAGAGCAGACTTAACATTAATCCATTCGACCAGTGGCCGATAATGGCTCCAACTATACCAAAGGGAATGGCGGTCATAATAATAAGCGGCTGTACGTAGGATTTAAGCGGAATCGCCAACAACGCAAAAATAGACAACAAGGCTAATATAAACACGCTCTGCATGGAGCTTTGCGTTTCAGCTTGCTGCTCAGCCTCACCGGCAAAATAAAGCGATAAGTCCTGATACTGACGCGATAGCTGAGGAACAAACTCGTTGTTTAAGTGATTCACCAGTTCGGTTGAGGTGATAACATTGCTATCCACCGACGCGCTAACCGTTAGGGCGCGTAGGCCGTCTATACGTACCACCTGTTTTTCTTGCACATCTTGAATAACGTTGGCCACTACAGAAAGCGGTACTACGGTGCCGTCGTCCAGACGCACTTGCGTGTTCATTACATCAGACGGATTCATTCTGTCTTGTTCAGGATAACGCACCCGCACTTTTACTTCGTTTTTATCGCGCAAATAGCGCTGAACAATTTCGCCACCAAATGCTTTTAACAGTTGCTGCGATAGGCTTTGCGTATTCAACCCCAACGCTCGTCCTTCGGGGGTAAGTTCAAAGCGCATCATGGCTTCGCCGGGTGTTAGTGAACTCTCAACTGCGTATACGCCGTCAATGTTGTTGAGTACCTCAACAAAGGCATCGTTAGCCGCCGTCAGGGTATCGTCGTTAATGCTTTTAATTTCAACGTTAAACCCGTCGACCATCTCTCGGCGTGAGCGTATTTTTAGACTTTTTACGCCTTCTAAATTGCCAGTTAACGTATTCCAGCGTGCCGACAATTCATCAAGAGAATAAGAGGAGTCTTCATCAAGTGAAATGGTGATTGTGCCGCTTTGATCGCCACTCGCCGTTACTTGCAAACTGCTAATACCACTTTTATCTGCACCATTTTCTTGGGTTAATTGGCGGTCTGCCTCTAGCGCATTTTTCTCTAGCAGCATTAAGTTGCGTTCGTTCTGTCCATAGCTGGCATCGCTGTAAAGCGACATATTGGCCGAAACCGTGTCGCCCTGCATGCTGGGGAAGAAGCTTACTCTTACCGCACCTGTAAGCGGTAGGCTAACCACCATGACAAATAAGGCAATAAACAACAATACAGCGGCATAACGGTAGGCTACGGTGACTTTCAATAGGCGCTGATACACGCGGTAGTTAAACCACTGAAGTCCACCATCCGCTTTTTGCTGCACTTTGTTCCATACGCCACCTAATCCCCTTCGCGCTTTTTGCTTAGTTGGCAGATGGGCTAAATGAGAAGGTAAGATCAGCTTCGATTCCACCACCGACAGTAACAAACACAAGGTAACGATAGTGCCGAACTGAGAATAAAGGGTACCTAAGCCGCCCGATACGTTCGATAATGCGAAAAAAGTGGCCACTGTGGTTAGTACACCAAACAGTGTGGGAACCGCCACTTTATGGGTACCTAAAATGGTGTTTTGAAGCGTATCGCCATGCTGTTTACGCGTGGCGTACACGCTTTCCCCCACCACCACGGCATCGTCCACCACAATGCCAAGGGCCATGATAAAACCGAATGTGGTCATTTCGTTTAGCGTCATTCCCGTATAGCTGTCGGTCATGAAGTACAAGGTGCCGAAGAAGATAAAGGGCAACCCAGCCGCCACCCAAAATGCCACGCGTAGATTTAGAAACACGGCAAGAGTAACAAATACCAACACAATGCCCATAAGCGCATTACTGGTAAGTAACGTCAATCGCTCGGTAATAAGCGTGCTTTTGTCATACCAGGTTTCAAGCTCTACGCCTTCAGGTAGCAAGCCTTTTTCGTGCCATGCGTTCACTACTTCGTGAGCCTGCTGTACCATTTTTGTTACGTCGCCATATTCATCCATAAGCACCTGGATGCCATAGCCATTGGTACCGTTGTAACGTGACAAGTGATAGCTGTCGTCGGCAAACATATCGCGCACTGTAGCAACATCGCCAACGGTGAGTATGACGCCATTGGTATCGGTAATGAGCGGAATGTTGGCAAAATCTTTCGCCCAGTAAGACTGTTCAGACGCTTTTAAACGAATCACCTTTTCTTTGTTGCGCAAGCTGGTTGTAAGCGCGGTATTCGACTCCTGGTTAACGGCATCAGCCACGTCTGACAGCGTTAGTCCGTAGGCCTGAAGCTTACCTTCGTCTATTTCAATAGACATCATAGGGTCGACAAAGCTGCCTGCGCTGACTTCGCGAATGTCGTCTGTTGCCAGTAAATCTCGCTCTAATTGCTCACCCAAGTATTGAAGCGAAGCGTGGTCGACGTCACCATAAAGCTGCACCCAAATAGCGTGTTCTTGTCGGCGTGCTTTGCTGATAACAGGGTTTTCAGCATCTGAAGGGAAGTTAGAAATACTATCTACTTCAGTTTTGATGTCGTTGAAAAGCGTGTCTAAATCGTATTCGGTTTCCTTTTCTACCTGCACACTGGCGCCGCTGGCGTTCGAGGTAGAGGTAATTCGCTTAATCCCAGGGATTGCCTCCAGCGCGGTTTCAATTTTGATAGCAATCCCTTCTTCTGCTTGTTTAGGATCACCGCTATCGTATGTCATTGAAATGGTAACAAAGCGTGGCTCCATACTTGGAAATGCCTCTTTGCGGATATCGTTCATGGACACCAAGCCAAGCACGATAAGGCTGACCATGAGCAAATTGGCCGCTACTGAGTTCTGCGCAAACCAAGCGATAATTCCCCGGGAGTTATTCCCACCATTCCTATGGTTTTTCGGACTCTCGCCCCCGTCAAACGGCGCGCCGTTTCGATTACTTGTCATCGGCTTGCCCTCCTGTTTGCCCTTCCACTACAGGCAATACTTTGGTATTCACCAGATAGCTGTTTAAAGGGCGCGCAACCACCAGCGCTTGGCGTATTTCGCCAACCTGTTCTGACATGCTGTTGCCACTAGCGTTACCCGAGGTTTTACCCGCAACATTACTCACAATATCGCCCGTAACTTCACTGGTTTTTGGTGGGGTGATGTAGGCATAACCTTCGCTTTCAAACAAAACCGAAGGCGTGAACTTTGCCAACTGCCCGGTAGATGGCATTACTAACCATACTTCTTGCTTTTGCGAGATAGCAGAAGCCGGCAGTTTCCAGACATTGTCGAGTGCTCTTCCTTCAATGTCCGCCTGCACAAAGCTGCCGAATAAAAGAGGCGTTGATTGCGCCAGCGGCTTCTCAACAACCGCTATGGCGTTACGCTGACGCGTTGTATCACTTTGATGCCATTCAGCGCGAATGATATTGGTAACCCAGGTATTTCCCGTAGTGGTATCGGTAAGCGTTACCGGCCAGTTAAGGGAGGCATCACCAGACAACTGCGTTTCATCACCAGAAGGTAGTTGAGCCCATTGGCTAGGTGAAAGGCCAATTGCCACTTCGGCAATATCTGCAGAATAGAGTGTGGCGACCGCACTGCCAGCTTGAACATAGCTCCCTAGCGCAATGTCACGGCTGACCACCAATGCATTAAAAGGTGCACGTAACGAGGTAAACGCCAAATCTCGCTTGGCTGAATTTACACTTTGCTCGGCTTCATCCAAAGTGGCCTGAGCCGCCTTTAGCTGTGGCTCACGCAGTACTAATGCCGATAAAGGTTCACCATCAAGCCCTGAACGTGTCCATTCATCTTTCGCTTGAATACCCTGTAATCGCTCTTCTTCTAGACTTACCACAGCCGCTTGATAGGTAGCATTTGCACTTGCTAACGCCTGTTGATAGTTGGTGTCATCAATACGTGCCAATACCGTGTTATTTGCCACTCGGGCACCAGTTTTAAAAGACGAAGATATTTCAGTAACTTGACCACTAACCTGTGCGACTAAGCTCAAGCTATCTTGCGGAACAACCTGACCATACCCCCTCACCTTAGCGCGATAGCTGTCGGCGGTTACATCGATAATGCCTACTTGAGCCAGCTGAGCATTGCCGCTTTGTTCTCCCTTTGGGCTGCGATTAGTGGTATTAACTGATGACGTGTCGCTTGCCTTGTTAAGCCTGTTCACACCGCTATCGGCAGCAGGTAATGCTGCTGGCCTTTCACCACCTGCAGGTTTCTTTGCCTGAGCGGCATTTTGTGGTTGCTCAGCATTCGCGGAAATTGCTGGAGACGTTGGCTTTGATTCGGTCTGCGGTTTTGCGCCGGGATGTTGGGCGCCCATATTCATCATGGTATACATAACCGCTAGCGCAATACTTGCGGCGGCAAGTAAAGTTACAATAATTCGTTTGTTTCTCATTGTGACACTCCAAGGCCAAGGGCTAGGCCTAAGTCGATTCGGTTTTGTAGTTTCTGGGCGTAAAGCTCTACTGCCTGAGCTTGTAGGTTAAAACGCGTGTCATACACGGATAGTAAGTCCAAGATGTCAGCGAGGCCTTGCCGATATTGACCTTCAAGGGTAGAAACACTGCGCTCTGCATTTGCTAACGCCACGTTGGTGTGGCTAATTCGAGCACTCAACGCGGTTTCGCTATCCAGCGCATTTTGGGTTTCCTGTACCGCCGTTAATAACGTTTCGCGATACTGCCACCAGGCATTGGCTGAGGTTAGCTTTGCATCTTCAATTTGCGCCCTTAAAGCGCCCCCCTGAAACAGTGGCGCGCTCATCTGTCCAAGCAAACTCCATAAAGGGTTAGTAAACAAAGCTTGTGAAGGTGTAGAGGCATTATCAGAAAGAGATGCAGACAAGCTAATGCTTGGCAACAGGGCTTTGTACGCCACATCGACTTCAAACTCTGTTGCTTTTAACGCATAAAAGGCCGCCTGAAGATCGGGTCTACGTGCCAGATCCTGTTTCGGCAAAGTTGTTAGCGGCAATAACACGTCGGGAAAACTAACTTGAGTGTTGAGCTCGTTTAGCGATTGGTTTTGTCTGCCTAAGAGTACGGCCAACGTGCGCTTTGCTGTTAAAAGTGCATTTTCATATTGGGCAATAGTAGCGCGAGTATTTGCACTGCTTGTACGCGCAGTATCTAAATCGTCTAGGCTTCCCAGCCCGGTGCTATAGCGCTTTAAAATAACGGCTTCGTTATTTTCTAGTACCGTTAACCGAGACTGCTCAATATTCAGTAATTGCTGCTGAGTGAGTACGTCGATATAGCTTCTTACTACGTTAGCGACCAGAGAATCTCTGGCAGACTGATAGCTGGCTCTGGCACTTGCTGCATCTAAATTTGCTGCACTTATTCCATCGCTGATTTTTTGCCATAGGTCCAGCTCCCAACTGACATTCATGCTCGCGCTATAGCTTGGACTGATCGAATTAGAGCTCATACTGGAGCTGGTATTTGAGCTGGTAGATGCACTGCTATTGCTGGTTTCACTTTTTGACGCAGAGAAGCTCGCGTCAACATTAAGGTTCCTATCCGCTTTTGCACTATCAATGGCTACTTGTGCTTTTCTAAGCGTTATTAACGACTGCTGCAGACTAGCATTAGAAGACAGGGCTTCCTCAATGTAACCGGCCAAGAGGGGTAACTCTTTGATATCAATGACATCGGTTAACCTCGTGTCCGAATTCAGCAGCAAGGTTTGTGTTGATTCTTGTTGCCGTGCTTGAGACTGCCACACAACGTTGTTACCTGTTGACGACGATGCCGATTCGCTCAACGCTCTGTCATCAGTACTTGTGCATGCAGACAGCAAAATGCAAAGGGTAATGCTATTTACCGTCAGTTTTATCTTGCCCATGACTTGTGCCTATTATTTGGCGCACAGCATACTTTCGAAGGTCTATGCGCAGCTTCTTTAAATTAACTGACACGAGTATTTCAAACGCAGGGTTAAGGTCCGGTTAAGGAAAGAGCAAGGAATTAGAAATAAATGAGAAAGGTAGGAATAAGGTATTAAAAAGGCCAGCTTAACGCTGGCCTTTGAATGACATGTTGCGAAGATAGCTCTCAATTAAATCGCTATCTTGACAAGTCGGTATTTACCGCAAGTATTACCGCTTATTCATCATCTTCAACTAGGGTCATCAACGATGTGTTACCACCTGATGCCGTAGTATCAATACTGATGGTTTTTTCGGTCATCAAACGCTGAATAAGGTTGTCGTTATATTCTGCTGTGATAACCGGCAAGATAGCGCCTTCGCGAGATGACAGCATTGCTGTAATACGCGCAGTACGCTCAGTACCAGAGTCGACTACCACGCCAGATAAATCTTCATCCATTAGCAAGGTATCTAGATGCGCAAGACGCGCTACTTGGAATAAGCCTTTTGGTGCGCCAGTTGATTCAAACTTGTTTTGAATTTCAACGGCTTCTTCATAGAAGATTTCAGACACAACTGATACTACCGGGTTACCCGTTGATAGCGCGGTCACAATAGACAGTAACCAGTATTCGAAGGTTACTTCCTTATCGGCGAAACACACCAAGATTCCGCGAGGCTCTAAGTAAAGCTTGTTCGATTCACCTGTTGGGCCCGGCAGGGTTTGTGGCTTGGCAAGCTTACGTTCAACACTGGTTAACTGCTGACGCGCCGTCGCAAGCGTGCGGTTCAAGTCATCAGCAAGCTCGTCAACAATGTCTACTTTCGCAATTTTTGCCAGAAGCTGACGTACCATAGAAATACGGTCATTCAACGGCGTATGACGCCACTGCACTTCTACCGCTTTCGCTTTATCCATCATTACGTGCGCACGCTCGGCAATCTTCTCATCACCGACAAGCGCTGCATCAGTGCCGTCTACATCATCAATGTGCGATGGCTTAGGTGTGGCACGTTCCATCATTAAGCGAGGCAGATAGTTAGGACCACCCGCTTTTGGACCTGTGCCAGACAATCCACGTCCGCCGAAAGGCTGAACGCCAACAATAGCGCCAATCATGTTGCGGTTAATGTACACGTTACCCGCGCGGCTCTTAGCTGCTAGCTCGTTAGCACGCTCTTCAATACGCGAGTGAATGCCCATAGTTAGGCCGTAACCTGTGCCATTGATTTGCTCTAGCACACTATCAAGGTCTTTCGACTTAAAGCGAACAATATGCACCACAGGGCCGAACACTTCTTTTTCAAGCACATCAATGTTCTTGATTTCATACAAGGTCGGCGCAAAGAAAGTTCCGTTTTCAAAGCCTGCTGGCATTTCATTGCGATAAAGCAGCTTAGCTTTATCTTCCATGTACTCTTGGTGATCGGTCAGGCTCTTAAGCGCCTTCTCGTCAATCACAGGGCCAACATCGGTAGCAAGCTGCGTTGGGTCACCAACGGTAAGCTCTTTCATGGCGCCGGTTAGCATTTCGATCAGATCGTCTGCAATTTCCTCTTGCACAAATAAAACGCGTAGTGCTGAACAGCGCTGACCGGCACTTTGGAAACCTGAGTGGATCACATCATCAACTACCTGCTCTGGCAGTGCAGTTGAATCAACAATCATACAGTTTTGACCGCCCGTCTCTGCAATTAATGGCACCTGTTCGCCACCACGTTCCGCAAGTACTTGAGAAATTAACGTACCGGTTTGCGTTGAACCTGTGAACATTACCGCCTTAATGCGCTCGTCTGGCAGAAGGGTTTCGCCCACTTCTTTACCTGGCGATACGATAAGTTTCAATGCATCTTCAGGCAGGCCTACCGAGTGCATAATATCTACCGCACGCTGCGCAATAATGCTGGTTTGTTCAGCAGGCTTAGCAATAACCGTGTTACCTGTTACAAGTGCCGCTGCCACTTGGCCTAAGAAGATGGCTAGTGGGAAGTTCCACGGGCTAATACAAAGCACAACACCACGAGGAAGTAAGCGTTGATCTTCAGCAAGCTCTTCTGCACGCGCCGCGTAGTAGCGACAGAAATCAACGGCTTCACGCACTTCATCAATACTGTCTTGCGCTACTTTACCGGCTTCACGCATACAGATAGCGATAAGTTCTGCCATGTGGCGCTCAAGCGCATCTGCTGTTCGATTAAGTATTTCAGCGCGCTCGCTTACATCGCGTTTAGACCATGCTTCAAACCCAGCTTCGGCTTCATCTAATGCTTTGCGCATATCATCAGGCGTAGCGTAATGGTGATAACCTACAACGTCGTTGTGGTTAGTTGGGCTAAGTACCGCTGTCGCACCTTCTGGCACTTCACCGGTCACTTTGTAGTAATCCTGCCAGCGTTCAAGTTCGTGTTTAAGCGCCGTTACCGCATTGGTGTCGGTAAGGTCTAGACCACGCGAGTTATCGCGCTCTGGCGCATACAGCCCACGTGGGGTTTTGATTAACTTGTTATAGCGTACTTTCAGGCGTTGTGTTTTCTCTACCGGATCTTCAAGCAAAGACTCAACCGGTTTTTCATCGTCAACGATGGCGTTTACAAACGACGAGTTCGCGCCGTTTTCAAGAAGACGACGTACAAGGTAGGCCAATAAGTCTTCGTGTTCACCAACAGGTGCATAAACACGGCACTGAATTTTATCCTGTGTTACCACCTGATCGTAAAGAGTATCGCCCATACCGTGCAAACACTGGAACTCAAAACCTTCTTTGTCGTCACCAGCAAGCTCAACAATTACAGACGCTGTGTAGGCATTGTGAGTCGCAAACTGCGGGTAAATGGTGTCGCGATACTCAAGTAGACGGTTCGCACAGGCATGGTATGACACATCTGTTGACGACTTACGGGTAAATACAGGGAACTCTTCAAGGCCCGCTTGTTGAGTAAGCTTAATCTCAGTATCCCAATAAGCGCCTTTAACCAAACGCACCATTAGCGGACGACCTACCTCTAGGGTAAGTTCACGTAAGTGCTCTATAACGTGGATTGCGCGTTTTTGGTAGGCCTGTACGGCCAAGCCAAAGCCTGTCCAACCGTTCAGGTCTTCGTCGCGAAATACAGCTTCAATAATATCTAGAGAAAGCTCTAGACGGTCTGCTTCTTCCGCATCTACGGTTAAACCGATATCGTATTCTTTCGCCATCATACACAGCGCTTTCAAGCGCGGCGGAATGTCTGCCATGGCGCGTTCGCGGTGAGAAAATTCAAAGCGTGGGTGAATAGCAGAAAGCTTTACCGAGATCCCCGGTGAACGCTTAGGACCGCGTCCGTTAGCCGCTTTACCGATTACTTTTATTGCTTTTACGTATGCATCGTAGTAACGCTCAGCGTCGCGCATAGTGCGTGCGCCTTCGCCTAGCATGTCGTAAGAATATACGTACCCTTTGGTTTCTTTCTCTTTGGCGCGATCTACCGCATCTTCAATGGTTTCGCCCATAACGAACTGACGACCCATAACGCGCATCGCAATGTTCATGGCGCGGCGAATAACAGGTTCACCCAAGCGGCCAAGGGTTTGTTTTAATAAGCCAAACTGTTCTTTCTTGCGCTTGTCGGCATAGTTCACCATGTTGCCCGTAAACAACAAGCCCCACGCCGATGCGTTAACAAATAACGACTCTGAATTCCCCAAGTGAGGTGTCCACTGTCCCTGAGACAGTTTGTCACGAATAAGCTCATCTTGAGTGGCTTTGTCTGGAACACGCAGCAAGGCTTCAGCCAAGCACATCAATACCACACCTTCTGCTGTAGATAGCGAGTATTCATTTAATAATGCGTCAACACCACCGTGCCCTTCTTGCTCTCGGCGAATTTGAAGCACCATCTTTCGTGCGCGTTCCCATGCACGGCTTCGTGCACGTGGGTTTACCTCGGCAATGGGAAGGATTTGATCCACAGCCACCGACTCACTAATGCGATAGTAGTCTCTTATACGCTGGCGTAGGGGTGAAGTTGTATGAAGTGTGTCGTTAATGAGCATTGCAACCCTTTCATAGAAATAGCTGTAACAAAAAGCGTTCCCGCCGTGTAAGACTGCTCACGGTTACATGGAAGCGGCTAAAAAACAAGCAAAGTCGAAACCCTGCGTTGACCTGTCGTTCTTCTTTTAACTTTATACTTTTGGATGAAGATCACGACAGTGCCAAATTTGCGCGGATGGTAGCACACAAAATCGCCCTGCCAAGCCCCTACCAGCAAAGTTTTTTTGATTCTCTGTCAAGCTACGTATTCAGTGCGTTAGATGACATTTTTTAGCCTGTTGATACCGCATTATTTTTTAGTACAAAAGCGGTGAGCGATTTGCTTCTAAAGTCGTAGTAAAGCTGGTCTATATATGGTGTATTTTTAATCGTAATAAAAAGCGGTTAATAAAAAACCGTCTACACTTTAAAAAAACAAAAATACAAATAGATAGGTATTTGCCGATGTGGTTAAGAAAATTCAGTTTAATTCAACGTTTGGGCATTATCGTTGCCCTAATTACGCTATTATTTGTACTTCTTACTGCCGTTGTTTTAAACAGGCACTACGAAGCATTAAAGCAAAAGTCTTATGATGAAAATCAGCACCTGGTCGAGGTGGTTCATACCATGCTTAGTAGCTTCGCGGCGCGCACCGACGTAGACGAGGCAACCGCTAAGCAACAGGCGTTAGAGGCCGTCAAAGCACTACGATACGACGGCAGCAACTACTTTTGGATCCAAGACCAAACGCCATCTATGGTTATGCACCCCATCAAGCCCGCCCTTGACGGTCAAAATTTACGAACCTTTAAAGACGGGAACGGCAAAGCCTTCTTTATAGAAATGGCGCAAAAAGTGAACTCGAAAGGTGAAGGTTTTGTCGATTATGTATGGCCGCTTCCCGGTGAAGAGTCACCTACCGACAAAATTTCCTACGTTAAAGAATTCAAGCCGTGGGGATGGACAGTGGGCTCTGGTATCTACCTTACCAATCTTGAAAAAGAATTTGCACATCTTCGCAATGTGATTGCGGTGTTTTGTCTGGTTAGCATAGTGCTAGTTGTGGTGCTTGTTTATGTGATTGGCGGCAGCATAGTGAAACCGGTTCAAGAAGTAAGTGAGCGAATGAAGGATATCTCACAAGGAGAAGGTGATCTTACCCGCTCGTTGCCTGAAACTGGCCAAGATGAAGTAACGCGTTTGGCACGCTACTTTAATGAATATACCGAAAAAATGCGCCATTCTCTGTTGGGGATCCGTGAGAATATTAATTCACTGACCCAGCAAGCAGAACTTGTAGAAACATCAAGTAAAAATAGTAACGCTCAGGCACAGACGCAAAATGAAAATATGCTTCAAGTTGCCGCTGCCATGGAAGAGATGACAACGCAGATAAATGAGGTTAGCAATAACGCAGATTCTGCAGAAAAAAGTACCAGCAGCGCGCGGGGTAACGTGCAAAACGGCGCCTCGGTTGTGGATAGTACCGTAAACGATATACGCTCTCTTACCTCTGATATTGAAAGCGTAAGTAGCGCTGTTACCGAACTTGCTGCGCAGACTGAAAGCATTGGTGCTGTACTTGATGTAATCCGCGGCATTGCCGAACAAACTAACTTACTGGCGCTTAACGCTGCTATAGAAGCAGCGCGAGCTGGCGAGCAAGGACGAGGTTTCGCCGTCGTAGCTGATGAAGTGCGTACACTGGCAAGTCGAACCGGACAAAGTACCGATGAAATCCAAGCGATGATAGAAAAGCTGCAAAGTAATGCCAAAAGCGCAGTAGATGCAGTAAAAGTAAGCCAGTCAGCGTCAACCAAAACGGTAGACAACGCTATACAGGCGAATCAAAATCTGCAAGAAGCTGATCGCTTAATGACTGAAATTGCAGATATG
Source organism: Alteromonas sp. CNT1-28 (assembly GCF_022348345.1). Classification (NCBI taxonomy): domain Bacteria; kingdom Pseudomonadati; phylum Pseudomonadota; class Gammaproteobacteria; order Alteromonadales; family Alteromonadaceae; genus Alteromonas; species Alteromonas sp. CNT1-28. The sequence goes on along the minus strand of NZ_JAKREZ010000006.1, from coordinate 24,195 downwards.
AGTAGCGAAATAGCGCGGGCTACCGAGCAGCAAGCAGAAGCCGCTACCGAAGCGAATATGCGCATCAATGCGCTTTCGGGTGCTGCTGATAGTAGCTTGAGAACGGCAGATGAATTAGCAGCTGCGAGCCAGGCGTTACGCGCAAGCTGTATAGCAATAATGGACATTGCGAACCGCTTTAAGCTTTAAAGCATTTTACATTTCAACGAGCCTGCTGCGCTTTGCTGCAAAGCATTGAGAAGCAGGCTCACTTTACTACTGCTACCACTCCATAGCTCAGGGTAATTTTCTTTTAAAAAAAAAGTAAACTTTGCCGAATTTTGCTTCTCTTACGTCAAGTTGTTTAAAAGCTCACATGGTTTAATCAATACACCTACCTTCTGCGTATGGAAGAAAAGACCTGAGTGCATTACACTCAGAGGCACCATAAGTGGCGGTTAATCGATTACTTTTTATTGAGCGATATACTAGCCACCAAAGTAGTGACTTATGCGCAATAAAAGCCAGACGCGCAAAAAATCAAGGAGTTGAATATGAGCAGTGGTTCAAAGGGTAAGCCTATTTTATTATGGGTTGTCGGTTTTTTCGTGTTGCTATTTTTGGTGTATTTCCTGTTCGCCAATACCATCATCAAATCTATTCTTGAGTCCAAGCTGGGCGAATCCTATGGAGCAGAAGTGAATATCGACGAGTTCGACCACTCTCTTTTTCCAACAACTGTTACGCTGAAAGGTATTGCACTCACCAACCCCACAAAGCCTACTCACAACCAAGTTTTTGTAGGCGAAGCTCATGCAGACGTTGAGCTAAAGCCACTGTTAGATGATCAAGTTATCGTAAACAATCTTGATTTACTGAAAGTGCAGTTCGATACACAGCGCGAGTCTGAAGGTGAAGTGTATCGCGTTCCAGAACGTTCACTGTCATTTGACGAAATTAAAGCAAAAGCCAAAGAAGCCGTGCCTACGGTTGACGAACTTCTCGCCCGCAATCCACTAAAAACCACTGCTGCCATTGAAAATGCAAAGTCTGCCTACGAAACCTATGGAAAAGGTTTGAAAGACGACTATGAATCTCTACCTGATAAGTCGCGCATTGAGTACTACAAAACGCAGGTAGCCCAGCTAAAAGAAACGAACTACAAAGACCCTCAAGCCTTGGTACAGGCAAAGTCTTCTTTTGATAAGTTGAAAGAAGAAATGCAGGCAGACCGCGCGCTTATTAGCAATTTCACGGAAAAAGCGAGCGATGCCAAACAAGCCCTTAGTGAAAGTGTTGAAGCACTTAAGAAAGCGCCACAAGAAGATTACGCGTTGCTAAAAGGGGTAATTGCAGGTGACCAAGCGGCACTTTCTCAAGTCACTTACTTTGTGTTTGGCGACAAAGCGGCGGAATACACTGAGTACCTTATGGCAGCAATGCAAATTGTTATGCCGCTCATTCAAGGTGAAGAAAAAAGTGAAGCACCGACTGAAGTGCCGTCGATTTTGGTGAAAGAAGCCAATGTATCAGTGCTTTGGCAAAATGAATCTATCACCAGCAAATGGAACAACATTACAAACGTTCACGAAGTATTCGGTAACCCCACCACCTTTACTATTGAAGCAGCGGGCGAGTTACTAAAGTCGTTTACTTCCAGCGGTGAATTCTGGATTGACGGCAACGGGGTTGACGCTAGCCAAGTCTGGCAGCTAGCCGGTGTGAATATGTCTAACATTTCATTTAGCGGTAATGAAACACTAAATGCGGTGCTTAAATCAGCGCTGATGAAAACCAATGGATCGATGAAAGTCACTGATAACATGCTTACCGGTACGGGCGAAGTTGACCTTCAGCAGCTCGTTATGGAAGCAACTGGCACCAGTGATATCACCAGTGCTATTGCGCAGGCACTGCAAACGTTAACCAGCCTAAACATGACGATGCTGCTAGACGGCACGCTTTCAGACCCTGGCTTTAACATTAAGTCTGATCTGGATAATAAGCTGGCTAAAGCGGCGCTTTCACAGCTTACTGCCAGCCAAAAAGACAAGCTGGATGAACTAAACAACAAACTCAACAGCATGATAAGTAACGAACAATCATTGCTATCAGGCGAGCTTGTTGACGTAAACAGTATGCTTAGCGCAGCCCAAGGCGACAGTGCCGCCCTTCAGGAGCTGCTTCAAGCTCAACTTAACAACGTAGTTGAGCAGCAAAAAAGTAAGCTGTTTGATAAATTGAAGGGAAAATTGGGCCAAGGTGAATAATGCGCCTTTGACTCGACGCTGCTTCGCGGCATAATAAGACACAGCAGAGGCGAAGAGCCTCTGCTTTTTTTCCGCTTAACCACATTGTCAGGTGAATCTGTGTTGCAAGGTAAATGGCTTCCCATTGTATTGATAGTACTGCTTGGTCTATTGCAATACAGGCTATGGTTTGGAAAAAATAGTATTCCCGATTACTTCAACCGAAAACAAGAAGTTCACTCTCAAGCCCTTCAAAATGCCAACCTCGCTCAGCGCAATGCCCTACTTAAAGCTGATATTAGCGATTTAAAAATTGGTCTAGAAGCCATTGAGGAAAGAGCCCGAAATGAACTCGGTCTGATCAAAAAGGGAGAAACCTTCTACCGTATTTTGCCCGCAGATTCTAAGTGAAGAAAATGACATCGCCCCGCGTTGTTGCGGTTATCCCCGCAGCCGGAGTTGGCAGCCGAATGCAGGCTGACCGCCCAAAGCAATACCTCACCTTAAATGGTAAAACCATTCTTGAACACACGATTGACGCGCTGCTACAGCATCCGTTAATCGATGACGTGATCGTAGCGATAAGCCCAGGTGACGCGTATTTTGATCAATATCGGTTACGTGAAAAACCCATTCGCGTTGTAGATGGCGGAAAGGAACGCGCTGATAGTGTATTGAACGGGCTTATGTCACTTGGCGAGAACGATTGGGCACTGGTTCACGATGCCGCGAGGCCTTGTATAGAAGAGAGCGATATTTCCGCACTGCTCGAATTAATGAGCAGTGATAACGTTTCTGGCGGTATTCTAGCTACCCCTGTTCGTGACACCATGAAGCGGGTCAGACCTTCAACAAATGTTATTTCTCACACTGAAGACCGGGACGGTCTTTGGCACGCTTTAACGCCTCAACTTTTTCCAGCAACATTGCTAAAACGCGCGCTTCAAAATGGTTTATCACAGGGCGCGAATATCACAGACGAAGCCTCTGCCATGGAGCTTGAAGGCTACAAAGTTGCCATGGTAAGCGGAAGTCCGGCAAATATAAAAATAACGCATCCGGCCGATCTTCCTTTGGCAGAATTTTATCTTAAGCAAAAATTAAGCGCGCAAGGCCAGAACGCTCAAAACTACAGAGCTCAAAGCCACAGCGCAAAAAATCAAAAGGCACAATCATAATGCGAATTGGACACGGATTTGATGTACACAAGTTTGGCGGTGAAGGCCCCATCACAATAGGTGGCGTCAGTATCGACTATGAGCAAGGACTGTTAGCTCACTCAGATGGCGATGTATTACTACACGCACTGTGTGATGCAATGCTAGGTGCAGCAGCACTCGGTGATATTGGCAAGCACTTCCCTGACACAGACGACGCATACGCGGGTGCAGACAGCCGCGTGCTGCTGCGTCACGTTGTCAATGTAGTAAGGGAGAAAGGTTACCGCTTAAGTAATGCAGATATGACCATTGTGGCGCAAGCACCTAAGATGGCGCCGCATATTACTGCTATGCGTGAGATTATTGCCCAAGACTGCAACGTATCGCTTGACGACATCAACGTAAAAGCAACGACCACTGAAAAGCTAGGCTATACAGGCCGTAAAGAAGGCATTGCCTCTCACGCCGTTGTTCTACTGGAAAAATTATGAAGCCTTTACACACTGACCACTGGCAGTACTATTTCGCAAAACCTGTATCCACCGGTATTTTTAAATTCCAAGCCGACGATTTTCAAGTTGTCGAGGATTTGGGTTATACCCCTTGTGGTGAAGGCGAGCACCAGTTTGTATTTATTGAAAAAACCAACACCAATACCGCGTTTGTCGCTGAGCAGCTAGCCCGTTTCGTTAACCTTCCATTACGCCAAATTACCTATGCTGGTCGCAAAGACAAATACGCGGTAACGCAACAGTGGTTTGGTATTCATGCGCCGGGTAAGCCTGACTTCGACTTCAGCAACTTTGAACTGGAAGGCGTTAAAGTGCTTAAGCAAATGCGTCACAATAAAAAGTTGCGAACGGGTCAGCTTAAAGGCAATCACTTTACGATTACCTTGCGCCAGGTACTGCATCCTGAGGCCATTGAAGAGCGTCTTCAAGAAATTGAAAAGCACGGTGTGCCGAACTATTACGGCGAACAACGCTTTGGCGTAATGCGCTTAAATGACATGGGTGAAGTGCAACGCGGTGGAAACCTGGTAATGGCCGAGCGAATGGTAAACGGTGAAACCATCAGACACCGCAACAAACGTTCCATGGCGCTTTCTGCACTGCGCAGCTGGCTATTTAATGAAATGCTTTCTGCACGCTTAGAAAAAGGCATGTTCGACAAGGTCACTCACGGCGACGCGCTGGTGCTTTCAGGTTCTAACAGCTTTTTCATCAACGAAGGTTCCGACGGCTCTGAGCAGCAGCAAGACGCACAACTTCGTTTTAATGCCAAAGACGTATGCCCTTCAGCACCGCTGTGGGGTAAAGGTGAACTTGTTACGCAAGCTGACACACTAGCACTTGAGCAATCTGTTGCAGAGCAAAATAGTGAAGTTATCGACTTTTTAAGCCAGTGCGGGTTCGAACAAGAGCGTCGCGCGATAAAAATTTGGCCTTCACAGCTTGAATGGCAGAGTAAGGGTGATACATTTACTATCTCGTTTGCGCTTCCAAGTGGCTGCTTTGCAACCTCAGTCCTTAGAGAGTGCGTGGAAACCTTGTCCCCAATTAACAGGGTGTAAAGAGTATTGAGAAAGCGTGGCGCGCAACAGACTAAACCTCGCGTGGCTGTGGATAAGAATAAAGGAAAGTACGCAACATCATGAGAGCTTCTAGAAAAGGAGACGCGTTAGCACAACTGCTTTATAACGAGGGAATACGTTCGCAAGCAGTATTGAACGCCATTGCTGGTACGCCGCGGGAAAGCTTTTTACCCGACGCGCTGAAACATAAGGCCTATCAAAATACGGCATTGCCAATAGGTCAAGGCCAAACCATTTCGCAGCCTTATATTGTTGCGAAAATGACAGAGTTGCTGCTAGATAGCCCTAATAAACCCGAGAAAGTGTTAGAAATAGGCACGGGTTCAGGTTATCAGACCGCTATTCTTGCGCAGCTTTTTGCCAAAGTATTCAGTGTTGAACGTATTAAATCATTGCAGTTCCAAGCGAAACGTCGAATGAATCAGCTCGACCTTCACAATATTGCAATGAAACACGGCGATGGTTGGAAAGGTTGGGCGTCCAAGGGCCCTTACGATGCCATTATTGTCACCGCCGCCGCTGCAAGTCTTCCACAGGATTTGTGCGATCAGCTTAAAGAAGGCGGGCGGTTGATTATTCCCGTAGGTAACGAGCAACAATCGTTACTGTGTATTGATAGGATTGAAGGTGAACTAAAAACATCGACCATTGAATCGGTCCGATTTGTTCCCCTTGTAGCAGGAGAGCTAATGTGAAGCTTTTTGAGCCATGTTATGACATGGCGTTACGCTGGGCGAGACATCGTCACGCAACCAAATATTTGGGCGGGTTAAGCTTCTCAGAGTCGGTTTTCTTCCCTATTCCACCTGATGTAATGCTTGCGCCAATGGCACTGTCCCAGCCTACTAGAGCATGGCAGTTCGCTTTTATTACGACCATCGCGTCGATTTTGGGCGGTATTGCTGGCTATTGGCTTGGTTACTTTGCTTTTGATGCTTGGCTGGCTCCGCTTATCGAGAGCTGGGGGTATACCCACAAAATAGACACGGCAATGCAGTGGTTTAAAGACTACGGCGTATGGGTAGTTTTTCTTGCTGGTTTCTCACCTATCCCTTATAAAATTTTCACTGTGAGTGCTGGCTTCTTGCAAATGGCCTTCTTGCCATTTGTACTGGCATCAGCTGTTGGTCGAGGCGCACGCTTCTTTTTGGTCGCAGCACTCATGCGCTGGGGGGGCGCAGCCATGGAGCAAAAGCTAAGGCAGTATGTAGAAGTGCTTGGATGGGGAGTAGTCATCCTCGCAATATTCGCTTATTTACTATTGCGATGACATGCGTAGGCCCCACCTTCACATAGGAATTTTGTTATATATTTGTGTACTCATCGGGGGCTGTGCAGGAAGAAGTGCACCCGCTCCCGTCGTTTTATTAAATAGCCAAGTTTCAGATGGAAGCGAAGAATACACAAAAAAAACCTATAAAGTTCAACGGGGAGACACCCTCTATGCGGTGGCATGGTACACGGGAAATGATTATCGCGACTTAGCAAAATACAACCAATTATCAGTCCCTTACACCATTTTTCCTGGTCAAGTTTTAAAAATCACACCACCAGCCAAAGTAGTTAGCGCCCCCGAGAAACCTAAAGCTCAGACTATACGGTCAACACATCCGACCACAACAAGTGTAGACCAAAGTTTGGTTGACCGTCCACAACCACAAGCGTATGTTGAACGTGAAGATTTTGTTAAAACACAAAATATTTCAAAAGTCAAGAAGCCGTCACAAAGCGTCAAAAAACAAACACCGACGAGTTTCCCAGACAAAGTACAAGAGTGGATGTGGCCTGCAGAAGGTAAGGTAGTTGAAACCTTCAGTAAGTCAGAGTCAGGCAACAAAGGTATTGATATCGCTGGTGCTAAAGGCAGTAAAGTCGTAGCGGCAGCAGATGGAAAAGTTGTTTACTCAGGTAGCGCACTAAGAGGTTACGGTAATCTGGTTATCATTAAGCATACAGATACCTTTTTAAGTGCCTATGCCTACAACGATGCCATTTTAGTTAAAGAACGAGAATGGGTGTCGGCAGGGCAGCAAATTGCAACCATGGGTGACAGCGGAACAAATTCGGTAAAACTTCACTTTGAAGTTAGGTATAGAGGGAAATCATTAGACCCTATGAAATACCTGCCAGCATTAAAATAATAAAAATAAATAACAATAAAAAAGACAAAGGAGATACGTCATAAGGTAAACCTTGTAGCAGGAGATTCATGATGGGTAAGTCAAATAAAGCCTTGGAATCAAAACCGCAAGATGACTTAGAAGTCATCGATATGCCAGCTGATATGAAAGCTGACGAAACCTTAGTTAACGACGCTGAACTAGAAAATGACGACGCCATTTTCAGTCAGGATGACCAACCTAAAAACCTGGATGCCACACAGCTTTATCTAGGAGAGATTGGTTTTTCACCACTGCTAACCGCAGAAGAAGAAGTTTATTTTGCGCGCCGCTCACTGAAAGGCTGCGAAGCCTCTCGTAAACGTATGATTGTAAGCAACCTTCGCCTTGTTGTTAAGATTGCTCGCCGTTATAACAATCGTGGGTTGGCACTTCTAGATTTAATCGAAGAAGGCAATTTAGGACTAATTCGTGCCGTAGAGAAGTTTGATCCTGAACGTGGATTCCGCTTTTCAACATACGCCACATGGTGGATACGCCAAACCATCGAACGCGCTATCATGAACCAAACGCGCACCATTCGTTTGCCTATTCATGTAGTGAAAGAACTAAACGTTTATTTACGTGCTTCTCGTGAACTTTCACAAAAGCTTGATCATGAGCCAACTGCAGAAGAAATTGCACTAGCGCTTGATAAGCCTGTGGAAGATGTCACTAAGATGTTGCGTTTAAACGAGCGCATTACCTCTGTCGATACACCTATTGGTGGAGAAAATGATAAAGCACTCCTCGACATTATTGCTGACGAGAAAGAGTTTAGCCCTGAAGAGAGCTTACAAGACTCAGATATCAAAAGTAATATTGTAACCTGGCTTGAAGAACTAAACCCTAAGCAACGCGAAGTACTTGCTCGTCGTTTCGGTCTTATGGGATATGAACCTTCAACACTTGAGGATGTAGGTGCCGAAATTGGCTTAACACGTGAACGTGTTCGTCAAATTCAAGTAGAAGCACTTCGCCGTCTTCGCGATATGTTGGGTCATCAGGGTCTTTCATTAGAGAACCTGTTCGACCAAATGAAGTAGCATCTGCGCGCAACGCAAAAATAAAAATGCCAGTGTTGTGAAGCTCTCAATTTATGAGTTTCACAACACTGGCATTTTTTTTATTTTAAATTGGACCTAGTTCCAATCTCTCCGTTAGTTTCGAACGAGAGTAACGAATGTGTAAGGGTGAGGATTTTTCTCATCGGCGTCATGTTCATCACGTGATACTTCCGTCCAACTTGCTGTCGCCTCATAGTCTGGGAACTGTGTATCTCCGTCAACAGTCAAATCAATATGTGTGAGATACAAAGTGTCAGCGCTATCTAAGAACGTTTGGTAAATAGTACCGCCACCGATAATCATTATTTCATCGTTGTCGCTGTTCTCTGCGCTTAGCGCTTTGGCTACCTCAATCGCTGACTCTGGTGAATCTACTACCGTCGCGTCAGATAAGCTGTAGTCAGTATTACTCGTTATAACAATGTTTGGCCTGCCAGGTAATGCCCTTCCGATTGACTCATAGGTTTTGCGGCCCATTATGACGGCTTTGCCTAAGGTGATCGCTTTAAAGTGTTTTAAATCAGCCGGTAAGTGCCACGGCATATCATTATCTGCGCCTATAATTCTGTTTTTCGCCATAGCAGCAATCATCGCTATCTTCATTTCATTACCTATAAAGCCGTTTTTATTGTTGAACCGCGGCAGTATATCAATATCAGAGACCAAATGTGTATTGGCTCAAAGGGTATAGCTTTAACACCCAACAAATAGAAACAGTTATCATTTGCATTATTATTTTAACTGTTCTAGTGTGTATACAGGAGGTCGCGACAATGCAAATAAACTATCTATGCCCTAAACACGCAGATTGGGTTTACAACAACCCAGAACAGGCCCTACACGTAATGGCGCGCGATGAAATGCAAGGCACAATGCTTATGCAAAGCGGTCAGTTCAGTGAAGCAATTCCATACCTTGGCTGTGCGTTTGATATCGCCGTTATTCTGCTTGAGGTAGACGGCGGTGAGAACAGCGCAATGACAGCTAAGATTATGGGCTTAACAAGCTTGCTTGAAGAGACATACTTTCATCTGAAACTGCCTCACCACCGAAACGCCATTGTCGACAGAGCTCATACTGTCATCAGCGCCTCGAACAACATCGTGAACAGCAATGTACCACTGCGCTTCGCCGTGTAGTTGCACCGATACTTATGCGCCTAACTACTTCACCTTACTTTTACTAACGCTTTAGGAGAATTCATGAAAGTTAACCTTAAACGCTCTGCTCTAATGCTATACGCCGCTGTATTTAGTTCGGGCGCATTCGCTCATGCAGGACACGATCATGAACACTGGACTAGCGGTGTTATGCATGCTCTGTTTTACGCGTCTCTTGTAGGCTGTGCAGCTGCGTGTGGCTTTGCGGCTTACAAATACTTCAACGCTAAAAAGCGCTCAGCAAAGTAAGGGGGTACAAATTATGATTCATCAATTACTCTCAAAACTTCATGCCGTTAGCCCCTTCCCTGCGGTTAGCGCACATTGCGACATTCCTTGCAAAATTTACGATCCGTTTTCGGCGCAGTTGGCTGCGTTGAGTGTTATTCGCTTCGTAGACCTACTTAACGAACTGGCCGAAAAAGAGACACTTACGTTCGCAGATCAGGCGCAAATGAGCCGCCTAGTAGCAGAAAAGGAAACCCATGCAGAGAAAGTAAAGCAAGAAGTCAGGGTAATATGGGGCGATTACTTTAAAGCCCCTCAGTTTGAGAAGTTTCCAGACACTAACGAGCTTGCACATAAAATCATGCTGGCCGGTTCTGGGTGTAAGCAACACGTCAGCAGAGAAAAAGCTGAAGAGCTGCTTTCGTTAGTGAATGAATTTGCCGAGCGTTTCTGGGCAACCAAGGATGTCGCAACCAAAAAAGCAACGTGCTCCTATCCACCTTCTGAAGAAGTGGTTTATCCCGACCTCTAAATGTTTAAAATTATGCGGGTTACGGGGAGCAGCATGTTGCCTTCTCTTAACGACGGTGATTTTGTCTGTGCAATGAGATGGCCTTTTAGGTGGCTGCGTAGCGGGCAAATCGTGGTTGTTAAAAGCAGCACTTACGGCGTAATTATCAAAAGGGTAGACCATGTTAACACCGACGGAACGTTTACCTTAACGGGCGATAACAAGGCCCACTCTGTAAGCCAAGAGGCCATGGGTAAGTTTACTCGCGCTCAATTGCTGGGAAAGGTTATCTATCATACCAATGAGTAAGCCAGCACGATGAGGGTGCATTAGCCTAACCGCGTTACTTACAAAAAAGCTCGCACGTTGTCTTTGCAACGATGCGAGCTTTTTGTTGTTCTAATTTGCTTTAGAGCACTGGTTATCAGTAATTGCTTCGCAATTGACTGTCACTCAGCGATTGTTTCTCAACGACTGTTTCTCAGCGACGATACTCAACTTCCACGTCGTAATCGTCTTCGTCCCAGTCGTCGTCATCTAGGTCATCTTCAAACTCATCATGAGCTTCAAGTGTATTCTTGTGGTAAGTGTCCCACTTGAATTCTACTTCTTTCTTCTCTTCTTCCTCTTCCAGTTCAGCTGGAAGAGTTTCAATGAAGTCCATAATGTCGTTACACAAAGGATCTAGGTTCATCTTTTGGAACGCAGAGATTTGATAAACTGGGCCTTCCCAACCCAACGCATCGATCACGTGCTGACAGCGTTCTTCAGCTTCTTCTTCAAGTAGTAAATCGACTTTATTAAATACTAACCAACGGGGCTTTTCTGCCAATTTAGGGCTGTATTTTTCAAGCTCTTCAATGATCGCTTTTGCGTGCTCGGCAGGATCCGTTTCATCAACAGGGAAAATATCTACCACGTGAAGCAAGATACGACAGCGCTCTAAGTGTTTTAAGAAGCGTATACCTAGGCCAGCACCATCGGCAGCACCTTCTATCAAACCAGGAATATCCGCAACAACGAAGCTTCGCTGTGAATCTTGACGAACCACCCCTAAGTTAGGCACAAGGGTAGTAAACGGATAATCAGCCACTTTAGGCTTAGCTGCTGATACAGAGCGGATAAAGGTTGATTTACCTGCGTTAGGCATACCAAGTAAGCCAACATCGGCTAGAAGCATAAGCTCTAGCTTAAGGTTACGAATTTCACCTGGTGTACCATTGGTCTTTTGACGTGGGGCACGGTTCGTACTGCTTTTAAAGCGGGCATTACCTAAACCGTGAAAACCACCTTGTGCCACTTTAAGCTTTTGACCATGACGAGTCAGGTCACCTAATACTTCGCCAGTATCACTATCAGTAGCACGCGTGCCAACAGGCACCATTACGGTGAGGTCTTTACCTTTCTTACCAATACAGTTGCCGCCTTGACCATTTTGGCCACGCTCAGCACGGTGAAAGCGCTCAAAGCGATAATCGATCAATGTATTTAGGTTTTCATCGGCCTGTAAAAATACACTGCCGCCGTCACCACCGTCGCCACCGTCTGGGCCACCTTTAGGTACGTATTTTTCCCTTCTAAAGCCAATTGTACCGTTGCCGCCGTCACCGGCTTCAACGCGAATTTCAGCTTCATCTACAAATTTCATTTATCACTCCGGGCTGTAATGCCGTGGGTTATTAACTTATTTAATGCGAATACTAAGTTTACACCAAATTGCGCATCGGCGCTTTTGAGTCTACTCAGCATTCTAAAAAATTGAGAAGTAAAACCTTGCTCAGCGCTAATTCATTTTCAGAATATAATCGCTATTAATTAAGAACAGAAAAAGAAAGAAAGGTTTCACAAAACAAAAAACCCCGCAAGCGCGGGGTTTTTCTAAGCCTGTTCGGCGAGAAGCTTACGCGCTTACTCAGCTACGATGCTTACAAATTTACGGTTCTTCGGTCCTTTAACGTCGAACTGAACTTTACCGTCTTTTAGTGCAAACAACGTGTGGTCTTTACCGATACCCATGTTGTCACCAGCGTGGAAACGAGTACCACGTTGACGAACAATGATGTTACCAGCAAGAACAGATTCACCACCAAAGCGCTTAACACCTAGGCGTTTACTTTCTGAATCACGACCGTTTTTGGTACTACCACCAGCTTTTTTGTGTGCCATGTGTTCGTGCTCCTATTATGCGTTGATACCAGTGATTTTCACTTCTGTGAACCACTGACGGTGACCCGCTTGCTTACGAGAGTGCTTACGACGACGGAACTTAACGATTTTTACTTTATCGCCACGACCGTGTGTAACAACCTCAGCAGTCACCTTACCACCAGCAACGATTGGTGTGCCGATTTTTACGTCGTCACCGTTGCTTACCATTAAAACTTTGTCAAATTCAACCGTTTCGCCTGGGGCTACTTCGATTTTTTCAAGACGAACGGTTTGGCCTTCGGCCACACGGTGTTGTTTACCGCCACTTTGGAAAACCGCGTACATAGTTAACTCCGCTCTGCGTCCACTGACGCTTCAATTCAAAAAACAGGGCGCGAATTGTACGTGAAACATCCGTAAATCACAACCCCGATTCGCAGAAAAATAGATTATTTTTCCAACATGGGGCGAATTATGCCCCAATTGGGTATTTGATGCAGCTTCAAATGCCCAAAAACCGTTAAAAATTCACAAATTTTTTTGAAAAAACAGTAAAAATTTTTAGGTCGTATTAAATCAAAATGGAAATATTGATAGGTTAAATTACATAGAAATGCGATCCAAACAGCGCAAGATCACGCGAGCGAGATCGGCAAACGATCCTCAAATATGCATTGCGATCAGACCGCGATCGAGCTGTTGGATCCCACGAATAGGATCGTTTTTACGATTACTACTTCCCCACTTTGTATCTGTGATTTGGGGCAATGCTACTCCCCTAATTGAGAAACAAAGTTGCTCTTAAACACTTCGTTTTCTTCATACAAACGTCAAAAAATAGCGACTTAACAGGAAAAATTATCGAGAGCACCTATAATTGCATGTGATCGCATGATTAAGGGGGCGTACGTGCGGCAAACCGCTAAACACAGAACAGAATTTATATGAAGAACGCAGCCCCACCTTTTTCACATCTGGTTTAACCGTGTTTGAGGAATTACACGTAAATGCGTTAAGCCGTCATTTTTTAAGACAATTTGGTGGATAGTACAGATGATTAAGGTACAATCGCCACCAATAATTGCCCAAGACGTAAGAGTAAGTATTTATTGCCATGCCTATGGATATAGATCAAATCCGCGCCCTGTCTAATGATGATATGCAGGCGGTCAACCAGCTGATTCAACAACAAGTCGACTCTGATGTTGCCCTAATTAATCAGCTTGGTTTTTACATTGTAAACAGTGGCGGCAAACGATTACGCCCACTTCTTACCGTGTTAAGTGCGCGGGCTATGGGAATAGACAACAACGATCACCATACCCTTGCGGCGATTGTTGAATTTATTCATACCGCTACCCTATTGCACGACGATGTGGTTGACGAATCGACCATGCGCAGAGGGCGGGAAACGGCCAATGCCATTTTTGGCAATCAGGCATCAGTATTAGTGGGTGACTTTCTTTACACCCGTTCTTTCCAAATGATGGTGAGCCTTAAACGCATGCGCGTTATGGAGATACTGTCTGAAGCCACAAACCAAATTGCTGAAGGTGAAGTGTTACAGCTGATGAACTGTAACGATCCCAGCACTACAGAAGCACGTTACTTTGATGTTATTTACGGTAAAACGGCGCGTTTGTTTGAAGCTGCTACGCAGTTAGCGGCTGTGCTGACCGACCAAAATGAGCACATTGAACACGCTATGCAAGAATACGGCAAGCACCTAGGCACAGCCTTTCAGCTAGCTGACGATATACTTGACTACATGGCTGACAGTGAAGAAATGGGCAAGAATGCGGGCGACGACTTAGCTGAAGGTAAGCCAACTCTGCCATTACTTTACGCTATGTGGCACGCAAGAAATGACGACGACAAAACGCTTATTCAAGAAGCTATTGAACAAAGCAATGGCCTAGCACACTTGACGCGGATTCAAGGCATTATGGAAGAAACCGGTGCTTTGGACTACACACGTGAATGTGCGCAAAAAGAAGTACAAATGGCCATTAACAGCTTAAACGCTATTGAAGATTCTGAATATAAAGAGGCGTTAATCGCGCTGGCACATATTTCAATTGAGCGTACAAGCTAACTAGCAATAGATAACTAATTGTCGATAAGTGATATGAAAAGGTGTGTTGTAAGCAACACGCTTTTTTTATTGGCAATTACCAATTACGAAAACTAGCTAATTATTAAAAAGCTAGCCTTCGAGCATGAAACCTATCATCCCCACTAAAAAACCAAGAATACCGCCAAGCGGAGGAAGCCAATGGTTTTCCATACGAATTTGCGGTGCAATATCCTGAAACACCGAATAAAGTATTCCACCTGCGGCAAACAGCATTATACCGCTCATTACAACGGGGAACTGCGCTAGATAATAAAAGCCTAACAAGCTAAACAAGGGGCCAAGTAGCGCCATTAATACAAAGATAATAATGAGTTTGGTACTGCGCTGCTTGTTCTTTGGCAACATTTCCCTATACGCATTAAACCCTTCTGGTAAGTTTTGAACTGCAATCAGTAGGCCTAATAACATGGTACCTCCGCCTAACGCTGCCGTAGTACCAAGTGCGATAGACTCAGGCACAAAATCACTGAGCATGGCAGCTAACTGGCTGCCTGCGGTTTTCTTTTTCGCTAGATAAATATCAAGGGCCATGAAAGCTAAGGCACCGCCAACGAAGCACATTATGGCAGCAAATACCGATACGTCTTTTATGCCTTCAGGTACGAGCACAAGTCCCACCGCCGAAATTAGCGCTCCTGCTCCTAACGCTAAAATGCCATGGCGTAACTCTTTTTCTAGCCACTTAGGCTGAATGCCTTGATAAGTCGCTAAAATAGCGCCTGCGGGCATAGCAAGACCCGCCACCGTTGCCATTATTAATAAACCTACAATATCGCCTTGTGGCATAACGACTCCTTTCTAATCATTGCTTGTACATCTTCCTATTGAGCATAGATAATTACCCACTCAGCGAGAGTTAAAATGTTCGTAATCGCGGCGTGTTACCGCAGGTATAGTGGTTCTACATCAAGGTGACACAACAAAGAGAACGTACATTTTAAAAGCGCGTAATGAAAAAGAGCAGCTTAAGGCTGCTCTTTGCATTTATTACGATGGGTTTTGTTGGCTATACACAAAAAGTCGATTAATTTAAGTCCAAATCTCGGGTCATGTTCTCGTTCTTATCGCGATGCACAATAATGTTGTCTTCAATGCGAATGCCACCAAAAGGTTTGTATGCATCAATGGTATCCCAGTTAATGTACTTAGACGCAGGCGTCGCTTTAAGGTCGCGCAGTAGACTATCGATGAAGTACAGGCCCGGCTCAATAGTGAACACCTGACGGGCTTCTACCATACGCGTGCAGCGTAAGAACGGGTGATCATCAGGAGCAGGCTTAGGCGTGCCTCTGTCATCATTAACCAATCCGCCCACATCGTGTACCTGCAGCCCCAAGAAATGGCCAATGCCATGTGGGAAGAACGTGCGTGTAATCCCCATATCCACGATTTCTGGCGGCGTTAGGTTCACCATGCCGGTATCGTGAAGAATTTGCGCAATACCATCGTGGGCTAACAAGTGAATGTCTGTGTAAGCGACACCCGGCTTTAACGAATCGACTAAGGTCAGCGTTACCTTATCTACCGCTTGAATGAGGTCGCGGAACATCGCTGAATTATGAACATCTTCTTGAGCGTAAGTACGTGTAATATCTGCCGCATAGCCATGATAATTCGCACCCGCATCAATCAGAAAAGAACGCGATTCTTTTGGCGCTACGGTATCACACTGCATGTAATGCAGAATTGAAGCATGCTCGTTAAGTGCCACAATACTGGTATATGGTACGTCGTTGTCACCTTGTCGACTTGCTGCAGCATAGGCAAGATTGATATCAAACTCGTTTTTGCCTTCACGGAAGGCTTGCTCAGCGGCCTTATGACCTGCCACCGCCAGCTTGTTAGCTTCACGCATGCAGTCAAGTTCATAGTCGGTTTTATAAGCACGTTGATAATGCAAATAATGCAACACGCGGTCTGGATTTACATTGTCAAAACCCAACGCTTTTGCCACTTCAATATATTCGCCTACATAGGCAAAACGGCTTTTATCGTAAGGCAGAAATTTCTCTACCGCATCGGCCTGTTGAAGTAGTTTAATGTCGAAGCTGTCAGTCCAAAAGTCATTTGGCTCTGGTGGCACTTTGTGCCAGAAATCTTCAGGGCGATAGAAAATAAGCGTAGGCTTGTCTACACCGTTTACCACCAGCCAACAGTTAGGGTTATCAATAACAGGCACCCATGCTTTGAACTGCGGGTTTACCTTAAATGGGTAGTGATTATCGTCCAAGAAAAGACGTTTGCCCTGCCCTGAGTGAATAACTAGTCCGTCTAGCCCTTCTCGCTGTAGTGCTTCGCGAGTTCTAGCTTGAAGCTCTTCGATATGCTGTTGGTAGGTTGCTTTATGTTGCGACATAGCCCCTCTTATCTTTTTAGTCGTTAGTTAGCTACTAGTGTATCACGAGGCCAGCATGACATGCATACTGGCTCAGACCGCTGTGCTGTTGTATACGTTAAGTTTCCCATACTGGTAAAATAATAACGTAATGAAAGGCGTACCTGTATACGCCTAACCTTTGATAGCTATCGCGGTGCTAGTTGCAGTGTACCTGTTACCGGATGTGTACTTACTGCATCTGCCGATGGGATCATATCGCGGGTAAGTTGAGGGAAGATATTCTCGTTTCCACCTAGCTGCTGGTCGTAAATATGCTGATACGCCATCACCGCCTTCACGTAAGCACGGGTTTCTTTGTAAGGAATATTCTCAATCCAAATATCCACGGGCAGCGCTTCATTAGCAGGTAACCATTCCAACACTTTGCGCCAACCAGCGTTATAAGATGCGGACACCAGCACAGGGTTATTGTTTAACTTGTCCATTAAATAACGCAGGTACTGCACGCCGTATTCAACGTTATCGTCTACCTGAAAAAGTGTGTTACGACTTACTTTCTCTTTTGCTACATAACGCGCTGTTCCCGGCATAAGCTGCATGAGTCCTGCCGCTCCCACCGAAGAGATAGCATCGCTTCTAAACGAACTTTCGCGGCGTGCAATAGCCATAGCCAGCGACTTTGAAATGCTGTATGCCTGCGACTTTTCGCTGAATACATCATTGAAGGCCAGTGGGAATCGGCGCTCGACATCATCCCAATAGCCACTTCGCGCAAAACTGGTAATAGCTTGATCGTACAAGCCCCACTCGTACGCCAAAATGCCCGCATCGGTCACTTTCGATTCGGGTAAATGCGACAGTAAATAGAACCACTCACGGCGCGCTTCTGTGGTTCTGTCTAACCTGAAAAATTCAACAGAGCGCATAGTAGCAGGAGTTTTCGCCACACTGGCAATAGCTGCCGTGTCTCTTGGCGCTGGCGTGTGTGCGAGCGACGGAATTTCGCCTATGTGCGCACTTGCCATAAAGCCATAATAATGGCGTTCTTGAGAAAGCTCTTTATAAAGCACCGTAGCCTGCATAGTTTGACCAAGCGCTTCTAAAGCACGAGCTTTCCAATAGCGATAGTTTTCTTCTTGCTGCAAACTGGCAGGAGCGCTATCAATAACATTAACCACTTCCCGCCACTTTTTCGTGCGAAGCAAATGGGAAATATGCCAAAGCTTTACATCTTCACTGGCACCCTGCACATCAGCAAGTTCAAGCCAATGATGCGCTTGAGGAAGGCGGTCTAGCGTGTAGCTAAGCGCTATTGCTCTTCGCATAACGTGCTGCTGCGCTGGCGAGAACACGTTTTTGTCGTTGTAGCGGTTAAATACCGTGCCGGCTAAGTCAGGGTTTCGCCAAGCAAGTTTCTCGACCGCCCATACAATTACCTCAGCTTCATGCGATGCATTTTTTAGTGGAAAGAGCGCCGTTCTATTTACTCGGCCGGTGTCTCGGGTTACCGATAGCCACGCGTCAGCCAGGTATTGCTTATCACCGGGAAGTTGGCGCTTAAGATAAGAGATAATGCTTCGGTTATCTTCTTTCGCGGCAATCTCTATGCGCTTGATCACCATTTCGGGTGTCATCATGCCCGCTTTTTTCCACTTAGCAAAAAGCGGATCGCATTCATCCGGTTGCGACTGCCCGTGAAGCCATAAAGCGTCGACTTCGGACAAAATAGCTTGTTCGCTTTCACCTTCTTTTAAACGGTAATTAAGCGCAATACAGGTTAGCCTTGCGCCCATACCTGGGCGATAATTGTCTAAAAAAGTGCTGCGATAATCGTTCTTAGCAAGGTAATTAAGCCATTTATAACGCACACCGTAGCTTACCGGCTGACCATTGAAATCTTCCAGAAACTGCTTAACCTCGCGCTTTGTTCTTATTGACATCGTGCGCTCTAGCTTGAGTCTAAGTAGATAAGGATAAAGCGGATAATGCGCCAGTTCATAAATGTCGTTATCGAGGCGCTGAACGCTTCGCTTCGAATACGTTAACAGCTTTTTTTCAACTTCTAGATAACGAGCGCGATCCTTTTCGAAAATATCTTCGGGTAGTGTTAAAGGCTGTGTAGCCCATGCGCCGATAGAGAAAAATGAAGAGAGCGAGCAAACAAATGCCCCCACAACGGTGGCGAACAATTTATTGTTTTTTGTCAGCGAGCGCTGACCTAACCACGAACTAAAATAAAAACCAGACACAATAGAACTCCTACCCTGCTCTACACTCGAACGCTTATGAGCGCTGGCAAATTTGCCGAATCGAGCTGATTGTAAAATGTTGCTGAAAAAGCAGCATTGCGACTGATCCACTACGTTCGTTTGATAAACGAAGGGAAAATTTCAGCCTGGCTCCTTGCCAAAGAAGATGTTGTGCCAGCTGTCGTTAGCTATGCTTTACACACATAGTTGACATGATTGTAGATTATTCTTTTGCTGGATTGGCGCTTTGCGTCAATAACGCTCATTATACAACCACCAATGGCGAAATGAAGCTTGAATTCGATATTTACACTTGAATTTAAGTCATCCGACCACTACCTTAGACAAATTGAAACGCTTGTTTGATTTTTTGTTGAAATTTTGTGTGGCTTTGTAAAGAATCTAGCCACCCTAACGCGTTAGTGAATGCATACGACCCTACAAATTAGTTGGATTACTTCACTAACATCCTGGCCAATGCCGAAGGAGATGATAATGATATACACAGGCAAAAGTCTTTCCGTCAGCCTGTTAGAAGACGGCTTTGCTGAGCTGGTATTCGACGCCCAAGGTTCAGTAAACAAGTTCGACCGCCAAACGGTGAGTGAACTTGACGAAGCAACTCAAGCCCTACTTGCTAAAGGCGATGTTAAAGGCTTAGTAGTACGCAGCGCAAAACCTGCCTTTATCGTAGGTGCTGATATCACCGAGTTCACTGGTCTATTCGCCATGGACGATGCAGAAGTACTACAGTGGGTTGCCAATACATCACAAGTATTCGACCGCTTCGAAGACCTACCTTTCCCTACCATCGCTGCAGTTAACGGCTTCGCTCTAGGTGGCGGCTGTGAAATGGCATTGGCGTGTGACATGCGTATTGCAGACACTACTGCTTCAATTGGTTTGCCAGAAGTTAAACTAGGCCTAATGCCTGGTTTTGGTGGTACGGTTCGTCTACCTCGCCTTATTGGTTCAGACAACGCCCTTGAGTGGATGACCACTGGCCGCGACAGAAAAGGCGCGAAAGCCCTTGCTGAAGGCGCAGTTGATGCCGTTGTTGCACCAGAAGCACTTGTTGAAGGTGCGCTTTCAATGGTGAAAGACGCCGCTGACGGTAAATTTGACTGGCAAGCGCGTCGTGCGGTTAAGAAAGCCCCACTACAGCTAAACAAAAACGAAGCCATGATGAGCTTCAGTACTGCTCAAGCTATGGTATTTGCGCAAGCTGGCAAACACTACCCAGCACCGCACAAAATGGTTGAGACTGTTCAAAAAGCAGCGGGCCTAGACCGTGAAGGTGCACTTAAGCTTGAAAATGAAGGCTTTGTAGCGTTAGCGAAAACAGACGCTGCGAAAGCGCAAATTGGTATTTTCCTAGCCGACCAGCTAGTTAAAAGCAAAGGTAAAAAGCAAGCGAAAGCAGCGACTAAGCAATCTAAGCTTAACGCTGTGCTAGGCGCAGGCATCATGGGCGGCGGTATCGCATACCAAAGCGCTGTGAAAGGCACGCCAGTTATCATGAAAGACATTAATCAAGGTGCACTAGACCTTGGCCTTTCTGAAGCAGCGAAAATTCTTGGTAAAGGCATGCAGCGCGGTAAAGTAGACGCGACTAAAATGGCGCAAACACTTAACGCTATCACGCCTACCCTTGAGTACAGCACGCTTAAAGATGCTGACCTTGTTATTGAAGCGGTTGTAGAAAACCCGAAGGTAAAAGGTATTGTGCTTAAAGAGGTAGAAGACAACGTAGCGGACGACGCTATCATTTGTTCAAACACTTCTACTATCTCTATCAACCAGCTAGCTGAAAGCCTAGACAAGCCAGAGCGCTTCTGTGGTATGCACTTCTTTAACCCAGTGCACCGCATGCCGCTTGTTGAAATTATTCGTGGCGAAAAAACCTCTGAAGAAACCATCAATGCAGTAGTAGCCGCTACCCTTAAAATGGGCAAAACCCCAATTGTGGTTAACGACTGCCCAGGGTTCTTGGTAAACCGCGTATTGTTCCCATACTTTGCGGGCTTCAGTAAGCTGCTTATCGACGGCGCTGACTTTGTAGCGGTTGATAAAGTAATGGAAAAAATCTTCGGCTGGCCTATGGGCCCTGCTTACCTAATGGACGTTGTAGGTATCGACACGGGCGATCATGCAGCAGACGTAATGGCAGCGGGCATTCCAGAGCGTATGGCTCGTCTGGACAACGACCCCGTAACACTGTTCTACAAAGAAGAGCGTTTAGGTCAGAAGAACGGTAAAGGTTTTTACAACTACGGTGTTGAT
Source organism: Alteromonas sp. CNT1-28 (assembly GCF_022348345.1). Taxonomy (NCBI): domain Bacteria; kingdom Pseudomonadati; phylum Pseudomonadota; class Gammaproteobacteria; order Alteromonadales; family Alteromonadaceae; genus Alteromonas; species Alteromonas sp. CNT1-28. The sequence continues at coordinate 2,933 of NZ_JAKREZ010000006.1, read as the reverse complement.
AAGCGCGGCAAGCCGTCTAAAACACCTGCTGAAGAAGCATATGCACTAATGGCGCCACACGTAGCTGAGAAGACAGACTTTGAAGCTGACGACATTATTGCACGCCTTATGATCCCTATGGCAAACGAGGCAATTCGCTGCCTAGAAGAAGGAATTGTAGATAGCGCAGCTGAAGCAGATATGGCGCTACTTTACGGCTTAGGTTTCCCTCCATTCCGCGGTGGTATTTTCCGTTGGATTGAAACCATTGGCTTGGCGAACTTTGTTGCTATGGCAGACAAGTACGCTGAACTTGGTCCAATTTATCAGATTTCAGATGGCGTTCGTGAAATGGCCGCTTCTGGTAAATCCTATTTCGCATAAGACCCGGAGGAAAAACTAATGAAAGAAGTGGTCGTAATCGATTGCGTACGTACCCCTATGGGTCGTTCAAAAAATGGTGTTTTCAGAAATGTGCGTGCAGAAGACCTATCTGCAGCACTAATGACCGCGCTACTAGAGCGTAACCCTGGCGTAAACCCAGCGGAAATTGAAGACATCATTTGGGGCTGTGTTCAGCAAACTAAAGAACAAGGCTTCAACGTTGCACGTAACGCGCAACTACTAACACAAATTCCACGCACAACTGGCGCGGTAACGGTAAACCGTTTATGTGGTTCATCAATGCAAGCCCTTCACGATGCAACAAGCGGCATCATGAGCGGCCGCGGTGACATTTACATGATTGGTGGTGTTGAGCACATGGGTCACGTACCGATGAACTACAACATCGACTTCCACCCTGGCCTTGCTAAGTACACCGCGAAAGCGTCGGGCATGATGGGTATGACAGCAGAGCTACTTGGCCGTCAAAACGGTATTACTCGTGAGCAACAAGACGCATTTGGTGCGCGTTCGCACCAGCTAGCGCACAAAGCACACCTTGAAGGCCGTTGGGCTAACGAGATTGTGCCTGTTGAAGGTCACGATGCAAACGGCGTATTAAAGCTAATTGACTACGATGAAGTAGTTCGCCCAGAGAGCACTGCTGAGAGCATGGCGGCACTTCGCCCAGTGTTCGACCCAGTAAACGGTACTGTTACTGCGGGTACATCTTCTGCGCTGTCTGACGGTGCATCAGGTATGCTACTTATGTCAGCAGACCGTGCGAAAGAGCTTGGCCTAACGCCTCGTGCGAAAATTCGCTCGATGGCTGTGGCGGGTTGTGATGCGGCAATTATGGGTTACGGCCCAGTGCCAGCAACACAAAAAGCGCTTAAGCGCGCTGGCCTTACTATGGACGATATTGAACTTGCTGAGTTTAACGAAGCGTTCGCAGCACAGGCGCTATCTTGTATTAAGCAGCTTGGTTGGATGGACCACCTAGATACTAAGATTAACCTTAACGGTGGTGCGATTGCACTTGGTCACCCACTAGGTTGTTCTGGTTCGCGTATCTCGGGTACGCTTATCAACCTAATGGAATCACAAGACGTAAGCCTAGGCTTAGCGACTATGTGTATTGGTTTAGGCCAAGGTATTGCTACTGTATTTGAGCGTGTATAAGCGTTTAAATAAGCGCTTTTAAAGCTAAATATTGAAAAGGGCCTTCGGGCCCTTTTTTGTTGATTCTAATTACTTTTCAGATTACTTCAAAATACGAGATAAAGGACTTATCACCCCCTGCGCACCTTGCTGAAGCACGTGAGTATAAATTTGCGTGGTCTTTACGTCTGAATGACCTAACTGTGTTTGCACCGTTCTAATATCAGCGCCCGATTGCAGCAAATGCGTTGCAAAAGAGTGGCGCAGCGTATGAGGCGTAACTTTCTTTTTAATGTCACAAGTTTTTGCCGTGTTCCGTATTGCTTTTTGTATACTCGATTCATCAATATGATGTCGTCGCACTCTTTTGCTTTCAGGATCGACAGATAATCGAGAAGAAGGAAATAAATAATGCCAGCCTAACTCTCTGGGCGCGTTTTTGTATTTCAAACGTAATCGGTGAGGTAGATAAACGCCTGCGTATTTTGGATTTTCTAAATCAGCCGCCAAGAAGTTTTCTACCATAGCGATTTGCCGTGTAAGACCCGGTTTTAATTCCGCAGCCAACGTTACAATGCGATGTTTACCGCCTTTCCCATCCCAAATGCGAATAGCGTTGTAGTCAAAATCAATGTCTTTAACTCGTAGCCTAACCGCTTCCATTAACCGCAAACCACTTCCGTACAATAAAGATATTGGTAACTTTAGGTTGGCAGGAATTTGCTCAAAAAGAGAAACGACCTCTTCCTGCGTTAATACAACTGGAAGCTTGGCTTGCCTACGACTTGAAACAAAGTTGAGTTCGCATGAAAGTGGGCGCTCTAATATATCGCGATATAAGAACGCCAATGCATTTAACGCACTCGCCTGAGTGGCCGGCGCCACATTTTTAGCGTTAACTAGGTGAGACAGAAACACTTCAACTTCTTTGTCTCCCATTTCAGATGGGTGCTTATTATTATTGAAGCGAATAAAGCTAATTATCCATTTACTATAGAGTTCAATCGAACGCTTCGCATAGCGACGGTTGCGCATATGCTCAATCACCATTTGCATGAACATTGATTTCATTTTTTTGATTTTAATTACTGTAAATAAATACAGAATTGCGGTTTTTGACTCGTCCGTAAAATAAAAAGGAAAGATTCCGTACTTAAGTACAGTATTTTCAGATACTAAGTGTAGGTTATTGATGGAAGTGTATTTACGTGCGAAAGTGGCAAAACTATAAATGTGATATATGGAAACTATCCACTTTGCATAAAGGATTTTTTCCTTACACTAAATTGTTATGTGCTAAAAGGAAAAATTATGAAATCATGGAATGAATTAACTAATCTACAACGCGCAGTTATCGGTATCGCAATGGTTGTTGCGGCGGCAGTTTTGCCAGAGATAGCCTTCTTAGT